>JBJMGR010000217.1:0-6317 GCA_045807805.1 Pyrinomonadaceae bacterium | reverse complement strand
CGGCAAGTACGTGCTTGAGCGCGGGCGCAAGCTCGGGCTTGAGAACAAGTCCTTTCTCGCCGCCGCCTACGAGTACGGCGTGCCTCTATACACTTCGAGCCCCGGCGACTCTTCCATCGGCATGAACGTCGCCGCGAAGGCTTTGCAAGGCAACAAGCTTGCCTTCGACCCTTCGGCCGACGTGAACGAGACGGCGGCGATAGTGCTTGCGGCGAAGCGCGGCGCGATTCACGGACGAGGCGACCGGGGGAAGAAGCACGGCGGCAAGTCGGCCGTCTTCATACTCGGCGGCGGAAGCCCCAAGAACTTCATGCTACAGACCGAGCCGCAGATTCAGGAGGTGCTCGGGATTGATGAGCGCGGCCACGACTACTTCCTGCAAGTCACGGACGCGCGGCCCGACACGGGGGGCTTGTCGGGCGCGACGCCGGGCGAAGCGGTCTCTTGGGGCAAGGTTGACCCCGAGCGCCTGCCCGACGCGGTCGTCTGCTATCTAGACTCGACGATAGCGCTGCCGGTGATTACGTCCTACGCGCTCGCGCGCCACGAGCCGCGCGAGCCCAAACGCCTCTACGAGCGGCGCGGCGAGTTGATGGACATGCTCTTGAGCGAGTATGAAAAATCGGAAAGAAGGTAAAAGGCGTTAACCGTTAACCGTAAACCGCGACGAGCTAAGAGCGGGCTTTCATCTCGTCACGGTTCACGGTTCACGGTTCACGGGGGACAAATGGTTAAGACGATCAAGGACGACCAGCCGCGCACATACTTCGACTGCAACAAGTGCCCGGCCTTCTGCTGCTCGATATACGAGCGCGTGCAGGTGACCAAGCGTGACATCACGCGGCTCGCCAAACACTTCGGCGTCTCCTTCGAGACGGCGCGCCGCCGCTTCACGAAGCAGTGGGAGTCGGAGCGCGTGCTCAAGAAGGTCGAGGACAAGCTCTTCCCCGAAACGTGCGTCTTCCTCGATCAGGAGAAGCGCGGCTGCACCATCTACCACGCGCGGCCGAACGTATGCCGCGAGTACCCCGACCGCTCTCGCTGCGCGTACTACGACGTGCTACAGTTCGAGCGCAGGCAGCAGCAGGACGACACAGTTCTCCCACTCATCCAGATAACCTTCCACGAAGTGAAGGAGACCGACGGCGTCGGCAACAACGAGCAGGTTTGGGAATGGGAGCCGGAGAAGAAGAAAAAGTGATAAGTGATGAGTGATAAGTGATAAGTGAAGACAGGCTTTTTCTTATCACTTATCACTCATCACTTCCCGAAGGGAGAAGCATGAGAGAGATTCTGACGAAGCTTGTGGGGAAGAAGGTTGACATATTCTGCGGCGGCAGGTCGAGCCTGCGCGGTAAGCTCGTGAAGGTCGAGGGCGACGTGGCGCACATGGTTGACGAAGACGACCAGATGTTCTACGTCGCAATAGAGCGCATCATCGTACTCAGCGAGACGCGCTCGGGCGACCAGCGCGCGGGCTTCGTCGTCGGCTTCCGGCCTTGAAACAGAACCGCGAGCGGTAGCCAGCGGGTCGCGGTCTCGTCGTGCATGTCGCACGGCGCAACGCACACTCGCTCGCTACCGCTCGCGGTTCCGTAAAAGCATCAGGCCGGCGCACTCTGGGGGGTGCGCCGGCCTGATTTGTGTCGGACGGAAGGTGGGCTGTTAACCTTTAACGTCCGGACGACGCGACGAGCGCATGCCCCTGTGCGAGCGGCACGCGCCTGAAGCCGTTGATCCGTTTCGTCCAGTAGTCGTCGAAGCGCGAGTACATTACGCCGTGGCTGGATGACGCGTGGAAGAAGCCGTTCTCGTCCACGACTATGCCGACGTGGTGCAGGTTGTTGAAGAAGACCAGCGTCCCGAACTTGAACTTATCAACCTCGGTCGGCTGCACGAACTCCTGCCAGAGGCTGCGCACGGGGATGCGCGTGAACTCAACGCCCGCCTGCTGAAACACGCTCCAAACGAAGCCGGAACAGTCGTATCGGTACGGCCCCGTCGCGCCCATCCGGTAGGGCGTGCCCAGACGCTCCTCAACCGCGGAGAGCATCAACCGCTCGGTGTGCCCGAGGGTCGTGGGAACCGCGAAGCCCTGTACGAACGTGGCCGACGCATCGTCCTCGTCCGCCTCCTCCTTCGGAGAGACGAGCGTAATCTCGTTTTCGAGCTTCGCGCGCACGGCCGCGCCGGTGCTTGTATTCGTCTCGGGCTGCGTCGGCTGTCGCGGCCGAGTCTCGGTCTGCTGCGCCGCCGCGCTCATCGAGAGCAGGCCGAGGACGAAGCAGACCGCGAACAGTCGGGGGAACACTCTGAAAAAAGACATCTAGGGGAACGATCTCCTCTACCAAAATCCGTATAACTTTTGGGGTATTTCTTAGGCTTGAGGTGGAGACGCTTCACTAAAGGCCGAGCGCCTAAAAGCCATCCTACAGAACAGATGCGGACGCCACAAGCGGCAATGTGACTGCTTTGTGACAAAGCATAATCAATCGCCAAAGGTTGGACTGAAAGGGGACGCGGCTTCGGTTCATACTGAACGAAGTGTGACGAATCAGTGCGTTATTATGTGACGGCGCGCGCAGTTTTTTATCGTTGGAAGTTCGACGCGCGGCGTGATAGCATGCGCCGCCAAAAGGGGAGAAGGCGAGATTATGCTTCTTATCGAGACGAGGGTCGCCGAACAGTCCGTCGAAAAACGTCTGCGCACGCCTCTGCTTGAGGCTCTGGAAGGGCGAGGGCTCGTGCCGCTCATACGCTCGGCGCGGATGCGCTTCTTCGAGCAGGCGGCGGGCGACGCGGCCCACGCGCGCGCGTTGGAGCGTACAGTCGCGGACTGGACAGACGCGGAGGGCGTAGAGCCTTACGTGTGCGGCGACGTTTTCTGCTCGGAGGACTTCGCGCACTTCCTCATCTTCGCCGACGAGTCGGAGGGCGGCGCGGGGCTCCGCGCAGGGATAGTCTACGACGCGGAGACGGCCGAGCCCGCTCGCCGCCTCGAAACCTTCTGCCGGAGCGTCGCCGATGCTTATGAAGAGGCCGCGCGCGCCGCGCATGTGGAAGGCGCGCGGAACGGTGGAGCGCGGAACGGCGCGGACGCCTCGACGCGCATCGAGTGGCGGCGTCAAGAGGGCCGCTCTCAAGAGGTCTTCAGACGCTTCGGCTCTACGGACGACGGCGCGCAAGCTCCGACTTCAAGCGCCGCGCGCGGCGGCCAGACGGCCGAGCGCATGCGCGCAGTTGAAATTCTCGAAGAGGCGGACGCGCGCGGCTTCCTCCAACGTCTGAGCGAGGCGCACGCGGACGGGCGTGTCGCCGAGATGCTCGCGGCCGAGGGGCGCTCGCCCGAACGTGAGGCGCTCGTTGCAAGGCTCGCCGGCTCCGGCCTCGTGCGTCGAGATGTTCAGATAAGCTGCCGCAAAGACGGGCGCTCGCTCTTCCGCCTGCCTTCGCCCGACGCGCTCGCGATAGTGACGGCGAGTAACGCCGTGTGCAGCGGGTGCGGCGGAGCTATCGCCGACGAGCGCGCCGAAGAACTCGTCACGCCGACGCCGCTCGCATCCTCGATGTTGAAGGGCGGCGAGTGGCTCGTCCGTAGCCTCCGCTCGATACTCTCCTCCCTGGGCGTGCCCGAGGCTGAGACCTCGACGCGCGCCGCCTCGGACGAGGGCGAGGCGCATGTGCTCGCCAGCGTAGGCGGCGAGCCGTTCCTCTTCGTCGTGCGCGACGGAGACTTCACCCCGGCCGACGCGCGACGCGCGCTCGAAGCCGAGGCCGACTCTCATTCGACGCGCCTCGTCGTACTCTCCACAGGGAAGATTCAGGACGACGCGCGCGCCCGCCTACGCGAGCACGCTCGACGGCGCTCGCGCACGAGCGGCACGTCCGAGGTGATATTCGTCGAGGGCTTGGACAACGCCGCGGGCGAGTTGGACGCCGCACTCGAACGCGTCGCGCAGGACGCACTCACGCGCGAGTTGTACGAGTTGGACGCGTGCGCGGGCTTCAGTGTCGGCTACGCGCTCGCCACGCGCTTCCGCCTCTCGCGCCGGGGCAAGGGCGAGCTTCAAGACCTCGCCGCCTCCGCCGCTGGCGCGGTCGCCGGAAGTCTGCGAGAGTTTTAGTAAGGCAAAAGTAAGAAGGCAAAAGGCAAAAATTAAGGAGGATGAGGGTAAGCCTTACTCTCATCCTCCTTCATTGATTACAGCGTGGTCTTCATCTATCGTTGATGAAGACCACGCTGTTCTGCGTCTTCACTTTTGCCTTCCACTTTTGCCTTGAACTATTACCGTCCACGCATGGCAATTTGACGCGAAGGGGCAGAGAGTGGTTGACAACCGCTCGTGAGTCGCGCGAATCTTAGGACAGCAAGACCCGCGCCCCCAAGTGCGGACAGACCTTCAGCCCTGAAGTTTGAATATGAAAAACCGCTCTCGCCTGTTGCTGAGTTTGACTGTCGTAGTCTTTGCGTCCGCGCACGACGCGCGCGCGCAAGGCGAACCAACGGCCAACGTCTACACGCGCCCGCGCGTCGTCAACGCCGCGCAACAGTCGCGGTCAACGACAACGCCCGCGCCCAACGCGACGCAGACGCCCTCGACGCCGCAACGTACGCCCGCGCAAACGCAGTCGCCCGCCGTACAGCAAGGGCAGGGCGCGCCCGCGTCTCAACAGGGGACTGCGCCGCCGCCTTCGTCGCAGCAGATGAGTCCCGCGACGATGCCCGCGCCCGCGCAGTACGCCGCGCCCGTCGTACCTTTGCAGCCCGCGCATCCTCTGTCGCTGAGTAAGTTCAAGGAGAAGGCGGCGGAGGCGCAGAAGCTTCTGAAGACGCGACAGGTGACGCTCACGTCCGCCTCGCCGTCGCCCGGCTTCGTGACCATCGCCGCGCTCGAACAGGACTCATCGAAGATTCACACGCTCAGCATCCCGAAGCAGACCCTGCTCACGCGCGGCACGGACGTTGTACTCACGACGGCGCAGGGGTTGAACGTGCGCTTGCAGGTCGTACGGCCCAACTACGTCAACTCGGCCGTCGTTCTCTCCGACGCCGCGACGGGGAAGCAACTGACGCCGCTCGTCATCGAGTACCCGATTGAGAAGTTCGGGAGCGTGCGCGAGATGGCCTACTACACTTCCGCGCACCCCGCTCTGCTCTCGCCCGAGGTGACGAAGCGAGGGCAGACGTACGTGCGCAACATGCTCGACCTCGCGGCCGAGCGCCTGAAGGCGAAGGGAAACCGTGTCTCGCCCGAACTCGTTGACATAGCGGAGCGCCTCTGCGTCGTAGAGCACGTTGACCACGACCGCTTCCGACGCGAAGACCGCCGCTCGCTCTACAACGAAGTCTACGCGCTCTACGCCTTGAACGAACTCGACACATACCGCTACTCCGTAAGCTCGGCGGGCGCGGGCGGCATGGTGCAGATGATTCCTTCGACCTACCAGATGATACGCCGCCTGCACCCTGCGGTGGGCCTGAACCCGGACTTCGTCGCGGGGATGCGCAACCACGGGAACGCCTTGGAAGCGATGCTGCTTTACATGCAGGACACCTGGAACGGGCTCGCGCTCGACGCCGACGTGCTCGACGCGATGACCACGAAGAACGCGACGCAGGCAGACTTAGTCGCCGCCGGTTACAACTCGAACCCCGCGAAGCTGCCCGCGTACCTGCGGCGCGGCGGCACGTCCTGGCGCACGTTGATACCGCGCGAGACGCAGATGTACCTACAGATTTACACGTCGCTCGAAGGTCTCGTGCAGTTCAAGAACCGTGGCAACGCGTCGGCGCAGCCCGCGCCGCAGACGCAGCCCGTGCCCGCGACGCAGCAGAGATGAAGGCAAGCCTTCCTTCAATTTAGATTGAAGGCGTTGAGGCGCGGATTGTCGAATAGAGAGCGAGGGCGCTGAGAGTTGATTCTCTCGGCGCCCTCGAAGTTTTTTGATTCAAGCAAGTCGGACGTGGATTAACGTTGGTTCTAGTCAGCGTTCGAGCGCGGCGCGATCCCAGTTGCCGCGTGTGGCGGCTGCCTCGTAGGTCTCTTGCAGGAACTGTAGGAGGTCGCCGTGTGAATTCTCGGAGGTTCGCACGGCCTCGTAAGGAAGCACGAACTCTTTGAAGTCCTTGTGATAGTAGGCGCGCTCGGGGCCGACCTTCGCTTCACGGAAGCCCGTAGGCTCGGGGTACGCGTAGGAGTAGAAGATCGGCTCGGGCAGCGCCGGGCCGCCGGGCCAGAAGCCCGCGCTTGAGACCTCGTGCGAGTAAGCCTCGCGCGTGATGGAGTCTGCAACGCCGGGCGTGCCGGGATGCTCGG
>JBJMGR010000216.1:0-3352 GCA_045807805.1 Pyrinomonadaceae bacterium | reverse complement strand
CGGGTAGAAGTAGTGGTAGTAGAACTGGCCCGTCCTCTCGTCCAGAGTCCACGCGACGGGGCCGAACGACGAAGACCAGTTGTTCGGGCGCGAGCCGTCGGCTTTGGGGTCGCGCCAGATGTACCAGTCGCGTTTGGGATTCGTCTTCGACGACCGCGACTCTTTGAAGAAGGGGTGTTGGTCGGAGGTGTGATTCAAGACGAAGTCAATGACGACCTTTATGCGGCGACGGTGAGCCTCGCGCACGAGCCGGTCGAAGTCCGCGAGCGTGCCGAACTGCGGGTCAACCGCCTCGTAGTCGCTCACGTCGTAGCCGAAGTCCACCTGCGGCGAAGGATAGAAGGGCGTTATCCAGACCGCGTCCACGCCTAAGCCCGCGAGATAGTCGAGCTTCGAGGTGATGCCGTTTAAGTCTCCGACGCCGTCGCCGTCCGAGTCCTTGAAGCTGCGCGGGTAGATTTCGTAGAAGACCGCGTGCTTCCACCAGGCGGCCTTTCCGCGCGCGTTCGCGGCGGGCTTTTGATGTTTGACCGCGGCCACGGCGGCGCGCGCGAAGTGCGAGACGAGAAGGACGGAGAGGAGGAGCGCGGCCGTTAAAGCGACCGTGACCGCGCACGCGCGCCGCGTCTTCACAGTCATGCGCTTGCAGTCCCTTCCAGCGCAGCCTGCCCGAGTATGACCGCGCCGTGGATGCCGCTGTCGCCACCAAGCGAGGCCTGGAGAATGTTTATCTTGTCGGGCGGGAGCATACGCACGCGCGCGCGCACCTGCTCGCGCAGAGGCTCGAAGAGTTGCTCACCCACGGTCGAGACGCCGCCGCCGATGACGACGGCCTCCGGCGCGAGCGCGTTGAAAAGATTTCCGACGCCGACCGACAGATGCCGAATCGTGTCGTACCAGACCACGGACGCGAGCGCGTCGCCCGAGCGCGCGGCCTCGGCCACCGCCTGCGCCGTCAGTTCTTTGTGGCCGAGAGACGAGAGCGAACTCGGCTCGCCCGCCGCGACTCTTTCGCGCGCGCGCCGCGCGATTGAAGGGCCCGAGCAGAGCGCTTCGAGACAGCCGCGCCCGCCGCAGCCGCACAGAGGGCCGTCGGGCAGAACGGTCATGTGGCCGACCTCGCCCGCGCCGTCGTGTACGCCGTGGACGAGCGTGCCGCGCACGATGACGCCGCCGCCGATGCCGGTCGAGATGGTTATGTAGACGAGGTGCTTGAGCCCGCGCCCCGCGCCGTAGCGGTGCTCGCCGAGCGCGGCCGCATTCGCGTCGTTGTCGAGCACGGCCTTCACGCCGAAGCGGACTTCAAGCATCTCGACGATAGGGAACTCGTCCCAGCCCGGAAGGTTCGGCGGCGAGAGAATGAGACCCCGCGCGCGGTCTAGAGGGCCGCCGCACCCGACGCCGACGGCGGCGAGCCGGGCGCCGGATTGTCCAAGCAGCTTATCCAACTCGTCGAAGGCGCGTTCGAGGATTGCGGTGGGGCCGTCTTCGACGCGCGTGGGGAAGCGCGTGCCCGCGATGATCCGTCCGTCGGGCGCGGCGAGCGCGAGCGCGATTTTAGTCCCGCCGATGTCTATACCGGCGACGCATTGGTCTGACAATGTCCGATTACCCTTCGAGAGAGGTATGAGGCTTCGGGCCGCTTCTATTCGACGCGGCACGCGCCTGTCAATAAACGTGCGCGATACGATAACACACGTCGCCGCGCGCCGCGCAGAGTCGGCCGCACGCGCCCGACTCCGAAACTTCTTGACGCCGCTCGGCCGCCCCGCCTAATCTCACCGCGCAGCCATTCCTAACTTCGGGAGCAGAGATGAAGAGGGCCATTCTAGCAAGCACCTTGCTGCTCGTGTGCGGGGCGCTGAACGCGGCGTCGGCGCAGGCGGGTGGGATTCTTCAGAGCGTCCGTTCGCTCGACGGAAACGTCCTGATCACGTTCTCGCTCGACGCGTCGGGCGCGCCCGTCTACTCGGTCGCGTATAAAGGTCGGACTGTCGTGAGCCCTTCAACCCTCGGCCTCGAACTCAGACAGGGCGGATTGCTCTCGCGCGGGATGGAGGTGGGGTCGGTCTCAAGCCGCGCGTACGAATCGACGTACGCGCTCGCCGTCGGCAAGACGAGCCGGGTGCGAGAACGTTACCGCGAACTCGCGGTCTCTCTGCGCGAGCGGGGCGGGACGGGGCGGCGCTTGCAGTTAATCTTCCGCGCGTACGACGACGGCGCGGCGTTTCGTTACGTCGTGCCCGAACAGGCGGGGCTCGAACAACTCGACATCGTCGAGGAGAAGAGCGAGTTTCGCTTCCCCTCGGACTACCGTTGCTGGGCGATGCAGTTGAACACCCTCCACTCGAACTACGAGAAGGAGTTCGAGCCGACGAGCGTCGGGCAATTAAGACCGGGCGCGATAATTGGCCTTCCCCTCACGATTCAGACCGACGGCGGGGCGACGCTGGCGATAGCGGAGGCGGGGCTGAAGGACTACGCGGGCATGTACCTGCAAGGCATCGAGGGCATGCGGAACGCGCTCGTCTCGCGCCTGTCGCCGCACTCGAACGGCGACGGCCTGAGCGTGTCGGGGCGCGCGCCGCTCTCGACGCCGTGGCGCGTCCTGATGCTCGGCGACGCGCCGGGCCGACTCATAGAGTCGACGATAATCCTCAGCCTCAACGACCCGCCAGCCTTCCGTGACACTTCGTGGATAAGGCCGGGCAAGGCCGCGTGGGACTGGTGGTCTGGGCAACTGGCCGAAGGCGTCGCGAAGCCCGGCATGAACGATGCGACGATGAAGCACTACATCGACTTCGCCTCGGAGTTGGGGCTCGAATACATGCTCGTTGACGCGGGCTGGTACACGCCCGTCGCGTGGGGCGAGGGCGCAGACCTGAAGGCCGACATCACGAAGACCATCCCCGAGATAGACCTGCCCGGCCTCGTCGCGTACGCGCGCGGGCGCGGCGTCGGCCTCATACTCTGGCTCCACTGGATACCCGCGCTCGAACAGATGGACAGGGCCTTTCCCTTCTACGAGCGGCTCGGCATAAAGGAAGTGAAGATCGACTTCATGGATAGAGACGATCAGGAGATGGTCGCCTTCTACCAACGCGTTTTAAGTAAGGCGGCCGAGCATCATCTCGTCGTTGACCTGCACGGTGCGTATAAGCCGACGGGGCTCGTGCGAACGTACCCGAACTACCTTTCGCAGGAGGGCGTGCTCGGCGCGGAGTACAACAAGTGGACTGCGCGCGTCACTGCGACGCACAACGTGACGCTCCCGTTCACGCGCATGCTCGTCGGGCCGATGGACTACACGCCGGGCGGCTTCCGCAACGTCACGCCAGCGAACTTCAAGCCG
>JBJMGR010000215.1:0-5466 GCA_045807805.1 Pyrinomonadaceae bacterium | reverse complement strand
GCCGAGCGCGTCCGTCTTCTGTCTCCTCTGCCTCCCCGCCTGATCCGTCACGGTCGTGTAGACGCCCGTGTAGTCGGTCGTCACCACGGTCGAGTCGGGCAGCGTCACCTGCTTGACTCGCCCCATAGCGTCGTAAGTGTTCGTCGTCCAGAGGGTGGGCTGGTCTGCCGTCACCCAGTACGAAGCCAGCGAGGCGTCGCTCCCGCCCGCAACGGTCGTGCGGATGGGGTTCGAGGTCTCGCTCACGCGCCCCATCCTGTCGTAGTGCGTCTCCGAGACCAGGTAGGTCAGCCCCGATTCGAGCGCGAAGGAGCGGCTCGCGCGTCCCATCTTATCGTAGGAGACGTAGGCGTGCGTGTTCGTCGTCGCGTCGAACTGAGACTCCGTATGGACGTAGAGATTCCCCGGCACGTCGTTGTAATAAGTCTTCGTCCAGCTATTGTCCGGCCGCGTCACCTGTCGCAGGCGATTTAGCGGGTCGCGGTGTGTCGCGTCGATGTTATAGCTAAAGGTCGTCTCCCGGTCGTTGGCGTCCTTCATCGATGTCACCTGCCCCGTCACGGGGTCGTAGACGTTGCTCGAAGTGAACGCCGTGCTCGACCCGTACTGCCCCGAAGGGTCGGGCACGGCCGAGATCGTCTTCGTCAGGTAGGCGTGCCTGTATTCGACAGCGTACTCCTTCTGCGACTGTATGCCGCGCGCGTCCCGGAAGTAGACGGGGTTACCGTACTGGTCGAACTGTGCGTGCGTCTCAAGGTAAGAGTTGGCCGCGATGTCGGTGTAGCGCCGCACGGTCGTAGGGTTGGCGCGCAGGGTCGTGCCCGGATCTACGTAGTTCGAGTCGGAGCCGAGGTCCGAATAAGTTATGAGCGGGTAGCCGGTCTCGTCGTAGAAGGTCTCGGTCTTACTTACAACCTGCTCCGCCGCGTCCTTCAGCACGACGGAGGCGACGAGGCCGAGTATATAGCGACTGTGGGCTGAGGGGTCGCGGTAAGCGGGGTCGGTCAGGTACGTGGTCTCCGAGCTACTCGCGGGCGGGTAGGTGTAGTTCCCCCAGAGCGTGTCTATCGAGCCGGTCTTCGCCGTCGTAAGATCTATGCCGTCGGCGAAGTTCGACTCCGTCATCCCCGTGCGGTCGAGGCCCGTCGTAACCTCTATCGTAGGGGAGTTGCTGAAGTTGACGGTGTCGGGGTCGGCCGCGGCGTAAAAGTATTCCATCCTCTTCGCCAGCGCTGTTCCGCCCGTGTCGAGTATGAGGCTCACGCTTCTGACGGGGCGCGGGTTGCGGTAGGCCGTATAGCTCGTCGGCTGAATGTTGCCGCCCACGTTCGGGATGGGGCCTTGGACGACAGGCTGGGTCTGCGCCCACTTCGTCAGCGTGCGCCGCAGCATCACGCCTGCGCTGTCATACGTACGTTCGTCATAGGCTAGTCCCGTGAGCCCGTTCTGGTAGCCGAAGGTCTTGCCGCCCGTCGTGTCGTAGAAGTTGTGCCTGTAGGACTCGGTGTAGGTTGAGTCGGGGGTCGTCGTCTTCACCATGTAGGTGTTCGGAGAGGGGAGCGACGCGTCATATGTCCACTGCGCCTCGTCCGTCCCGCCGGTGCCCGCGGGGCTCACCCAGCGTGACTTCAATCCGCGGCTGGCCTCGTTGTAAGGGGGCTTGACATTGCCTAACGCCGGCACTGTGTCATACCGGCTGCGCTCGTATCCGCCGGTCGGGTAGACGACCTTGTCTATCTCGCCGTAGATGTTGTAGGTGAACTTGTAGCTGATGACGTTGTTGGTCGTTGAGTTCGGCAGAACCACCTCCGCGAGCACTACGGGGTCGAAGCTGTTGGTGGCCGTCTGCCCGCGCCCCACGACGTAGGTATAGCTCCTAGAGGTGGTGTCGGCCTCGTCCCCTAGGGCGGAGGAGAAGAGGCTTGGCGTCCCCGCGGGTATCGCCTGCGGGAAATTCCCCTGGCCGTTGTCGGTCGGGTCTTCGCCCGGCGAGGGGAGATAGTGGCTCGACGCGGCCCTGATATGCGGCGTGTTCCCGTCCGCGTCCGGCGTCGTGAGTACGGACGAGAGGCTCTCGAACTTAAAGACGTAGGGCTGCGAGTAGCCCGGCGGCGTGTAGTCGTAGGAATGGCCGGCCAGCGGGTTCGCGGGCAAGGGCGTCGCGATCTTGCCGCGCAGGGGCACGCCGTTTCCGTTTATCGAAGCGCCGAGCGCGTCGGTCCACTCCCTAGTCGAGCCGCTGTAGTTGAGTGCGTTGCCGTTGCGGTCTATGAACTGCGCGTCCGCCCCGCTCAGCTCGTAGCGCGAGCCGTCGGGCATGTAGAGTATGCCGGCAGTCGCAGAGGTGCTGTCGTAGCGAAGGCGCGACCCGTCCATCGCGTAGAAGGTGCCGGTCACGCTCACCACATTATGGTCGAGGTAGTAGTCGTCGCCGCGGCGCAGCTCGTGAGTGGAGCCGTCGGGCATGTGTATGAAGACGTTGGGTACGCGGTAGGTGTCGCCCGCGACGTACCATTGATAGGGCTTGCCGTCGTACCAGTAGCGGTCGTTCAGCTTCGGCCACTCGACGCGCGGCACGTCGAGGCTCGTCGTCCAGCCCGAGTTCGAGTATTCGGCATAGACTGCCTCCGCGACTGACTGCGGCAGCGCCCCGTCGTGTACGGTCTTGAGGTGTGTGATCTTCCAGACCCTCGAAGAGTAGTAGAGCGTCACCGGCAGACCCGCGCCACCGCGGCCGGGGTAGCCCGCTATGGGTATCTGTATCGAGTTGTCGAGCCCGGAACCGACCGCACCTTGCGTGAACTGCACGTTCTGCGCGCGCGCCGTGTAAGAGGCCAGAAGTATGACGAACGCGAATAAGGCCAGCCGCGCTGCTCTTTGCATGGACAGGACGGGTCTCGCCGAGTGTGAGTCTCCCGATGTGGTGAGGCTGCTATTTGGGCTACCTGTCGGTCTCATCGCGTGTATTCCTCACTAAATGCGTCTGCCTGCTCGTCGCCCGGCGCGTTCCGATGCCGGTCACTATCGGAGACTTAAAACGCCTCGGCGCTTGCCCCACTTCACCCGCCACTCACTTGACGGCGTCCCTGAGCTGCTGGAAGTGATCCTTACTCACCTTCGTCAAGTACTGTGTCAGCGGGGCGTAGGTCGGCGGCGTCCTCCCCAGAGCCGGCAGCGCCTCGTCGAGCTTGTCGCGTAGATCCTTTACGTCAGCAAGGTAGATCGGGCGTCGCGCCGACGGAGGGTCAGACACCGGGTCTGGGTAGGACCATGAAGTGACATCGCCCAGCCCGGCGAGTATGTGAACGGCCCTCACCGCGCGGCGCAGCTCAGTCAGGTGTGTGGCCCTGATGACGGTCGCTGCGGGCGGGTGCGTGTCGTTGGAGCCGACCAGGGGGTCGTCGCTGAAGATGACGGTCGTCGCCAGGTCATTGTTGCTGTAGTCGGAGTACCCGCCGCCCGCGTACGTAGCCCTCACGTGGTAGAGGTAAGCCGTGTCGGCCGACGGCGGCTGGGAGTTGGTCGGTGCCGCGTCGGCGAATGAGGTCTGCGAAGCGGGGGTCGTGCCGATCTGGACGTAGGGCCCATCCTTGCTCTGCGCCCGCTCGACGACGTAGCCGCTGACCGATCCCGCGGGCGCAGTCCACGTCACGGCGACGCTCGTAGCCGAGTTGGCGGTGGCTACGAGGTTCGTCGGCGGCGGCCCCGACGGCGGCGCGGGCTCCTCAGTTGCGACGAGGCGGCCCCCGGCATAGATGTACTCCTTGGCGAGCGTGAGCGGAGTGGGGCTGGCCTGCGGCTCTACGAGCGGCGCGAGACCGACGGCGCGGCGGACAGGCTGCCACCTGAGTGACGCGGCCCCGGCGGCCAGGATGCAGAACACGAGAGGGGCGACCACCCCTACTCTCACCCACCTCACGCGCCCGCCCGCACGCGAGGGCTTTCCGACAGCCCTGCTCCTGACGGCCCTTCTCTTCCTCTTCGACATCGGAGACCTCCCGCGCCCGCGAACATAAGGCGCGTCATTGACAAACGCGCGGCTCGATTTACTGAAGGCTAAGCAGAACGAGAATCTCGCCCGTGCCAGAGGCGAGCGGCTCAAGCGCCTTTCCGATGATGGTGCCGGGGCGGTGAATCTTCACTCCCCCTAAGTCGACCTCGACGCTCTTCATCGCCACGCCCTCCGCATCGCTCGTCACCAGGAGGTCGCCGACATGTATCGGCGAGCGCGTCGCGTCAACCTTGACCCTCACCCTTCCGGTCGTCGCAACCTTCACCTTATCCTCGCCGCCTTCGCCAAGGATCACGCCCGGCTGTGCGGAGACCACACCCGCCACCCCCGTGTCGTAAGCTTTCGTAGACCCGACGACGTGGTTCGTTCGCTCTGTGTCGAGCACGACGACGGTGCCGGCCGAGAGCTTCTGCGTCGAGGGCACCCACTCGGCAACGTCTTGGTACGTCGCGTTGACGGTCGCGCCGGTGATCGCACCCGTCGCGTTGATTGTCCCCGTCGCGTTGATTGCCGCCGCCGTGTTCGACCCCGCGTTCACGTCGAGCTTCGCAGAAGGGCTGGCAGTCCCCACCCCGACGCTGCCGCCGTTCGTGATCCTCATCGCTTCGAGCGCCGTCGTACCGCTGTCGGCATTGTTGACGTAAAAGAGGAGGTGGCTGCCGTTGACCGCCGCGATGACGGCACGCCGGACGGTCGAGTTGCCGAACACTATCTGCCCGTTGCCCGTCCCCGTCCCCGCGACCGTAAGCTGCGCGTGCTGGTTCGCCCCCGCCGCCTGAAGCGACAGGTAGTTGATCGTGGCACCGTCGCCGTACGTGTCGGGCGTGGCCGTCCCTATTCCGACATCGCCGCCCGAGGTGACCGCAAGGATGTTCTGCTTGAGGAACCCGCCATCGGTGTCGTTGACGAGTGACATGCGGAAGACTCCGCCCTCGCTCCGCCACTGGTACTGCCTCTGGCCCGCAGCCGCGTCCGTGTCCAGAAAGCTCATCACCGCCTTCCTGCCCGACAGGCGCATCGAGCCGAGCCCGGAGGCGTTGGCGACGTGGAAGAAGGCCGCTGGCGAGGTCGTGCCCACGCCGACGTTCCCGCCCCAGATGGTCAGCGCGGCAGAGCCCGTCCCCGTCTGGAGGTGTAGGCGGCCCGTGTCGGCGCGCAGCACTATGTCCCCCGCGACTGCGCTGGTGCTGTACGCCCCGCTGACTTCCGCGAGGCCGAAGAACCCCCTCGCGGTCGAGCCGTCGAAGAGGCCGAAGGCGGGGTCAATGGGCCCCGTGGTCGAGCCCGAAACTCGCACGCCGTCGCCGTCATACCCGGCGATAACCTGGAACTTGGAGGATGGGCTTGACGTGCCCACACCGACGTTGCCGCTGTTGGTGCTGTGTATGTGTTGGTTTGCGTCAGGCGTGCTCCACGGCGTCTGCGCCCGCGCCGAGCCGGGAAGGGCCGCTACG
>JBJMGR010000214.1:0-3260 GCA_045807805.1 Pyrinomonadaceae bacterium | reverse complement strand
GAACTTGTACGCGGCTGCGACCTCTTCCGAGAGGCGGCCGAGCGTGCCGACCTCCGTGCCTTTGAGCGTAACGCGCGCCGACTGCCCTTCGCGCAGGTGCCGCACGGAGGCCGACTCGAACTCAAGCCCGCCGACTCTAAGCGCGTCAGCCGCCGATTCGAGCCCGCCCTTCAGGTCGTAGAAGTCCACTTCTCGGCCCGTCGCGCGTCCCTCTTCGAGCGCCTGCCCCGTGACGATGAGCGCGAACGCTTCGACCTCGTTCGGGCTCGCGCTATCAGCGCCGCCCGCCGCGAAGACGCGGCCCGTCTCGAAGAGACGTACGTTGCGCGTGCCGCGGTTGAAGTTGTGGCGTAGAGATTCGAGCAGACCGGGAAGCAGCGTCGGGCGCATGAGCCTCGCGCCCTCGACGATGGGGTTCGATAGACGGACGAACGCGCCCTCGCCTTCTGCCTTCAACAGTCCGGGCAAGACCTCGAAGCGCCCTTCGCCCGGCTCTTCGGCCGCCGCCGCCGCCGCCATCTCGCCGACCGCGCCCGACTCCTCTATGAAGCTTATGTTGATGGCCTCGTTGAAGCCCGCGGCCGTGAGCACCTGGCGCGCGGCGCGCCGCCGCCTGTCGCCCGTGAGATATTCGCCAGTGACGGGCGAGGGCGGGAGCGCCTCGCCTATCTTGTCGTAGCCGTGTATCCGCGCGACCTCTTCGACGAGGTCTTCCTCGATGGAAACGTCATTACGCCACGTCGGCACGACGAAGGAGAGGCGCTCACCTTCGCCCTCACGCTGCTCGAAGCCGAGCGAGAGGAGTATGCGAAGGCTCTCGTCCGCGCCCACGCTCAGGCCCGCCAACTCTTCGACGCGGCGCGGCCTCAAATGTACTGTGCGGGGTGCGATGCGCTTCGGGTAAACGTCAACCGCGTCCTCGGTCGCCGTGCCGCCCGCGAGTTCGCAGATGAGCGCGACGCAACGATCCTGCGCGCGGCGCACGCCCTCGTAGTCAACGCCGCGCTCGAAGCGGTATGAAGCCTCGCTCTGAAGTCCAAGCTGCTTCGAGGTGCGGCGCACCGACTGCGGGTCGAAGTAGGCGCTCTCGACAAGCACGTCTGTGGTCGAGCCTGAAATCTCAGTCTCCTCGCCGCCCATCACGCCCGCGACGGCGACCGCGCGCGAGGCGTCCGCGATGACGAGCATCCTCTCGTCCAACTCGCGCTCGACACGGTCGAGAGTCTTCAACTTCTCGCCCGCACGCGCGCGGCGCACGACTATGCGGCGCTCGTCCAGGGTCGCGAGGTCGAAGGCATGAAGCGGCTGTCCCATCTCGTGCATCACGAAGTTCGTGATGTCCGCGACGTTGTTTATGGGGCGCTGGCCGATGGCCTGAAGTCTACGCACGAGCCACTCGGGCGAAGGCGCAATCTTGACGCCGCGCACGACGCGCGCCGCGTAGCGCGGGCAGAGGTCTTCGTCTTCTATACGTACCGACGTGAACTCCTCCGCACGCCCTCCGACGCTCTTCGCCGTCACGTCCGGCAGGGTGATGCGCGCGCCGGTGAGCGCCGCGGCCTCGCGCGCGATGCCGAGGTGCGAGAGACAGTCGGGGCGGTTCGACGTTAAGTCGAACTCAAGCACATGGTCGTCGCCCGCCTCTTGAACGGCGTCAACGGCGAGCCCCGCCATCGTCATACGGTCGGCCAACTCGCGCGGCTCAAGCCCCACGTCCGCAAGCTCGCGAAGCCAGTTGTAGCTGATGTTCATAAGCTGTCAGCAGTCAGCACTCAGCGGTCAGCTTTTAGTCTTCGTCAACCTTTCAACTTAAATGCCGTCGGAAATAGCTCGCGACCGATTTAGCTGACTGCTGACTGCCGAGTGCTTCAGAATTGTTCCAAGAAGCGCGCGTCGTTCTCGAAGAGGAGGCGTATGTCGTCAAGCTCGTACATGAGACCACACATGCGATCTATGCCGAGACCGAAGGCGAAGCCGGAGAACTCTTCGGGGTCAACGCCGACGGCGCGCAAGACGTTCGGGTGAACCATCCCCGAGCCGCCAAGCTCTATCCAGCCCGAGCCCTTGCAGAGTCGGCAGCCCCGTCCATTGCACTTGAAGCAGGAGTAGTCGGCCTCCATGCTCGGCTCCGTGAACGGGAAGTAGGAGGGGCGGAAGCGCGTGCGCGTCTGCGCGCCGAAGAGTCTGCGCACGAACTCCGAGAGTGTGCCCTTCAGGTGGCTCATGTTGATTCGGTGGTCTACGAGCAGCCCCTCGACCTGAAAGAACATCGGGTTGTGCGTCGCGTCCGGCGTGTCGCGTCGGAAGACCCGGCCCGGCGCGATGACGCGAAGGGGCGGACGCCGCTTCTCCATCGCGCGAATCTGCACGGTCGAGGTCTGCGAGCGCAAGGATAGGCCGTCGGTCGTGTAGAAGGTGTCCTGCGGCGAGCGCGCGGGGTGAAGCTCAGGGATGTTGAGCGCCGTGAAGTTGTAGAAGTCCGTCTCGATTTCGGGGCCGTCCTCCACCGCGTAGCCCATCGAGACGAAGATGTCCTCGATGCGCTCTCGCAGGAGAGTTACGGGGTGTAGATGTCCGCGCCGGGGCCGTCGTCCGGGCAGGGTAACGTCGAGGCGCTCGCGCTCGGTCTTGAGCGCGTGGATGCGGCCCGTGAGCGCGACGGCAGCGTCGCCGAGTGCCGCGCGTATCTCTTTGTCGAGCTGCTGGACGACCTGACCGAAGCGCGCGCGCTCCTCCGCGGGGACGCGCCCCACGAGCTTCATCAACTGCGAGACGGCGCTCTTCTTCGACGTGTGACGCGTCGTCAACTCCTTCGCCTCGCGCAGGAGCGCCTCGGCCTCGTCGAGCTTGAGACCTTCCGTATTCTCATACGCGCGAAAGCGAGCGAAGCGTCCGAACTCTCGCTCGAACGCTTCGCGCACGGCCGCGATCTGTGCGTCGTAATCAACCGCGTCGGAACTCATAAGAGTCCTCTCGATAGTCTACGCTTCAAACTCAGGCGGCGACCTGCGGCCTGTTCTCTATCGCGGTGCGCGCCTGTCCCGCCAGCGCCGCGAAGGCGTCGGGCGAGTTGGCCGCGAGGTCTGCGAGCACCTTGCGGTCAAGCTCGATGCCGGCCAAAGTGAGGCCGTGCATGAACTGCGAGTAGTTCAGTCCGTTGATGCGTGCGGCCGCGCCGATGCGTACGATCCAGAGGCTTCGGAAGTCGCGCTTCTTCAGCTTGCGGCCGGTATATGCGAACTTCAGCCCGCGCTCGACCG
>JBJMGR010000213.1:0-14819 GCA_045807805.1 Pyrinomonadaceae bacterium | reverse complement strand
GAGCGGCGTCGGCCGCGGCGAGCGCGTCGGCGTCTGCGTCGAGCGTTCGACGGAGATGGTCGTCGCCCTGCTCGGCGTCTTGAAGTCCGGCGGCGCATACGTGCCGCTCGACCCCGAGTACCCACGCGAGCGTCTGGCCTTCATGCTTGAGGACGCGCGAGTGCCCGTGTTGCTGACGCAGGAGCATCTGGCCGGGAGCCTGCCGGAACACGGCGCGCGAGTGGTCAGGCTTGACGCAGACTGGAATCGCATCTCCGCTGAAGGCGTCGAGAATCTCGAAGACGAGTTGACCGGCGACGACCTCGCTTACGTCATCTTCACCTCGGGCTCGACGGGCCGCCCCAAGGGCGCGATGAACACGCACCGGGGAATCTGCAACCGACTGCTCTGGATGCAGGACGCATACGGGCTCGACGCCTCAGACCGCGTCCTGCAAAAGACGCCGTTCAGTTTCGACGTGTCCGTGTGGGAGTTCTTCTGGCCCTTGTTGACGGGCGCGCGGCTGGTGGTCGCGAGGCCCGGAGGCCACAGGGAAAGCTCATACCTCGCGGAGGTCATCGAGAAGGAGCAGGTGACCACTCTGCACTTCGTCCCCTCGATGCTGAGCGCCTTCCTGCAAGCGGAGGAGCGGCGGCCCCTGTCTTCGCTGAAGAGGGTGATTTGCAGCGGCGAGGCTCTGACGACGGAGCTACGGGAACGCTTCTTCGCCTCCGCGATTGAAGCCGAGCTGCATAACCTCTACGGGCCGACCGAGGCGGCGGTGGACGTTACCTACTGGGCCTGTCGCCGCGGGGTCGAGACCCGGACTGTGCCCATCGGGCGGCCCATCGCCAACACGCAAATCTACCTGCTCGACTCTCACCTGCGTCCCGTGCCCGTCGGCGCACCCGGCGAACTCTATATCGGCGGAGTCAATCTGGGGCGCGGCTACCTGAATCGTCCGGGGCTGACGGCTGAGAAGTTCGTGCCGCACCCGTACTCCGACGAGCCCGGCGCGCGCCTCTACCGCACGGGCGACCTTGCACGCTACCTGCCGGGCGGGGCGGTCGAGTTCCTCGGTCGCATTGACCATCAGGTGAAGGTGCGCGGCTTCCGAATAGAGTTGGGTGAGATTGAGGCGGGGCTGTCGTCGCATGAGTCTGTGCGCGGCTGCGTCGTGCTTGCGAGAGAGGACGAGCCGGGCGACGTGCGTCTCGTGGCCTACCTCGTCGCGCGCGACGGGGGCTCGCCCACTTCCAGGGAGTTGCGCGAATACCTGAGAGGCAAGTTGCCCGAGTACATGGTGCCGCAGGCGTTCGTCCTGCTCCCGGAAATGCCCCTCATGCCTAACGGCAAGGTCAACCGCGCTGCCCTGCGCGCGCCCGAGGCGGCCGATAGCGGGGCCGGTGACGATTACGCCGAGCCGAGGACGCCCGTCGAGGCCAAACTGGTCGAAGTGTGGGCTGAGGTTACGGGGGCCGAAAACGTGGGGGTGCGTGACAATTTCTTTGAAATCGGCGGCCATTCGCTGTTGGGGATGATGCTCGTCTCGCGCGTCAAGGAGATTTTCAACGTGGAGGTGAGTCTGCGCGTACTTTTCGAGGCCCCGACGGTCGCGGAGTTCGCGTCGGCTCTCGCCCTGAGTCTGGCCGAAGATGACCAGAATCAGTCAATTGCAGACTTCCTCGATAGGCTCGATAAACTTTCCGAAGAAGAAGTGTCCTCACTGCTTGACAAAAATATGGAGGAAGTGTAAAAAGTGTGACGAAACGTTGCTGCTCATAATTTTGCACAATGTTTTGTGACAGTTCCGCGTCAAAGGTGCACTCACAGTACTCCGACACGGCGATCCGTTGATAGAGAGCGTGCGGCCGGTTCCCGGCGAAAGCCGAGCGTACCATGCCCTACCGCCACTCTCTATGCAGAGCATCGGTTCGTGTGCTTGTAGTTGTTGATTTGAGACAAAGGGGTTTGCACTCACGTTTCGAGCGAGGGGAGCCGCCAGCGAAGTATCTCATCAAGCACGCCTTGTTTAGCTCATTAATCGGACTGAAAAAGTAGACCACTGACAATCGGCCGAGCCGGCCCGTGAGGGCGCCCGTACGGGCTTTCGCACGGCAGGCCGAATGTTCGGGCGCGGCGTCCGTTGCGTGGAGATTTCTGCGCGCGGAGGGGGTGCCGGTCTGCGAAGTCTCCTTCTGGTTAGTGAAGACGTTACGGGTCTTCACGATCCCACAAACTCAACCTGATGACCGCCGGGCGCGCCGACGTGTGCTCTGTCGGGTAGTCAACTGCCAGTAGAGCCGCGGAGAAGAAATTCGATGTTCAGAGTAGCCTTAATCAACATGCCGTTCGCCTCGCTGAACCTGCCCTCAATCGGGTTGACCCAGATAGAGAATGTTCTGGGCAGCACGTACGGGGAGAAGGTCGCGACCGAAGTCCACTACTTCAATCACGAGTTCGCTCACTACCTCGGGCTGGATTCATACAAGAACATCACCAGTTCGATGAACCACCACAACTCGGGCTTCGGCGAGTGGTTCTTCCGGCAGGTGGCTTTCCCGGAGCAGGCGGACAACAGCGAGAAATATTTCGGCCGCTACTACCCGCAGAAGGACGAGGCCATGCTGAAGTTCAAGTCCCACATGCTGAGCAAGCGCGAGGGGCTGACGGAGATGCTCGACGGCCTCATCGACAAGTACAAGCTCGACGAGGCGAACGTCGTCGGGCTCACTTCGATGTTCTCGCAGCACGTCGCCAGTCTCGCGATGGCGCGGCGCTTGAAGGAGCGTAACCCGAACGTGATTACGGTCATGGGCGGGGCCAACTGCGAGTCGCCGATGGGGCAGGAGATTGCGAAGAACATTGACTACGTGGACTTCCTCTTCTCCGGGCCGGGGCTGAAGAGCTTCACGGCCTTCGTCGGCCACTGCCTCGAAGGCGACACGGAGCAGTGCCACGCGATCAAGGGCGTTATCTCGCGCCGGAACTGCGCGGAGACGCAGGGCGCGCTGCCGATGCTCGGGCAGAAGCCGCAGGGCGTCGTGATGGGCGAGGAGCTGGACATTAACGCGGGCGTCAAGCTCGACTACGGCCCGTTCCTCGACGCCGTCGAGCGCGAATTCCCGAACCGTGAGGTCGAGCCGATTCTGCTCTTCGAGACTTCGCGCGGCTGCTGGTGGGGCGAGCGAGCGCACTGCACCTTCTGCGGCCTCAACGGCGTAACGATGAGCTACCGCGCGATGAGCCCCGAGAGGGCGATTGAGCAGTTCGAGTCGATGTTCGCCTACTCCGACCGCGTCTCGCGCATCAACTGCGTGGACAACATCCTCGCCAAGAACTACATGACGGACGTGTTCCCGAAACTGAACACGCCCGCGAACGTGAAGCTCTTCTACGAGGTGAAGGCCGACCTCTCCGAGGAGGAGATGGAGGTGCTCGCCGAGGCGGGCGTCAAGACCGTGCAGCCGGGCGTCGAGTCGCTCGCCACCTCGACCCTGAAGTTGATGAAGAAGGGCATCAGCTCCTTCTCGAACGTCTTCTTCCTGAAGAACTGCGTGACCTACGACATACACCCCGAGTGGAACCTGCTCGTGGGCTTCCCCGGCGAGGGCGAGGATGTCTACAAGAAGTACATCGAAGATATGCCGCTGCTCGCGCACCTGCCGCCGCCGAGCGGAGTCTTCCCCGTCCGCTTCGACCGCTACAGCCCCTACTTCATGAAGGCTAAGGAGTACGAACTCCAACTGAAGCCGGTGGACTACTACGAGATGACCTACCCCTTCTCGAAAGAGTCCATCAACAACCTCGCCTACTACTTCAGCGACCACAACTACGGCGCAAAATACTTCCTCATGATGGCGCGCTGGATTAACAAGATGCGGGCCAAGTTCGAGGCTTGGGAGGCGCGCTGGTCGAGCAGGAGTTACGCGGTGCCGCCGCAGCTTTTCCTCGTCGAGCGTGACGGCGTCAGCCACATCTACGACTCGCGCTCGGGCGAGGCCGTCGAGTACGAGATCAGCGAGGCGACGGCGATGGCGCTCGGCATGATGCACGACAAGCCGAAGCGTGTCGCAGACCTCGGCAAGATACTCGGCCACCTGCCCGGCTTTGACGCCGCGACGACGATGAACTTCCTCAAGGAGCGGGGCCTCGTCTTCCAGGAGGGCGACCGCTACATCGCGCTCGTGCTCTACAAGGAGCGACTGTCCGCGCGTGGGCCGCGCGCGCACGTCAAGCAGATAGAGGGGCCGGCGCTGCCCGGCGTTCAGAGCTTCAGATAAGCCTGCCCCTTTCGTGGGGCGGACAGAGGAGCGGGGATGAACGAACTACAGAAGCGCATCGCGGGGCTGACGCCGGAACGGCTCGCGGCGCTCGCGGTACACCTCGGCAAGAAGAAGGTAGACGCCCCGCGCGACCAGACCATCACGCGCAGGGCGGCCGAGGGGCCGTGTACGCTCTCCTTCGCGCAGCAGCGCCTCTGGTTCATAGACCAGTTCGAGCCGAGCACGCCCGCCTACAACATCCCCGCGGCCGTGCGCATCCGTAGCGTGCTCAACGTCGAGGCGTTCCGGCGGAGCATGGACGAGATAGTGAGGCGTCACGACAGCCTCCGCACGACCTTCGCCGCAGTCGGCGGCGAGCCCGTGCAGGTGGTCTCTCCGCACACCGAATTCGAGATGCCGCTCTTCGACCTGCGCGCGCTGCCCGAGGCCGAGCGCGAGGCGGAGACGAAGCGGCTCGTGAAGGAGGAGGCATACCTACCTTTCGACCTCTCGACGGGGCCGCTCGTGCGCGTCAAGCTGCTTTGGCTCGAAGAGGAGCAGTACGTGCTGCTGATGACGATGCACCACATCGTCTCGGACGGTTGGTCCGCGGGCGTGTTCTTCCGCGAGCTGCGGCTGCTCTACGAAGCCTTCAACGCGGGGCGGCCCTCGCCGCTCCCGGAGCTTCCCATACAGTACGCCGACTTCGCCGTCTGGCAGCGCGACCATCTGCAAGGCGAGGAGCTTGAGCGTCACCTCTCTTACTGGAAGAGGCAACTGGCGGGCGCGCCCGCCTTCATGGAGTTGCCCTTCGATCGCCCGCGCCAGAAGGTGCGAAACCTGCGCGGGGCGACGCAGGACTTCCTGATTCCGGCCGAGCTTGCCGCGCCGCTCAAGGAGATGACGCGGCAGGGCGAGGCGACGATGTTCATGACGCTGCTGGCCGCCTTCCAGCTTCTGCTCTCGCGGCTGACGAACTCGAACGACATCGTCGTCGGCACGAACGTGGCGAACCGCAACCGGCCCGAGATCGAGGGGCTCATAGGCTTCTTCATCAACCAGCTCGTGATGCGGACAGACCTCTCCGGCAACCCCACGTTCCGCGAGCTGCTCGCACGCGTGCGCGAGACGGCGCTCGGGGCCTACGCGCATCAGGACATGCCGTTCGACAAGCTCGTGGACGCCGTCAACCCCGAGCGCAGGCTCAGCCACACGCCGCTCTTTCAAGTGCTCTTTGTTCTACAGAACATGCCGATGGCCGACCTCGAAGGCGCGGCCGGGCTGGTCATCAAGCCGCTTGAGAGCGACAGCGGCACCTCCAAGTTCGACCTCTCGCTCTTCATGATGGAGCGCGGCGACGTGATAGTCGGCGCGTGGCGATACAACACAGACCTCTTCGACGCCTCGACCGTCTCCGGATTCTCGTCGCAGCTTCAAGCCTTGCTCTCGAACATCGCGGCCAACCCCGACGCTCCCATAGACACGCTCGAAGTTCTCACCGAGGAGGAGAAGCGCAGGCGCGACGCCGAGCTTGAGGCGCGCAAGGCTTCGCAGGTCAGGAAGCTCCGAAGCGTCCGCCGCGAGGCCGTCAATCTCTCACGCGTGAACCCCGTCAGGAAGAGTTACCTCGAAGGCGCGGAAGGCTTCCCGCTCGTCATCGAGCCCACGCTCGAAGAGGTGGACGCCGCCGGTTGGGTCGCGAACAACCTCGAAGAGGTCAACGCGGAACTGCACAAGCACGGGGCCGTCCTCTTTCGCGGCTTCAAGCTCGGCTCGGCGCAGGAGTTCGAGCGCTTCGCCGGTGCGGCCTGCACGCAGCTCTTCGGCGAATACGGCGACCTGCCGCGCGAAGAGGTGAGCAGTAAGGTCTACGGCTCGACGCCCTACCCGCATGACCAGCCCATACTCTTCCACTCGGAGAGTTCGCACCTGCACGAGTGGCCGATGAAGATTTGGTTCTGCTGCGTCACGGCCGCGGAGCAGGGCGGCGAGACGCCCATCGTCGACTGCCGCCGAATCTACCGGATGCTCGACCCGAAGCTCCGCGAGCGCTTCGAGCGCAAGCACCTGCTCTACGTGCGCAACTACACGGAGGCGCTCGACGTTGACTGGCGAACCTTCTTCCACACAGACGACAGGGCCGCGGTCGAAGAGACTTGCAGGCGCGCGGGCGTGCGGGCCGAGTGGAAGGACGGCGGCGACGTTCTCATGACGAGCCAGATGCGTCGGGCCGTGGCACGCCACCCGAAGACGGGCGAGGCGACCTTCTTCAACCAGTTCATGCTTCACCACGTCGCGTGCCTCGCGCCCGGCCTTCGACAGTCGATGCTCTCCGTCTTCGACGAGCGCGACCTGCCGCGCAACGTCTACTACGGCGACGGGTCGGTCATAGAGGACTCTGTCGTCGAGGAGGTGCGCGCCGTCTACGAGCAGGCGTCGGTGGCCTTCCGTTGGCGGGAGGGCGACGTGCTGATGCTCGACAACATGCTGACGGCCCACGCGCGGCTGCCCTACGTCGGCGCGCGAAAGATTCTCGTCGCGATGGGCGAGATGACCGGGGGCGGCGCCGCCAACGCGCTCGCCGCCGCCGCGAAGGAGGGTGCATAAGTTGCAGAGTCAGTCCACCACAGGCTTCCGCCTCTCCCCGCTGCAAAAGAGGCTCTGGGCCTTGCAAGAGGGCGGCGCGTATCGCGCGCAGTGTGCCGTGCTCGTCGAAGGTCGGCTGCGCAAGGCTTCACTCCGCGAGGCTCTCGGGCGCGCCGTCGAGCGCCACGAAATCCTCCGCACGGCCTTTCACCTACAGGCGGGCTTCGCCGTGCCCTTTCAGGTCGTCGCGGAAGAGTGCGGCACGGGGCTTTGGCGCGAGCACGACCTGATGGCGCTCGACGAAGGGCTTCAGTCCGCGAAGGTCGAAGAGATTTTCGAGGATGACGGCCGCCCCTTCGACCTCGAACAGGAGAGCCTCTTGCGCGTCTCGCTGCTCGTGCTCTCCGACTCGAAGCACCTGCTCATCCTGAGCCTGCCCGCGCTCTGCGCCGACAGCCGCACGTTCGCGAACCTCTTCGCGGAGTTGAGAGACTTCTACGCGGGCGGCGCGCCCGACGCCGAAGAGCCTCTGCAATACGCGGACTTCTCCGCGTGGCACAACGAGCTGCTTGAGACGGGCGACGAGACGGCCAGAGAGGCCGCGGCCTTCTGGCACGCCCCCGCGCTACTCACGCTCGACTGCGGCGCGCTCCCCTTCGAGATTCGCCGCGCCGGGCCGTCCGCGTTCGCGCCCGAACTCTTGGAGGTGGAGCTGCCCGCGCATCTGTGGGCATACGTGGATTCGCTCTCGGAGCTTTACGAGGCGACCGCGTCCGACTTCCTGCTCGCGTGCTGGCAGGCGCTTCTGTGGCGACACTCGGGACGGCATGAGTCGGTCGTCGGGCTCGGCTGCGACGGCCGCAGCTTCGAGGATTTGGAAGGCGCGCTCGGCGCTTACGCCAAATTCCTGCCGCTCACCTCGCGCGCCGAGGCAGACCTCCCCTTCAAAGATTTCCTGAAGCGCGTCGCCGCGTCGGCGCGCGAACTGCTCAAGTGGCAGGAGCACTTCGTCTGGGGCTCGCTCGGCGCCGACGCACACGCGTGCGACGCCGAGACGAACTTCTTCCCCGCCTGCTTCGAGTTTGAAGAGCACTTCGCGGCCCTCGTCGTCGGCGACGTTTCGTTCTCCGTCTACAGGCAGCACGTCTGCGCCGACAGGTTCAAGCTGAAACTCGCATGTCTGCGCCGAACGGACGGCTCGGTGGCCGCGAAGCTCCATTTCGACTCCGCGCTCTTCTCGCGCCGGGCCGTCGAGCTTCTGGCCGGTCAGTTTCTCGCGCTCGTCGAAGACGCCGCGCGCAACCCCGCCGCCGGTCTCGGAAGCCTCAAGTGTATGGGAGAGGGCGAGCGGCCGACGCTGCTCAGCGAGTTGAACGAGACCGCGGCGCGCGCGTCCGCCACGACCCTCCGCGTTCACCAACTCTTCGCGGAGCACGCGGCGCGCTCGCCCGAAAGCATCGCGGTCGTCTTCGAGGAGAGCCGCCTGACCTACGCCGAGTTGAACGCGCGCGCCAACCAGCTCGCGCATCACCTGCGCCGTCTCGGCGTCGGCCCCGAGGCGAAGGTCGGGCTCTTCACGGAACGTTCCGCTGAGATGATCGTCGGGCTGCTCGGCATACTCAAGGCGGGCGGCGCATACGTCCCGCTCGATGCGGCGCTTCCGCGCGAGCGCCTCGCATACATGCTCGAAGACTCGAACGCCGCGGTCGTCGTGACCGAGCGTTCGCTCGCCGACCTGCTCCCGGAGGGCAGCGCGCGGGCCGTGTGTCTCGACGCGGACTGGCCGCTCGTCTCTGCGGAGAGCGAGTCAGACCCCGACGCTCTTGAGACGACTGACAATCTCGCATACGTCATCTACACCTCGGGCTCGACGGGCAGGCCGAAGGGCGTGCTCGTCGGCCACGCGCAGTTGACCAACTACGTCGAAGGCGTGCTCGAACGCCTTGAGCTTCCCGCGGGCGGTAGCTTCGCGACGCTCTCGACCATCGCCGCAGACCTCGGCAACACGTCCGTCTTCCCCGCGCTCTCGACGGGGCGATGCCTGCACGTCGTCTCTCAACAGCGCGCGACAGACCCCGAAGCCTTCGCGGAGTATTGCGGCGAAAACGCGATCGATTATTTGAAGATCGTCCCGTCGCACCTTTCGGCGATGCTGTCGTCGTTGCGGCCCGAGCAGGTCTTGCCGCGTCAACGTCTGGTGCTCGGCGGCGAGGCTTTGAACCGCGCGCTCGTCGAGAAGATAAGAACGCTTGCGCCCGACTGCCGCGTCGTCAACCACTACGGCCCGACGGAGACGACCGTCGGCGTGCTGACCAACACTCTGTCGCAGGACTCCACGGACGACGAGGCGGCGACCGTGCCGCTCGGCAGACCCAACGCGAACACGCGCGCCTACGTGCTCGACGCGTGCATGGAGCCCGCGCCCCACGGCTTGACGGGCGAGCTTTACATAGGCGGCGCGGGGGTCACGCGCGGCTACCTGAACCGCCCCTCGCTCACGGCCGAGAAGTTCGTGCCCGACCCGTTCTCTAATGAACCCGGCGCGAGGCTCTATCGCACGGGCGACGTTGTCCGACGACTCTCGGACGGGCGCATCGAGTTCGTCGGGCGCGCCGACAATCAGGTCAAGATAAGGGGCTACCGCATTGAGCTTGGAGAGATAGAGGCGGCGCTCCACGTTCACGAACGCGTGCGCGACTGCGTGGTCGTGGCGCGCGAGGGCGAGTCGGGAGAGAAGCGGCTCGTCGCATACTTCGTCGCGGCCAACGGTCAGGGCGTGAGCGGGGGCGAGCTTCGCGAGTACCTGAAGTCGAGGCTGCCCGAGTACATGGTGCCCGCGACCTTCGCACGCCTCAACGAGCTTCCGCTGACGGCCAACGGCAAGGTAGACCGCAAGGCTCTGCCCGAACCCTCCTCCTCCGCCGAGGACGCATCGGGCGAGTACGTAGCGTCGCGCGACGAGGTGGAGCGTGCGCTGTGCGAGGTATGGGCGGAGGTGCTGCGCGTCGGGCGCGTCGGGATACGCGACAACTTCTTCGAGTTGGGCGGCGACTCCATCCTCTCGATACAGGTGATAGCGAGGGCGGCGCGGCGCGGAGTGCGCGTCACCCCGCGACAACTCTTCGAGCATCAGACGGTCGAGGCACTCGCGGCTGCGGCCGGAGCAGGAGCGGCCGCCGACGCCGAGCAGGGCGTCGTGAGCGGCGACGTGCCGCTCACGCCCATACAGCGTTGGTTCTTCGAGCGCATTCACACAGACGTACACCACTGGAATCAGGCATTTCTTTTTAAGCCGCAGCAACAACTCACGTGCGAAACCTTGCGCGAAGCGCTCGGCATCCTCGTCGCACATCACGATGCGCTCCGCCTGCGCTTCACGTTCGGCCCCGACGGCGAGTGTCTTCAGCATAACTCGCCGGTCGAGCCGCACGACCTCTGCCAGGTAGTAGACCTCTCGGCGGTCAGCGATTCAGACCTCGCCGCGGCAGTCGAGCGCGAATGCACTTCGGTGCAGCGCACGCTCGACCTCACGCGCGGGCCGCTTCTGCGCGCGGCGCTCATAGAGTGCGGCGCGGGGCGCGGCCAACGCCTGCTTCTGACGGTTCACCATCTCGCCGTTGACGGCGTCTCCTGGCGCATCCTGCTCGAAGATTTCGAGGCGGCTTATCGACAGGTATCCGTCTGCGACTCACCCGACCTCGGCCCGAAGACGACATCTTTCCGCCAGTGGGCAGAGCGTCTCACGGCTTACGCGCGCACCGAGGCCGTCCGAGGTCAGACCGTCTACTGGCGCAGGCAGTCGGAGCGCGCCGCGTCGCAGCCCGCGCGTCTTCGCGAAGGCGTCGGCGATACAGCGGGGAGTGCTCGCTCGGTCGAGTGTTACCTGAGCACGGAGGCGACGCGCTCACTGCTCACGCGCACGGCCGCGGCGTGGGGCACGCAGATAAACGACGTGCTGCTGACGGCGCTCGCCTTGAGCGCACCGTCGCTCGTCGGCGCGCGCGAAGGCGTCGCGGTGGAAATCGAAGGGCACGGGCGCGAAGAGGTTGTCGGAGGCGTTGACCTGTCGCGTACCGTGGGCTGGTTCACTACTCGATACCCTGTATGGCTTGAGGCCAAGGGCGACCTGCTCGGGACGCTCCGCTCGGTGAGCGATGCGCTGCGCGAGGTGCCGGAGCGGGGCATAGGCTACGGGCTGCTCCGATACTGCGACGACACATTCGTTGCTTCGCCGCCGCATGTCGGCGAGGGGGCGCGGCCCGGACTGAGCTTCAACTACCTCGGGCAGTTCGACCAGGTGATTAGCGGAGGGGGCGACGGCGACGAAGGGCTGCTGCGCGCGGCGCGCGAGTCGTGCGGCGAGCAGGTGTCGGCCGCGAGCGAGCGCACGCAGGGCGTCGGGGTCATCTGCGCGGTGGCCGGAGGGCGTCTGAGCGCGGAGTGGTCTTACGGCGGCGGGCTCTACGGCGACGAAGAGATAGCGAGCGCGGCCGACGCGTTCATCCTCGCGCTTGAGGAGTTGGCTGCGCTGGCGGAGGTCGGCGCAAAGCTTCCGGAGGCAGCGCCCGCCGAAGTCGTAGCCACGCACGATGACTTCACCGACGTTGACTTAAGTCAGGACGACCTTGAGGAGATTCTGGCGCAGCTCGCCTGAGCAAGTCCCGGCGTGCCGGTAGTGAGATTAGTGATGAGCCAAAACAACGTCGAAGCCATCTACACGCTGACGCCCATGCAGCAGGGCATGCTGTTTCATTCCATCTACTCTTCCGAGACGGCGAGCACCTACTACGAGTGGCTTGACTTCCCTCTGCGCGGCGACGTTGATGCCGGGGCGCTGAAGGGCGCGTGGCGACAGGCGTTGGAACGTCACCCGATCCTGCGCACCGCTTTCGTCTGGAAGCGTGAGGGCGAGGCCGTGCAGGTGGTGAAGCGCGAAGTCGCGCTGCCTTGGGAGGAGTATGACTGGCGCGGCGTCGCGCCCGCCGAACAGCAGCGGCAACTCGCGGCGCTCCTCGACGCAGACCGCGCGCGCGGCTTCGAGCTTACCGAAGCGCCCCTCATGCGCCTCGCGCTCATAAGGATGTCGGAGGGCGTCTCGCACTTCGTCTGGAGCAACCATCATCTTCTACTCGACGGCTGGTCGAAAGCCTTAGTCCTTCAAGAGGTCTTCGCCGCGTACCGCTCTCGCAACTCCGCCTCGCGCACGCATGTGCCCGCGCCGCGCCCATACCGCGACTACATCGCGTGGCTGCGCCGTCAGGACAAGACTGCCGCGCGCCGCTACTGGCAGCAGTCGCTCTCGGGCTTCACCTCGCCGACTCAACTCCCCTGCGCGGGCACGGGCACATGCACGCACGGCTCATACGCGCGCCTGGATACGAGGCTCGGGGTAGAGCAGACGAGCGTGCTGCGCGAGACGGCGCGACGACACAGGCTCACGCTCAACACGGTGGTTCAAGGCGCGTGGGCGCTCCTGTTGATGAGGCACGCGGGAGTCTCTGACGTAACGTTCGGCGCGGTGGTGAGCGGCAGGCCGGCGGCGCTCGAAGGCGCGGAGAGCATGGTCGGGCTCTTCATCAACACGCTGCCGGTGAGGGCTCGTGCGGAGGGTTGTGAAGAGGCGGCCGCGTGGCTGAAGGGTTTACAGAGTGAGCAGGCGTGCGCGCGCGAGTACGAGTACGTGGGGCTTTGGGAAGTTCAGGGGTGGAGCGAGGTCGGGCGCGGCACGCCTCTCTTCGAGAGCGTCGTCGTCTTCGAGAACTACCCGGTGGACGAATCCTTAACGGGCGGCGACGAGACGAGTCCCGAGTTGGGCGCGGGTTTCGTGGAGAGGACTAACTACCCGCTCACCCTCCTCGTCAGGTCGGACGCGGAGCTTTCACTGCAACTGAGCTTCGACTGTCGGCGCTTCGACGAATCCACGGTCGAGCGGATGCTCAAGCACCTGCGGACTTTGATCGAGGGCATAGCCTCTCGCCCCGACGCGCGCCTCTCGGAGTTGGAGATGTTGGAGGCGCAGGAGCGGCGTCAACTCATAGAGGAGTGGAACGAGACGCGCGCCGAACTCCCTACGCTCTGCCTGCACGAACTGTTCGAGCGTCAGGCCGCCGAGAGTCCGACCGCCACGGCGGTCGTCTGCGGGGGCGAGGAGTTGAGCTACGGCGAGTTGAACGAGAGGGCGAACCGTCTGGCGCGACTGCTGCGCCGAAGGGGCGTGCGGGAGGAGTCACGCGTAGGGCTTCTGATGGAGCGCGGCGCTACGGCCGTCGTCTCGCTGCTCGCCATCCTGAAGGCGGGCGGGGCATACGTCCCGCTCGACGGCAGCTACCCTCAAGAGCGTCTGCGTTTCATGCTAGAGGACGCCGGTATACGTCTCGTGTTGACGCACGGCGGGACGCCCGAGTGGTTGCGCGCTCTCGACACGGAGGTCGTTGACCTACGCGAGTCGGCCGAAGAGTTAGCGCGTGAGTCGTGCGAAGACCTCTCGTGCGTCACGACGCCGGACTCTGCCGCATACGTCATCTACACGTCGGGCTCGACCGGCAGACCGAAGGGCGTGCTCATCACACACCGCTCCGTCGTGCGACTGGTCTGCAACACCGACTACATCAGCCTTTCTCCCGGCGACTGTGTCGCGCAACTCAGCACACTTAGCTTCGACGCCTCGACCTTCGAGCTGTGGAGCGCGCTCACCAATGGCGCGCTCCTCGCCGTCATCCCGAAGGAGTTGGCGCTCTCGCCGTCCGAACTCGGCGCGGAGTTGCGGCGCGTAGGGGCGAGCACACTATTCCTGACGACGGCGCTCTTCAATCAGGTGGCGCGCGAGGAGCCGTGCGTGCTTCGTGGCTTGCGCGAAGTGCTCTTCGGTGGCGAGGCCGTAGACCCGCGCGTCGTGCGCGAGGTGCTTCGGAGCGGCGTCGGCCCCGAGAGATTGCTGCACGTTTACGGCCCGACCGAAAACACCACGTACTCGACCTGGGAGTTGGTGCGAGAGGTGGAGGTCGGCGCGCGGACTGTGCCCATCGGTAGACCCATCGCGAACTCTACGGCCTACGTGCTCGACTCGCGCATGATGCCCGTGCCGTTGGGAGCGCCGGGAGAGTTGTACGTCGGAGGCGAGGGGCTTGCTCGTGGTTACGTCGGGCGCGCTGCGCTGACGGCTGAGAGGTTCGTGCCGCACCCGTTCTCTTTGGAGGCTGGCGCGCGACTCTACCGCACAGGCGACGTTGTGAGACAGCGCGAAGGTGGGAGCGTCGAGTTCATAGGCCGCGCCGACGATCAGGTGAAGGTGCGCGGCTTCCGAATAGAGTTGGGAGAGATAGAGGCGGCGCTGTCGTCGCACGAGGCTGTGCGCGGCTGCGTCGTGCTGGTGAGGGAGGACGAGCCGGGAGATAAGAGGCTCGTCGCGTACGTCGCGGTGGCGGGCGAGGTGTGGCCCGCTGCGGGCGAGCTTCGCGAGTACCTGAAGTCGAGACTGCCCGAGTACATGGTGCCCGCGGCGTTCGTGACGATGGAATCTCTGCCGCTCAACGCCAACGGCAAGGTAGATCGCAAGGCTCTGCCCGCGCCGGACTACGCGCCTGCCGCGTCCGCGGACGAGTACGTAGCGCCGCGCGACGAGGTGGAGCGTGCGCTGTGCGAGGTGTGGGCGGAGGTGCTGCGCGTCGGGCGCGTCGGGATACGCGACAACTTCTTCGAGTTGGGCGGCGACTCCATCCTCTCGATACAGGTGATAGCGAGGGCGGCGCGGCGCGGAGTGCGCGTCACCCCACGACAACTCTTCGAGCATCAGACGGTAGAGGCGCTCGCGGCTGCGGCCGGGTCGGGCGCGCGCGCGGAGGCCGAGCAGGGGACTGTCGGCGGCGATGTGCCGCTCACGCCCATACAGCATTGGTTCTTCGAGCGCCGATTCGCGGAGCAGCATCACTTCAATCAGGCCGTGCTGCTCAAGGTCGAGGGCATGAGTGTGGACGTGCTGCGTGAGGTGGT
>JBJMGR010000212.1:0-7986 GCA_045807805.1 Pyrinomonadaceae bacterium | reverse complement strand
GCGCAGGTCGGGGCCGGAGGTCGCCGTCGTGTTACCGGCGACGATGCTGCTCGTGATGGTGAGCGGCCCGTTGTTGTCGATGCCGCCGCCGCCGCCGGAATTACTGCCGCCGCCGGAATTACCGCTGAAGGTGCTGCTCGTGACGGTCGCAGTTTGGCCGTTATAGATGCCGCCGCCGTACCGGGCGGAGTTATTACCGAAGGTGCTGCCCGTGACCGTCATCGTAGCATTCGTGTTATAGATGCCTCCGCCAAAGCCCGCAAGATTATTGTCGAAGGTGCTGCCGTTGACGTTTAGCGTACTCTGATTCGCGTTGCAGATGCCGCCGCCCAACCCGCTGCTGTTGATGGACTTGTTGATGGAATTATTGCTGAAGGTGCTGCCCGAGACATTTAGAGTACCCGTGGAGTTGAAGACGCCACCGCCCGCGCCACTGCTGTCGGTAGTGAAGTTCCCGCTAACGACGCTGTTCGTGATCGTCGCCGTCTTGGTGTTAATGATACCGCCGCCGTTTGAGGCCGAGTTGTTGCTGATGACGCAGTTAATGACGGTCAGCACCCCGCTGTTGTTGATGCCGCCGCCGTACAGGGACGTATCCCCGTTGGTGACGGTCATCCCCGACAGGCTCACCGTGCCCGAGATGATGAAAAAGACCGTGCCCGACTGCATCCCGTCCACGACGGTCTGAGCCGCGCCCGCGCCGTTGATGGTCAAGTCCTTGCTTATCGTGACGTGCTCGGCGTAAGACCCGGCGGCAACTTGGATGGTGTCGCCGGAAGAGGCCGCCGTCACCGCCGCTTGAATGGTCGCGCAGTTCGGGTCGGCCACCGTACAGGCACCAGCACTGTTCGGGCTAACGTGCCAGGTGTTCGCCGCACTCGCGCCCGGCGGCAGCGTCACGAGCGCCACAGAGAGCGCGGCGGCGAAGAGTAGCGAGAGCGTCGGCAGTTTACGTCGTGGGCCATGTGTAGTAAGGCGGTTGCAGCGTGTGTGAGTCGTCATAAATCTCCCCCTGATCTGGAATGCGATACGTCCCGGCGGTTGTTAACCGACGCCAAGTGGATGGCTGAGAGGGCGCGTCGAAACGTCAGATAATAGCAGCGACTTATCGGGGCCGCCAATCAACGGAGATAGAAAATTAGGGGAATTATATGTTTGACGCAGGCCGTTATTCGCCAGGATGCAAATCTTCAACTATTTAGGAGCACGGATGTCGACAAACCATCTATCTTGTGTGAAGTAGATCCCCCAGACTTTACTGCCCGGTGAAACAGCTATGGGGCTCGGCGAAGGCGTCTTCGTCAATCGAAACGTTGTGAGTGACCTGCTCCAGTTGGATCTTCATTTCAAGCCCGCCGACGAGTATGGTCTGCCGGAAAGGGATTTTCACCGCCCCGACCTGCCTGTAGTCGCCGAGTTTCGCCCCGCCGCCGTAGACGAGCAGCCCCGTCGCCGAGTCGAAATGCAGCTCGTCGCGCAAGCCGTCCGAAGCGATCACCTCAAGCACGTCCACCTTGCCCTGGCTCGAATCAAACGTCCCCTTAAAGCTCATCTCCGAATAGATCTCTCTGTACTTCGTTACCTTGTGGAAGTCGAACTCACGCCGCATGTAGGATAGCTCGCTCCCGCCGAACTCGTGGAAGCCCATCAGAGAACTCTGCATCCACCCTCGTTTGCCGTCGAAGACCATTTTGATCACGCCGAGGTTAGGGACCTCCATCTGCATGCTCTGCTTATAAGGGGCCTCTTCGTAAATCACCACCTTCCCGCTCAGGCCCTGAAACGGGTAGGCGCAGGTGCCGACAGACACTCGACTCTTCAGCCCTTGCAAAGCCTCGCGGCCGCCGAGCGCCTTGATGTATCTCTCCATGACCGCTTCGGCCTGAGGCGTAGATTTGAACGACGGCGCGCGCCCTGTCGAGCCTTCGGACTTTTCCGCCGCGGCCACGTTTGGAGTCATCGCGGAAGGAGGTTTGACTACGACCAGAGGGGCCGGGGGCGGCGGGGCCGACACAGTCCTCTTCCTGTCCGCGCTCTCTTTGCGGAGCCCTATCTGCCTGACCGCCTCCTGAAGTTGACTGTCCTCGCCCTTCAGTAGGGAGCCGCGGTCGAGCTTCGCCTCAACGTCGGGCTTAACCCCCTTGCCTTCGAGGGTCTCGCCGTGCGCCGTCTTGAAGCCTGCGCGCGCGTACTCGAACAGCGCCCCCGTCGGGAGCTTGATGATGTTTGCTCCGAGCACTGCGCCAGCGCTGCGCTCCCCGACCACCAGAGCGCGCCCCGTCTCCTGTAGGGCGGCGGCCATGACCTCTGCGGTCGAGCCCGAGAGGCGGTCGATGAGCACGACTATCGGCCCGTCGTAAGGCGACCTCTGCGGGAAGATGGGGATGGGGATGCTCCCCGTTCGCAGTCTGAGGATGCCGATCAGCCCGACCTCGTCGGACAGTAGTCCTGCGACGCCCGAGGCCACGCCCATCACGCCGCCGGGGTTGCCGCGTAAATCTACGACAAGACCCCGCGCGTCGCGCATGGACCTGATAGCACCGCAGAGCTTCTCCGCCATCTGGGGCGTGAAGACCGTGAACTTTATGTAGCCTATCCCGCCGTCGAGACGCTTCGACTCAAGTTCCATGTATAGGGGCGGGAGGTTGCCGACTGGTTGAGAGAGCGAGCCCTTCAACCGCTCGCGTTTGATCGCGACCTGGTGCGGATTGTCCGCTTCGTCCAGGTAGGAGACGTTGACTTCCGTCCCGGCCTTACCCCCTAGGTAATCGAACAGGACCCTATGACGGAGTCTCATGTGCAACTCGGGCGTCAGGTCTACGCCCGGCTGGATCTTCCCGAGCGTCACGCCGTCAACGCCCGTCAGGATGAAGCCCGCGCGCAGACCGGCCTTCGCGGCGGGGCCGTCCGGCGCGACGCCGGTTATAACCACACGACCGTCAAGAATGCGCACGTCGACACCGACGCCGTTCAGCATACGGTCGGCCGCCTCGTTATCGCCTTCTCCATTCGCTTCGTCCGTTAAGGGGTCGGGCGTCTCGTCGCCTTCGTCGTCCGCCCCGGCGGGCAGCTCCCTCTTCGGCTTAATCTTCGGAATGCTTTCGGGCGGGATGACGGCGAAGTGCGACTGCGGTATCTCCGCGAGCATCTGTGCAAGCAGAACGTACAGCTCCCGGTCGGTATTCAGCCCCGCCACGCGCGGTTGGTAGCGCGAGTGAACCTCCGCCCAGTTGACGCCGCCGAAGGTCGGGTCGAAATTCTCCTCGTTGACAGTCCGCCAGACGAGCTCGAAAGTCTTCTCGCGGAGTTCTCTGGCCGAACCGGGCGCTGCCTTTGCCGCGCGTCGCGCTATGGGTACGCCCGCCCTGTGCCTCCCGCGCTGGGAGGCCGCCGTTTCTGTCGTGTTGACGAGTAAGAATATGAGAATCAGTGAGAATATGGTTCTAAGCATGCGTGAAGTTGAGCCCCGCTTGACGGTGATATACACGGCGTAGATTTATAACAGATGTGATTCGCGTGGGCACGACGTGAGGGTGTGCCCGGTCGGGCCGTGCATAATCTTTCCGCGCTATACCCGTTAATTAATCTGTGTAGATACTTCCGGGCAGCCTTAATCAACGGGAATTTATCCTTCGCGAATTTGGGGACGCCGTAGTATGCAGGCGTCGTGATACACTTTTCTCCGTAAATCCACTGATAGAAGCGACTGGAATGATGGCTGTGACTCTGACGGGATTATTGCGGGGTCTAACGCGTACGCCCGAAGCTCGCGATGAGGAGCCGATTCGTGACGAGTTGTATAGCGTCGAACGTCTTGAGCAGTACGCGGCGACGCTGGCGGCCGAACACAGAGTCTACGCAGGGCGGCGGCTCGGCCGTCGGCTTCTGCCGGCGCTGGAGAAGAACGGGCGGCTGCTCGTCGCCGCATACCGCTCGCTCGCCGAGGCGGTGCGCGACGAGCGCACCATCTCGCCCGCCGCCGAATGGCTCGTCGATAACTTTCACATCGTCGAAGAGCAGCTCCGCGAGATTCGCGAAGACCTGCCCGCGGGTTACTACTACGAACTCCCAAAGCTCTCCGCGGGCGACCTCACAGACTACCCGCGCATCTACGCCGTCGCCCTCTCGCTCATCGCGCACACCGACAGTCGGCTCGACGCGGAGACCCTGAGACGCTTCGTCCGGGCTTACCAGCAGACGACGCCGCTCACCATCGGCGAGTTGTGGGCCGTCGCCATCACACTGCGCCTTGCGTTGGTCGAGAACCTGCGCCGCCTCGCCACGCGCATCGTCGCGGCGCGTGAGGCCCGCGAAGAGGCGGACGCGCTCGCCGACCAGATGTTGGAGGTGGTCGGGCGGCAGCCCGAGTCCTTGACCGCTCTGCTCGCCGGGCGTCTGGGCAAGCGCGACGACCTCGACCGCGCCTTCGTCGTCCAACTCACGCAACGCCTGCGCGACCAAGACCCGGCCTTCATGCCCGTCTTCGACTGGCTTGAGCGCCGTCTGAACAAGCAGGAACTCACGACGGAGCAGGCCGTCCACCTCGAACACCAGAGGCAGGCCGCCGCGCAGGTCACCGTCGGCAACATTATCACCTCGATGCGCCTGCTCTCGACGCTCGACTGGCGCGACTTCTTCGAGTCGGTGAGCTTGGTTGACCCGCTGCTCGGCGAAGACCCCGCGGGCGTCTACGCGCGCATGAACTTTCAGACGCGCGACCGCTACCGCCACGTCATCGAGCGCATCGCGAAGCGCACGGGCGCGGACGAACTCGAAGTGGCGCGCGGCACGCTTCGTTTGGCCGCCGACGCGCACGCGCAGCAGCCGGAGGACATCGGGCGCGCGCACGTCGGCGCATACCTCATCGGCGAAGACGTTGTACGGCTCGAACAAATCTTTCGCTACCGCCCACGCCCGCGCGAGCGCGTCTCGCGTTCGGTCTTGCGCCACCCGACCTTCTTCTACCTGGGCACGCTCGCGCTCGTCACGTCGCTCGTCGTCGCGGCCCTCTGCTTCATGGCTTACTACGGCGGCGCGAGTCGAATCGTAACGGTCGGCCTCGCGCTGCTCTCGCTCGTGCCCGCGAGCGACCTGGCTTTGAGCGTGCTCAACTGGGACGTGACGCACAAGTTTCGCCCGCGCCTTCTGCCGAGCATGGAGACCGCGAAGGGCGTGCCCGAAGACGCGCGCACGGTGGTCGTCGTCCCGACACTCTTCACCAATGATGCGACGGTCAAAGAACTGCTTGAGAAGTTGGAAGTCCACTACCTCGCCAATCAGGACGAGAATCTATATTTCGCACTACTCGGCGACTTCGCGGATGCGGAGGCGGAGGAGACGCCTGCGGACGCCGCCTTGCTCGATCAGGCATTGGCCGGCGTCGAGGAGTTGAACGCGCGTTACGGCCCGGACTCGTCCGTGCTAAAACGCTTCCATCTCTTCCAACGCAAGCGACAGTGGAACGCGCGCGCGGGGAAGTGGATGGGCTGGGAGCGTAAGCGCGGCAAGCTCGAAGAGTTCAACCGCCTTCTGCGTGGCGCGCGTGATACGAGCTTCATTATCGCGACGGCGGACGCGAAACTGCTCGCCGAAATTCGTTACGTCATCACGCTCGACTCCGACACGCAGTTGCCGCGCGACGCGGCCCGGCGCCTCGTAGGCATCGCGCGGCACCCTTTGAACCGCCCGCAACTCGACGAGCGCACGGGGCGCGTCACGCGCGGCTACGCAATCTTACAGCCGCGCGTCAGCGTCTCTTTGGAGAGCGCCGCGCTCTCGCGCTTCGCGCGCGTCTTCTCGGGCAACACGGGGGTTGACCCGTACACGACCGCCGCCTCCGACGTTTATCAAGACCTCTTCAGCGAAGGCACGTTCACGGGCAAGGGCCTGTACGACGTGGACGCCTTCGCGCGCGCGCTCGCCGAACGCGTGCCCGAGAACGCGCTGCTCAGTCATGACCTGTTCGAGGGACTCTACGCGCGTGCCGCGCTCGTGACGGACGTAGAGTTGTTGGACGACTACCCGGCGCGCTACGTGACCTACGCGATGCGCCAGCACCGCTGGACGCGCGGCGATTGGCAGATAGCGCGCTGGCTCTTTCCGACTGTGCCCGACGCGCACGGGCGCGGCGTGCGAAACACCTTGCCGGTCGTCGCGCGCTGGAAGATTTTCGACAACCTGCGGCGCAGTCTCGTCGCGCCGTCGGTCGTCGTCTGGCTCGTCTTCGCGTGGACGTTGCTGCCGGGCTCGCCGCTGTTGTGGTCGCTCTTCATACTGCTCACACTGGCGTTCCCCGTCTACGCGCACGTGACGACGAGCATGCTGCTGCACCCGCGCGGCATCCCGTGGACGAGCCACTTCTGGAGCGTTTGGGGCGACGCGCGGACGAACACCGCGCAGGTGGCGGTGACACTCACGTTCCTCGCGCATCAGGCTTATCTGATGTGCGACGGCGTAGTGCGCACGCTCTATCGCAAGCTCGTTTCAAAACGTCGCCTGCTCGAATGGACGACGGCCGCGCAGGCAGAGGCGGGCAGCGCGCCCACACTCGGCGCGGCCTTCCGCTTCATGTGGCCCGCCGGGTTGATTCTGGTCGGGGCCGTCGCGCTCGTCTTCGCGCTGCGCCCCGCCGCGCTGCCCGCCGCCGCGCCGTTCCTGCTGACGTGGGTCGCGTCGCCGTTCGTCGCCTACTGGGTCAGCCGCCGCATCGAAGTCGAGCGGGAAGAGCTTTCGGGGACGGACGAACAGGAGGTGCGACTCATCGCGCGGCGCACCTGGCGTTTCTTCGAGACGTTCGTCTCGAAGGAAGATCGGTGGCTGCCGCCCGATAATTTTCAGGAAGACCCGAAGCCGGTGGTGGCGCATCGCACCTCGCCGACCAACGTCGGCCTGCTCTTGATTTCGACCGTCGCCGCGCACGACTTCGGCTACGCGGGCACGCTCGAACTCGTCGAGCGGCTTGAGATGACCTTCGACGCCATCGATAAGATGCCGAAGTTTCGCGGCCACCTCTTCAACTGGTACGACACGCGCACGCTTGAGCCGCTTAATCCTCAGTACGTCTCCGCCGTGGACAGCGGAAACCTTGCGGGCCACCTGCTCGCGCTCAAGCAGGCGTGCGTCGAGTTGTCGGAGCGTCCGCTCTTCGGCGCGCACACGCTCGCCGGGCTCGGCGACACAATCGCGCTGCTCCGCCTTGAGGTGGAGCGCGTGGGCGCGTCGCGGAAACGCACGGAAGTCGTCACGATCAATCACCTGCGAGATGAGATTACGTCTTGCGCCAAGACGGTCGCGGTCGAGCCGCCCGAATCCCTGTGCGGCTGGGAGACGCTTCTCAACTCTCTGCACCGGCACGCTTCGACCGCGGACGACATGCTCGCCGCACTCGCGCAGGAGCACGGGGCAGGCGATTTTACGGAGGCCAGCTCCTGGGCGGGCGCGCTGCTGCGGCAGTTGAAAGAGTTCGCGCGCGACCTGCGCGCCTTCGCACCCGTAGTCTACCCGCGTGACACGCACCTCAGTTACGTACTCTCTTCCGGCCTCGCCGCCCCGCTACGACCCGAACGCGCGCTCGCGCTTGAGCGTGTGGAAAGCCTCGCGCGCGCGTCGGAGGTCTACGACGCCGCGCTCACAGACCTCAGCGCCCAGTCGTCCGACTCGGCGCATGAGTCGCCGCGCGTCTCCACGGAGCAAGGGGCGGTGCTCGGCGGTGTGCCCTCGCTCACCACGGCTATCGAAGACGCGGCGGCGGCCGTAACGGCCGTGCTCTCGCGCCTGAGCCGGTTGGCGCGTCGGTGCGATGAGCTTTTCGGAGGGATGGACTTCCGTTTCCTCTTCGACGAGGAGCGCAAGGTCTTCCGCATCGGCTATAACGTCACGGCCGGACGGCCCGACGACTCTTACTACGACCTGCTGGCCTCGGAGTCGCGCCTCGCGAGCTTCGTCGCCATCGCCAAAGGCGACGCACCGCAGGAACATTGGTTTCAT
>JBJMGR010000211.1:0-8952 GCA_045807805.1 Pyrinomonadaceae bacterium | reverse complement strand
GGGCAAGTATGTTCGGGCGCGAACAGGAGACGGCGGGCAACAGTTTTGTTAATAATTCCGATTCAATTTGTAGAAATCTCGCCCCGCATCTTCGGCCCCTCCACGGGCCTGCCGGTCACCGCCCGTCGTCACCACATCCTCAACGTCGGTTCACATCGGCCCGACTCTTTGTCCGCAACCGAACAACATGGGCGAGTCGCCGGGCATCAAAAGCAACGTTGGATTAATTCCTTCAATATTGAATAGGGAGCGAGTCGTGAGTAAAGAGAAAGGGGGCATCCCCATGTACACGAGATACACAAGAATCGGTATTTGTAAGGAGTGCGGGTCGGACGTGTTTGCGCCCGCGTCGGCTGCGTCGGAAGGCGATATCAAGCTCATGTCGGCCTGTGCGTGTGAGGGCGGGCCGAGGGTCGCGCCAGCCGCCCGGCGCGACGAAACGCCTCAGCCGGGCGAAAGAAGTTCCGAGGCGGCACGGAAGGCCGCGTAGTCAAGACTGCATCTCTCTGCGGGCCTCCTCACGCCGGCTTTAGAAAATCTGATGCGTAAACTTTGGTTCACAATCGTGTGCGCCGGGGCACTGGTGTGCGCCGGGCCGGGGCGGGCGCTTTGTTACTCGCTCTTCTACACCGACGGCAGCAGGACGGTGTCAATGAACTGGCGGCGTCAGCCCGTACGGTTGTACCTGTCCACGTCTATCAGGACGCCCCCGCCGAACATCAAGGCGGGCAGCGACGTGGAGGGGGCCGTCCGCCGTGCGCTCGGGCGTTGGGAGCACGCGGCCGGCGTACGCTTTATTACCTTCTGGACTGACGAGCGTTCGGCGAGCGCAGGGCCGGAGGGCGACGGCGTCAGCCTGATCACCATCGCGGACACGACCGAGAACAACTCGTTCTTCTCGGGCCGAGGTATCGGCTACACGAAGCTCTTCTACAACCTGCGCACGGGCGAGATCGGCGAGGCCGACATCCTTCTCAACCCGCGGCAGAAGTTTTCGACCGACGGGAGCCCCGGCACCTACGACCTTGAGTCCACACTCACGCACGAGGTCGGGCACCTGCTCGGGCTGGATCATTCCTTAGCGCCGGGCTCAGTCATGCGCGAGGGGCAGGCGGTCAACGGCCTTTCGGGGAGACGGCATCTTTCCGGGCGCGAGCTGGGCGTGGATGACCACGCGGGGGTGCGCTCCATCTACGGCGAACCGGCTGGCGCCATAAACACAGGCGAGTGAGCGAGGGGGCGACCGCCGGGCGTGACGGCGCGCAACCTTGACGGAAATAAATTTGAAACGAAATGAGATGAATCGAGTTCGGAAGCGAGCAGAGGACGTGGGCGCGGGCGCTTCTACGTCGCGCTGCTCGCGGAGCGAGACGTAGAAGAGTTACTGCGCGCCGCCGGGCTCATCGAATAATCCGCGCGACAGGCGAGCCCCGAGGGGGCATAACTCACCGTCACCTCCTCGTGAACACCTTTTAACACTTTCTACGCCCCCTTAGTCCGACAGCGGACGGGATGGAAGGCCGAGCCGCGTCTATCTTCGACGTGGCTTCAAATTTCTGACAGGGCACGCGCCGCGACGCCTTCGGGAGATGGCACCCGGCGCGTGGTCGGTCAACTTCGAGTGAGTTTTATTATGGCGTCATACACGAGTGACATGAAGACACAGAGGGGCAACGCCGGGCCGCAGGTGGTGTGCGTCTGGTGCGGCGGCGTGATCCGCGCCGCGGCCGCGAAGCCGGCGAAGCGCATGTGTCAGTCGTGCTTCGCGCGCATGATGCGCGAGCACGGCCGCGCGCACCGTCAGGGCGACGGGCAGCGCCACGCGAGCGACCGCTAGGGCGGCCCGCCCCCACGAGCGGCTGAGACGAAGGGTGAGATGCCGCCCCGCGCGGGGTCTTACCCTCTCTCGTCCCGCCCAGACCGCCAGCCGGTAACAGGGAGGCTTCGGACACGGATGAAGATAGAGAGCATACGGACGCTGGCCGGGCCGAACGTCTACAGCCACAGCCCCGTCCTCCTGATGAGGCTCGACCTCGAAGACCTGTACGAGAAGGAGAGCTACGAAGTCCCCGGCTTCGTCGAGCGCCTACTCGCACTGCTGCCGGGGCTCCGCGAGCACCATTGCAGCAAGGGCTACGCGGGCGGATTCGTCGAGCGACTTAACGAGGGCACCTACTTCGGCCACACGGTCGAGCACGTCACGCTTGAGCTTGCGGGGCTGGCGGGCTGCTCGGCCACGCACGGCAAGACGCGCTACTCGGGCGAGGGGCGCGTCTACAACGTCGTCATCGAGTTCTGCGCCGAGCACGCCACGCGCTACCTGTTGGAGCGTGCGGTCGGGCTGGTCGAGTCCGTCATCCGCGGCGAAGAATTTCCCCTCGACGAAGTAATCGAAGAGGCGCAGGAGATCGCGGCCGACACCGAACTCGGCCCCTCGACGCGAGCAATCGTCGAGGCGGCGGAGCGCCGTGGCATCCCGTGGTCGCGCGAGAACGACCAGAGCCTCGTCCGTCTCGGCTACGGCAAGCACTTGCGGCTGATACAGGCGGCGATGACCGACGGCACGAGCGCCATCGGCGTCGAGGTCGCAGGCGACAAGGACTTGACCAAGGCGCGTCTCGCGAAGGCTTCCATCCCCGTCCCCACGGGCGAGATTGTTCGCACCGAGGAGGAGGCCGTGGCGGCTTTGAGTTCAATCGGCGGCGCGGTCGTCGTCAAGCCTCTGGACGGGCGGCAGGGCAAGGGCGTCTCTTTGAACCTCTCGACGCCCGAGGAGGTCGCTTCGGCCTTCCGCATCGCGCGGGAGTTCTCTTCGTCCGTGCTGGTCGAGGAGATGTTCGAGGGGCGCAACTACCGCGTCCTCGTCGTCGGCTACCGGATGGCCGCGGCGAGCGAGCGCATCCCCTGCCACGTCACGGGCGACGGCCACCACACCGTCGCGGAACTCATCGACATCGAGAACAACAATCCTTTACGCGGCGAGGGGCACGAGAAGCCTCTGACGAAGATCAAGAAGGACGACGAAATCCTGCGCACCTTCATGCGGAAAGAAGGGTGGGGCATGGAGGACGTGCCCGGAGAGGGCGAGCGCGTCATGCTCTGCGCCGGGATGAACCTCTCGACGGGCGGGACGGCGAAGGACGTGACCGACGAAGTCCACCCGGCGGTGAGGAACCTGTGCGAGCGCGCCGCGCGCGTGATGGGCATGGACGTGTGCGGCGTAGACCTCGTGCTGGAAGACATCGCGGCCCCCGCGTCCAAAGGCGGGGTCATCGAGATCAACGCCGCGCCGGGCCTGCGCATGCACCAGTTCCCCGGCGAGGGACAGTCGCGCGACGTTGGCGACGCGATAGTGGAGATGCTCTATCCGGCAGGCGTGCCGTCACGCATCCCCGTCGCCTCCGTCACGGGCACGAACGGCAAGACGACTGTCACGCGCATGCTCAGCCACCTCTTCATCGAGAAGGGGCTCGTGACGGGGACGACCACGACCGACGGGATTTACCTGAACGGCGAACGCGTCGTGCGCGGCGACACGACGGGGCCGGTCTCCGCCCTGACCATCCTCGAAGACAAGGCCGTCGAGGTCGCGGTGCTTGAGACGGCGCGCGGCGGCATCGTGCGGCGGGGACTCGGTTACGACTGGTCGGACGTGGGCGTGATGACGAACGTCGGGGCCGACCACATCGGGCAGGACGGCATAGAGTCAATCGAAGACATACTCTGGATAAAGTCGCTCGTCGCCGAGCGCGTGCGCGAAGGCGGGACGCTGGTGCTGAACGCCGACGACGAACTGCTCGCGAGCTTGCCCGAGCGGCACGCGGTCAAGCGCGTGCCGAAGCGTTACGTCTACTTCTCACTCCGACCCGACAACCCCGTCCTGCTCGAATCGGTCGCCTCGGGCGGCACCGCGTACTTCTACCGCGACGGCACAATCTTTGAACTTGAGAACGGCGAAGAGCACGCCGTCGTCGAGGCGGCGGCGATACCCGCGACGATGAACGGCGCGGCCGACTTTCAGGTCGCCAACGCGATGGCGGCCATAGCCGCGGCGCGCGCCTGCGGGCTCTCGCGCGAGGAGGTCGGCGCGTCCGTCGCGAGCTTCCGCAGTGACGCGGAGAACCCAGGGCGCGCCAACCTCTACCGCGACGGCGACGGCTACGTGATGGTCGATTACGGCCACAACCCGGAGGCGTTCCTCGCCGTCTGCCGGATGGCCGCGAAGTGGGAGGGCCGCCGCGTGACCGGCATCATCGGCGTGCCCGGAGACCGCGACGACTCGGTGGTCGAGGCGGCGGGCCGAGTCGCCGCGCGCGGCTTTCACCGCGTCATCATCAAGGAGGACAAAGACCTGCGCGGGCGCAAGCCGGGCGAGGTGGCAAGGCTTCTGTGCGAGTCGGTCAACGAAGAGTGGCCGGGGACGGAGTGTCACATCGTGCTCGACGAGATAGAGGCTCTGCGTGATGAGCTGCGCGGGATGGAGGAGGGGCAGGTCGTCGTCATCTTCTACGACCGGCTCGAACCCATCCTCGAAGTGCTCGAAGAACGCGGCGCCGTTCCGGTCGGCGCGATAGAGGAGACGAAGCGGCAGCCGGAGATGGCGAAAGTCTAAGACGCGCGCCCGGCTCGACACCGGACGGGCGGCGTGAAGGAGGAGCCGCGGATGAATCACCGCTCGACGCTCCGGCGGCTGATCGTAATCGTCGCCTCGGGCTTACTGACCCTGTCGTGCGGGAGCCTGCCGCGCGACCCCGAGGGCACCTTGCAAAGGGCGCAGGGCGGGCGCCTGCGTGTGGGATTGGTGGAGCACCCGCCGTGGGTCGTGCGCACAGAGGGCGAGCCGGCCGGGGCGGAGGTCGAGCTGGTGCGGCGGTTCGCGGCGGAGCTTAATGCGACGCCGGAGTGGCACTGGGGCGGCGAGCAGCGGCAGATGGAGGCGCTCGAACGCTTCGAGCTAGACCTCGTCGTCGGCGGCGTCACGAAGAGCACGCCGTGGAGCAAGTACGTCGGGCTGACCGGCCCTTACTTCGAGGAGACTTACGCCGTGGGGTTCCCGGCCTCGGCCGCGCCGGGGAGAGAGTTGAAGGGGTTGAGCGTCGCCGTGCGTGAAGGCGACCCCGTCGCGTACTACCTCGCGAAGGAGGAGGCCGTGCCCGTGCGCGTCTCCGACCTCAAGGGGACGGGCGGCCCCGCGGCGGCCCCCACCTGGGAACTGGAAAGAATGGGCCTCGTGCCGTCGGGCGGCGAGCTGCATTCGGAGAAGCATGTGATGGCCGTCGCGCCGGGCGAGAACGGGTTCCTCAAGCGGCTCGAAGAGTTCCTCGCGCGCGAGCGCCCGCGTGTCAAAGAGCTTTTGCAGAAGGAGGCGGCGCGGTGAGCGCGGAGGCACCCTTTCCCGATTACGAACTCCCGCCCGAGAAGAAGGCCGTCCTCAGGCGCGCGCGTCGCGTCGAGTGGTGGACGATCTTCTTCCTCCTGACCATCATCGCCGTCGTCGGCCTCGTGATGGGCATGTCACAGACGATGAAGGCGATGTGGGTCGAGGACACGTTGAGTCTGGTCCCGCCCGTGGCCTTCCTCGTCGGCGTCTACTACCGCCGCAAACCGCCGGACGAACAGTTCCCCTACGGCTACCGCCGCGCCGTGCTCATCGCCTCGCTCGCCGGGTCGGTGGCGCTCTTCGGGTTCGGCCTCTACATCTTCGGCGACTCGGTCTTCAAGCTCGTCATGGCCGAGCGCCCGAACATCCAGACGTTGGAAATCTTCGGCCGCCGGGTGTGGCTCGGCTGGCTGATGATCGGGGCGCTCGTCTACAGCGTCGTCCCGCCTTTCATACTCGGGCGGATGAAGATGCCGCTCGCGCGCGAGCTGCACGACAAGGCGCTCCAGACCTCGGCCACCATGAACAAGGGCGACTGGCTGGCGGGGCTCGCCGGGGTGGCGGGCATCCTCGGCATCGCCTACGGCTACTGGTGGGCCGACTCCGCGGCGGCCGGTTTCATCTCCTTCGAGATCGTCAGGGACGGCTACGCCGATCTGCGCAACAGCGTCGCGCAGTTGATGAACAAGCGGCCGACCGACGTGGAGAGCAAGGAGAAAGACCCGGTCGTCGACGAAGTGCGGAAGGCGCTGGAACGGCTCGACTGGGTTCGGGAGGCGCGCGTGCGCCTGCGCGAGGACGGAGACACCCTGACGGGCGAGGCGTTCGTCGTGCCCCGCGACGAGCGGGACATTTGGAAGCGGCTGGGGCAGGCGCACGAGGCCGCACACGCCGTGGACTGGCGGCTGCACGACATCAACGTCGTGCCCGTCTCCTCGCTCGGCCAACAGCAGGGAGTGCAGGCCCGGCGGCAGAGTGAGCAGGCAAGGGCCGCGGGCGCCTGACGGGCGGTGGGCCGGAGATGACCACTTACGAACTGCTCATACTGTTGACGGCCGTCGTCACGGCGGTCGGCGGGATCGGCTTCGTCGTCGTCATGGTACAGACTTACAAAGGGCAGATGAACGCGCAGGTCTTCACGGACTGCAACGACCGCTACGACCAGATACTCGCCTCCTTCCCACGGAGCGCGTGGAAGTCACGTCTCAACCTCGAAGCCGGCCTGCCCGAAGAGAGCATCGAGCTGACGCTGTGTGTGCTGCGGTACCTGAACCTCAGCTCGGAGGAGTTCTACCTCTACCGGCGCGGCTACCTGCGGCGCGAGGTCTGGGACGTGTGGGAGGGGGAACTGCTGCGCACGCTGCGGAGCCCGCTGCTGCGGCGCGAATGGAGGACGCTCCGCCAGGAGTTCATCTCATACCCGGAGTTCTCAAGCTACGTGGACGACGCGCAAGGGCGCGAGGAGAGTCCCGCGCGGGGCGAACGCGCGGGGGGGAGTAACGGCAGATGAAGAAGGATCACACGCGCGCGCCCATCGTCGAGGCCATTCAGGCGTTCAACGCGAGCGGCATCACGGAATTCACGTGCCCCGGCCACAAGCGCGGGCGCGGCGTCTTGGGAGACGGGGTTGCGGGCACGGGCCTCGGGGCGGAGGTCTACCTCGAAGACATCTCGATGCTCAACGGCGCGGACGACCGGCGCGAGTCGAAGGACGTGCAGGGGCGGGCCGAGGAACTTGCGGCCGAGGCGATGGGCGCCGACGAGTCCTACTTCTCGACGAACGGCAGCAGCCTGAGCGCGCACGTCGCTATGCTCACGGTCGCCAGCCCCGGCGAGGAGGTGCTCGTCGTCCGCAACTCGCACAAGTCGATGATCGCGGCGCTCATCATGTCGGGCGTCCGCCCCGTCTTCCTCCGGCCCTCCATCGACGAAGAACTCGACGTGGAGCACGGGCCTGAAGCGTCGCACGTCGCCGAGATGCTCGACGCGCACCCGGAGGCGAAGGGCGTCTTCGTCGTCAGCCCCGACTACTACGGCGTCTCGTGCGACGTGCGCGCAATCGCCGAAGAGTGCCACCGGCGCGGCGTGCCGCTCGTCGTGGACGAGGCTTGGGGGCCGCACTTCCCGTTCCACGAGGAGCTTCCGACCTCCGCGATGCACTGCGGAGCGGACATCTCGTTCGGCAGCATCCACAAGACGATGAACGGGCTCGGTCAAGCTTCGATCATCAACGTGCGCGGCGATCTGATGGATAAAGGTCGCTTCACGCTCTGCTTCGACCTCTTCGAGACGACGAGCGCGTCCTCGCTCATCCTCGCCTCGTCCGACGCCGCGCGCCGCCAGATGGTTCTGCACGGGGAGGAGCTGTGGGGGCGAGCCATCGAGTTGGGGCGGCGCGCCCGTTCGCGGCTCGAAGGGCTGCCGGGCCTGCACGTCGTCGGGCGCGAGGTATTGGGGAAGCCGGGCGCGTTCGAGCTTGACGAGACGAAGCTGGTCGTGGACGTGCGGGAGTTAGGTCTGAGCGGTTACAAGGCCGCCGACTGGATGCTCGAACATCACAAGGTCACGTTCGAGTTGATCGACCACCGCCACCTGATGGCGCTCATCTCCGTCGCGGACACAGAGCAGACCGTTGACCAGATGACCGACGCGCTCATCTCGCTGCACGAGTGGGCTACGCGCACGAAGCCGAATGAGACGGTACCGCTCCCGCACCACAGGGAACTGGGCACGGAACTCGTCATGAAGCCGACCGAAGCCTTCTTCGCGCCGACGCGCAAGGTGAAGCTCGAAGAGGCGGCGGGCGAAATCATCGCCGAGATGGTCTCGCCCTACCCGCCCGGCATACCCCGGCTCGTCCCCGGAGAGCGCGTCACCGAGACGATTGTGGACTACCTGCGCAAAGGCATGGACGCCGGCATGTTCGTCCTCGACCCGAGCGACACCGAGCTGAAGACGCTGCGCGTGGTGGCGAGCCGGAAGGAGTAGGAAGGTAATGCCGAGACGGTTGAAGAACTCCGGCGCGGACGGCGGTCAGCGGTTCATGTTCGCCACCGGCATCGAGAACAGTTACCCCGTCATCCGCGGGCGCGACGGGCGGGCAAAGCGCATCGACCAGATGGAGAAGTGCCGCCACTACGAGATGTGGCGCGAGGACTTCCGGCTCGTGCGCGAGCTGGGGCTTGAGCACCTGCGCTACGGGCCGCCCTACCACAGCGTGCACCGTGGGCCGGGCGAGTACGACTGGTCTTTCGTTGACGAGACGTTCGGGGAACTCAGGCGGCTCGGCATCACGCCCATCACAGACCTCTGCCACTTCGGCGTGCCCGACTGGGTCGGCAACTTTCAGAACACGGAGTGGCCCGAACTGTTCGCGGAGTACGCCGGGGCCTTCGCCGCGCGCTACCCTTGGGTGCGGCTCTACACGCCGGTCAACGAGATCTACGTCGCCGCGACTTTCTCCGGCCAGCTCGGGTGGTGGAATCAGCGGCAGGCCAGTGACCGCGGGTTCGTGGACGCGCTCAAGACGCTCTGCAAGGCGAACGTGCTGGCGATGCGGGCGATTTTAGAGG
>JBJMGR010000210.1:0-56452 GCA_045807805.1 Pyrinomonadaceae bacterium | reverse complement strand
GGCATCTGGCTCGACACCTTCAACGACGGCCGCCGCTCCTACGAGTTCATCTTCAACCCGCTCGGCGTGCAGGCCGACGCCATATTCACCGAAGGCGTCAGCGAGGACTTCAGCGTGGATGTCGTGATGGAGTCTAAGGGCTCTATAACTCCGGACGGCTACGTCGTCGAGGTCGCAATCCCTTTCAAGTCTCTGCGCTACGAGGCGGGCAAGGATAAGAAGTGGGGCCTGCACCTCCTCAGAACCATCAAGCGCCTCAACAACGAGCAGAGCACGTGGATGCCCATCTCGCGCGACAACTCAAGTCTGCTCGGGCAGGAGGGTCACGTCACGGGACTCGAAGGGCTCTCGACCGAGCGCACGATTGAAGTCATCCCGAGCCTTACCATCTCGGAGGGCGGACGCCGCGTCCCGACACTAACTCCGGGCGACCGCGCCGCGCTCGGCAACCGCGCGCCGCAGGACACGGGGCGCTTCCTCAACAAGCCCGTCGAGTTCGACCCCGGCGTGACGGCCAAGTTCGGCATCTCGCCGACGATGACGCTCGACTTCACCTACAACCCCGACTTTGCGCAGGTCGAGGCCGACGCTACCGTCGTCACGGCGAACCAGCGCTTCCCCATCTTCTTCGAGGAGAAGCGCCCCTTCTTCCTCGAAGGCAAGGAGATTTTCGAGACGCCCCTTCAGGCCGTACACACGCGCACCATCGTCGATCCCGACTACGCCGTCAAGTTCTCGGGCAAGCGCGGCAAGAACACCTTCGGCCTGATGCTCGCCTCCGACAACGCGCCCGGCAACCTCTCGGACGAGCAGCGCGACTTCGTGCTCGACCATCGCAACCCCGAGGCCGACCGCGACTCGCTCCTGAAGATTCTAGACAAGAACGCGACCATCGGCGTGCTACGCCTCAAGCACGACGTGGGTAAAGAGGGGCACATAGGCTTCCTCGCCACGAGCTACAACTTCATAGACCAGTACAATCAGGTCGCGGGCTTCGACACACGCTACCGCCTGAACAAACACACGACGCTCACCGGACAGGTCTTGGGGAGCATCTCGCACCGCCCGTTCTTCTACCCGGACGAAGACACCGTTGACGACCGCAAGGAGAAGGGGCTCGCCTACTCCTTCGACTTCAACATGGACAGCCGAAACTGGGGCTACGAGTACTCGGGCAGCGGGCGCTCGCGATTCTTCCGCGCCGACGTGGGCTTCAACCGTCGCTTCAACACGAACAACCAAGACCTCTTCTGGCGCTACCAGTCTAACGACAAGCCGAAGGCGCGCGTCATCCACTGGCGCTTCTTCAACAACACGACGGGCAACTTCGACTGGTCGGGCCGCAGCCAGTTCCTACAGAACGAGTCGCAGATGCAGTGGTTCATGAAGGGGCAGACGTGGATCGGCCTCGGCTTCGAGGAGGGCTATGAGCGAGTCTTCGAGTCGGAGTTCGGCACGACGCGCAACGCCCTTTCGCGCGCGGCGGTGAACACCTTCGGGAGCGCGCTCGCCTCGACACTGCCCACGTGCGACCCGACGGGCACGCTCGACCCAGTCATCCCGGACGACCTCTCGACGCCCGATGTTGACGAGACGCGGAGGCTCCGCAATTGCACCTTCTTCGGCGGCGTGCCCGAGCGCTCGTCGTGGAACCACGACATCTACGGCTACTACGAATCGCACCCCTCGAAGAAGTACAACTTCTCCATCTTCACGCTCTACCGCTGGAACCAGCTCGACTTCGACTTCGGCAGCGGCAACCCGGACTATCCGCGCGTGAGCCCCGCCGCCGTCGAGTTCGGGCAGGACGCTCCGCTCGACCCCGGCCCCGGCAAGGAGTGGCGCATCGAGGCGAGCGGCTCGTACCAGCCGACCGACGCCCTGCGCCTCTCGCTCAACTACAACAAGGACAGGCTGACGCGTAACGACACGGGGCTCGTGGCCTTCGACGACAACATCTTCTCGCTCCGAGGCACCTACCAGTTCACGCGCTTCTGGTTCGCGCGCGCGCGCATCGACTACACGACGCTCGGCACGAACGCGCGCGGGCAGTTTCTCCTCGGCTGGACGCCGAATCCGGGGACGACCTTCTACGTCGGCTACAACGACGACATGAACCGCAACGGCGTGAACCCCTTCTCGGGGCAGTTGGAGCCGGGCTTCCGCCGCAACGGCCGCCTCTTCTTATCGCCCTCCTTTCTGCTTTTGCCTTCCGCGCAGCGGTTTGCCCTTTTACTTCCGGCGCGCGCTACCGGAAGGCTTTCGAGCTAGACCCGTCCATCACGAAGGGCGCGACGCCTGACCCCTATCTCGCGAGCAAGAGCGCGCCCGCGCTCACGTCTTAACGCCCGGCCGCGCGCGATGTGTTATCTTCTCGGCTGTTAGATTTAAGCTAAAAGCCAACAGTCAACAGCTTCTCTTCAATGTCTGACGCGAACATCGGAAAACCAGTCCCGCGCAAGGAGGGGCGCGCGAAGGTCACGGGCGCGGCGCTCTACGTTGACGACCTCGACGCCGAAGGCGTGCTCTACGGCGTCACGGTGCGAAGCACAGTCCCGCGCGCGCGCGTAAAAAATATAACCTTCGGCGAAGGCGTGCCGTGGGACGAGTTCACCATCGTCACCGCCGCCGACGTTCCGGGCGCGAACTACGTCGCGCTCATACTCAACGACCAGCCCTACCTCGCCGACGGCGTAGTCAATCACGCCGAAGAGGCGATAGTGCTGCTCGCGCACGAGGACAAGTACCTTCTCGAAGAGGCGCGACGCCGCGTCCACGTCGAATACGAGCCGCTGCCCGCCGTCTTCACCATCGAAGACTCGCTCGCAGGTGAGGAGATCATCTGGGGCGAAGATAACGTCTTCAAATCGTTCCTCGTCGAGAAGGGGAACGTGGATGAGGCGATAGCTGACTCAAGCTTAATCGTCGTCGAAGGCGAGTACACGACGGGCGCGCAGGAGCAACTCTACATCGAGACGAACGGAGTCATCGCCGAGGCTTCCAGAGAAGGCGTCACCGTGCGCGGCTCAATGCAGTGCCCCTACTACGTCCACAAAGCTCTGGTGAAACTCTTCAACCTGCCCGAGACGAGCGTGCGCGTCATCCAGACCGAGACGGGCGGCGGCTTCGGCGGTAAGGAAGAGTATCCCTCGATGATCGCGGGCCACGCCGCCCTGCTCGCGTTGAAGTCGGGCCGCTCGGTGAAGATGATCTACGACCGCGCCGAAGACATGGCCGCGACGACGAAGCGCCATCCTTCGCGCACGCGCAACCGCACGGCCGTCACGCCCGACGGCCGTCTCGTCGCGATGGACATAGACTTCGTCGTTGACGGCGGCGCATACGCGACGCTCTCGGCCGTCGTACTCTCGCGCGGGACGATTCACGCGGCGGGCCCCTATGTCTGCCCGAACGTGCGCATACGCTCGCGCGCCGTCGCGACGAACGTCCCGCCGCACGGAGCCTTCCGAGGCTTCGGCGCGCCGCAGAGCATCTTCGCGCTCGAACGTCATCTGGATAAAGTCGCGCGCGCAGTCGGCCTCACGCCCGAAGAGTTCCGACGCCGCAACTTCATAACGCAGGGCGAGACGACCGCGACGGGGCAGATAGTGCGCGACGACGTTGACTTCGGCGCGCTCCTCGACAGCGCGTTCGAGCTTTCGGGCTATCGTGAGAAGCGCGAGAGGTTCGAGCGCGAGAACGAGGGCGCGCGCGTGAAGCGCGGTATGGGCTTCGCGACGTTCATGCACGGCGCGGGCTTCACGGGCTCGGGCGAGAAGTATCTCCAATCAATCGTCGGCTGCGAGGCCGACGCCGGGGGGCGCGTGCACGTGCTCGCCGCCAGCACGGAGATAGGGCAGGGAACGAACACCATCTTCGCGCAGATTGTGGCCGACGCGCTCGGGCTCGACTACGACTCGGTCGAGGTCTCGCGTCCCGACACGGGCAACGTCCCGAACAGCGGCCCCACGGTCGCCTCGCGCACGACGATGATCGTCGGCAAGCTCGTAGAGTCGGCCGCGCTCCAACTCAAAGAGAAGCTCGTCGGCGCTGGCCTGCTCGGGCGTTCATTCACGCGTGAAGAGTGGGCGCGCGCGTGCGGCGTGTACAAAGAGCGGCACGGCACGCTCAAGTCCTTCACGCAGTACAAGCAGCCCGATGACATAGAGTGGGACGACGAGCACTACCGAGGCGACGCTTACGGCGCATACGCCTGGGCCGTCTACGTCGCGGAGGTGAGCGTGGACACACTGACCTACGAGGCGCGCGTCGAGGAGTTCGTCGCCGTGCAGGAGGTCGGGCGCGTGATTCATCCTGTGCTCGCGGCGGGGCAGATAGAGGGCGGCGTCGCGCAGGGCATCGGCTGGACTCTCTACGAGAACGTCGTGTGGCAGGGCGGGCGCATGGCTAACGGGCAGATGACGAACTACATCATCCCGACTTCGGCGGACATCCCGCCCATACGCGTACACTTCTTCGAGCACCCGTACGCGGGCGGCCCCGGCGGCGCGAAGGGCATCGGCGAGCTTCCGATGGACGGCCCCGCGCCCGCGATACTCAACGCAATCGAGCACGCGCTCGGCATCGCCTTCGACCACGTCCCCGTCACGCCCGAGGCAATCATGGACGCGCTCGAAGGCGAGACGCTCAGACAGTAGATTGACGAAATAGTACGTGAAGAATGTCAGACCCTCCGAACAGGATTAGTATCAACTGCACGGTCAACGGCGAGCCTGCCACGTTCGAGGCTTACCCTCTGACGCGACTGCTCGACGCCTTGCGCGAACGCTTGCGTCTCACGGGTACGAAGGAGGGCTGCGGCGAGGGCGAGTGCGGCGCGTGCTCCGTTCTGGTTGACGGCGAACTCGTCAACAGTTGTCTCGTGCCCGCGGCGCAGGTCGAGGGCGCTCAGATAAGGACTGTCGAGGGCGTCGCCGACGGCGAGCGCCTGCACGCCGTTCAGCGCGCGATGATAGAGTGCGGCGGCGCGCAGTGCGGCATCTGCACGCCGGGCATGGTGCTCGCGGCCGTGAGCCTGCTTGAGCGCACGCCGCAACCTACCGACGCGGACATACGCGAAGGTCTCGCGGGAAATCTATGCCGCTGCACAGGCTACATGAAAATCTTCGACGCGGTCGTCCGCGCGTGCGAGAGAAAGGATGAGGGATGAGAGATGAGGGATGAAGGGAGAGCTTTCTTCACTTCCGCCTTCATCCCTCATCCTCCATCCCTCCGAAGATGAGAGCTTACCTTCCGAGTTACGAGATGGTCGTGCCGCGCACGCTCTCCGAGGCGCTTGAGTTGTTGCGCGCGGAGCCGGGCGTGTGGAGGCCGTTCGCGGGCGGGACGGACTTGATGGTTCTGCTCGAAGCCGGGAGGCTTGAGCAGAGGAGGTTCTTCAGCATCTCCCGTCTCAAAGAGTTGCGCGGCGTCGAGGAGTCGGGCGAGTTCGTACAGATTGGCGCGCTGGCGACCTATACGGACGTGCGGCGTAGCGAACTGCTCGCGCGCGAGTTCCCGATGCTCTTGGATGCGGCGCGCGAGACGGGCGGCCTCGCGATACAGAACCGCGGGACAGTCGGCGGCAACATCGCTAACGCGAGTCCCGCGGCCGACACGCCGCCCGCGCTGCTGGCCTACGGCGCGGAGGTCGAGTTGGTCTCCGCTTCCGGCGCGCGGCGTGTTGACTACGCGGAGTTCCACACGGGCTACAGGCAGACCTTGATGCGCGCGGACGAGATTATCGCGCGCGTGCGTCTGAGGCGTCCCGCCGTGGGCGCGCGACACTTCTACCGGAAGGTCGGGACGCGGCGCGCGCAGGCCATCTCGAAGGTCTGCTTCGCGGCGCTGGCCGAAGGCGTCGAGGGCGGTGCGATTGACGAGGTGCGCATCGCTCTGGGGAGCGTCGCGCCGACGGTCGTGCGCTGCCGCGAGACCGAGGCTATCTTGCGCGGGCGCGTGCCCGACGCAGAGTTGACGGGTGAGGCTCTGGCCGGACTCGCGCGCGACGTTGCGCCGATAGACGACATACGCTCGACGGCGCGCTACCGCCTGCGCGTCGCACAGAACCTGCTCGCGGAGTTCCTCTCGGGCGCGGGTGCGGCGAAGTGATGAAAGACAAGTCTCTGAAGCTCCTAATGCTCGCGGCGCTCGTGACGCTCGCCGCGCAGTCGGCGTCCGCCGAAGACCACCCGAAAAAACTTCGTGGCCCGCGCGGCGCGTGATATAGTCCCGCGCCGAATCGGCAACGTAAAATCTTTACGATAGGAGCGCCCGCAGAGATATGCAGAACTATAACAACCCGCAACAGCCTCCGCCGCCGGGCGGCTACGGCGCGCCGCCGCCGTCATCACCACCTCCCGCGAAGAAGGGGATGTCAACGGGAGTCAAAGTCCTTATCGCGGGCATCGCGCTCGTACTGGTCGGCGGCGCGCTCCTGCTCGTCCTCCTCGGGGTGGGCGGCTACTACTACGCCCGCAGCAGGGCGAAGGATGTTGCGAACGCGTATCAGGGCACGCCGAGGACTGGGCTCTCGGGCACTTCTTCTTCTTCGGGCACTTCTACTTCAGCCGACGACGATGCCGAACCGCCCGAGCCCACGGCAGAGCAGTCGGCGGCCATCGCGGGCGGGCAGTCCGCCGAGTGGGCGCAGCAGGAGATTACCTGGACTGTGCCGCAGCGTTGGAAGAAGAACGCCGCGGACAGCAACTCCTTCATGTGGCAGTCGCCCGGCAGTTCGGACGCGGCATTCCTGATCGTCAGCATCTCGCCGATGAGCGCGGACTTCCCCGCGGAGATGAGCATCAACGCCTTCCACGCGTCCGCCGTGCAGCGCAAACTCAACGGCGAGGTCAACGAGGTGAAGTGGCTGAAGCTCGGCGGCCTCAAGGGCGTATTGTTCCGCGAGTCCTCGCCCGAAAGCTCCGACTCATCGCAGCGCCTTCAGTGGATGGGCTACCGAAAGTACAAGGGACAGGTGCAGCTCGTCAACATAATGCTCTCCTCGCAGGGCAAATACTTCGCGCGCCACGAGGACGAGATGTACGGCGTCCTCTACTCGACGCAGTTCTCGGAGTAGCACCTCAAAACAGAACCGGGAGCGGTAGCGACCGGGTAGAGGTTAGGGATTAACCACACAGAGACAGAGGCACGGCTAATTGGATTTAGCCGTGCCTCTGTCTCTGTGTGGTTAGAACTACCCGGTCGCTACCGCTCCCGGTTCTGTTCTTACTGGAAGACCTTATCGACGGGGACGACCGTGATCTGCGCGGGCGCGACCGGCACCTTGTACTTCTCTATGACCTTGTCCTCGGCCATTACATCGTCGGGCTTCGGCGAGTTGTACTTGATGGGCGAGGGCGTGCCCTTGAGTATCGCGTCGCGCAGAGCTTCGGCGTCCTTCGTGATGACGACGACGCGCATGCGGTCGGTCGAGAGGTAACGCTTGATGGCGCTGTTCACGTCCGCGAGCGTGAGCTTCGACAGGCGCTCGCGCATGAACGAAGTATACTCGGGCGTGCCGTAGTAGCGGCTGTCGAGCGCGTATCCCAATCGCGCGTCCTGCGTCGCCGTCAGCACGTTCGAGTACTTCGTTAGGAAGTCGCGAATCGCCTCGAAGTCCGCCTGCTTCATCCCCTCGCGCACGAGCTTGTCATACTCGTAGAGCGCGGCGCGCAGGGCGAAGTGCGAGTTCTGCGGCTCGACGGGCCGAATCCAGATTTGGAATATCTGCGTCGAGCGTCCGAGGTTCGGGTCGGGCTCGAACTGGAACATGCCGCGCGGGAAATATTCGACGTACGCGTAATCGCCGTAGTTGAGGCCCCGCACTTCGCGTAGACGCTGGTACAGGTGACTCACGCTTGAGCGGTGCTGACCCAAATACGACGCGACGAGCGCGAGCGCGGGCCAGTCCTTGTCCGCGCGCGTGACGGGTATGGGGAAGCCCATCGAGATGGCCGTCGCGCGCGTCTCGCGCTTGATTATCTCGATCTGCATGCCGGGCTTGACTACGGGCTGCGCGTAACGCTTCGGCGATGCGGTGCCCGCCGGAAGCTTCGCGGAGAAGTCCGTCTCGACGCGCGAGACGAAGTCCTGCGGGAAGCCGCCAGCCAGCCCGAGGACGAGGTTGCCCTGCGTGTAGTTCGCGCGATAGAAGGCGCGCACGTCGTCGAGCGTCAACTTTTCGAGCGAAGAGACCGTGCCCATGTTGTGATGGCCGTAAGGGTGGCCCGCGTAGATGATGTTGTAGAGCCGCTCCTTGCCCAACTCCTCGTCGTTGCCCTGACTGAGCGAGGTCTTGAGGAAGTTGACGGCGTTGGTCTTCAACCGCGCGAAGTCGTCCTCGCGGAAGCCGGGGTCTAAGAGCATGTCGCGCACGAGGCCGTAATATTTTTCGAGGTTATCAACGTGCGTCGTGCCCGAGAAGACCGTCATCTCCTTGTCAACCTGCCAGCCGAAGGAGGTCGCCATCGGGTACATCGCCTCGACAATCTCGTTGTAACTCAACGCGCGCGAGCCGCCTTCGGCGAGCATCGCCGCCGTCAGTGAAGCCACGCCCTCCTTGCCCGCCGGGTCTTGGGCCGAGCCCGTCATCAAGAGCAGGCGGAAGGATACGAGCGGCGACTTCGTCTGCTCCAACACGGTCGCAATCTTGCTTGTCTTTGCCATCTTCGTTTGCTGCCGCATCATCTTCTCCGGCTGCTCGGTGGCGCGCGAGCCCGCTCGGCGCTCCGGCTCGGGCGCGGGCTTTGTCTCCTCCTGCGCAGAGGCGGAGAAGGGAATGAGTATGACGAGGCAGGCGAGAATGATTGTCAGCGTTCTTCTAATCATCGGTCGCCTCCTTCCTTGCCGTTCCCCGTCGAAGCGATGTTCTGCCCCTTCGTCGAGAGCGTGACGACCGTGCGGCTCGACTCGCGGAAGTACTTCTTTGCCGCGTCGCGAATGTCTTCGGGCGTGACCTTCTGATATGTGTCGAAGAGGCGGTTCAGGGTCTCGGGCGTGCGCGCGAGCGAGACGTAGGGCGCGAGCGCGCCCGCGATGGCGTCGTTGCTGTTCAACGCCATCGCGAAGCCGTAGCGCGTGCGCGAGCGCGTCGCGTCGAGCTTGTCCTGCGGAACGAGTTCGGTCTTGAACCGCTCGAAGGTCTTGATTATCTGGTCGCGAACGTAACCCACCTGCGCGGGGTCTTTGACGCGCGCGTAGACGGCGAACAGCTCCGGGTCTGCCTTGTGCTCGAAGTCTGCTTCGAGCACGTCAATCTTCTGCTCTTTGAGAACGAGCTGCTGGTACACGTCCGAGTTCTCGCCGAAGGCCACCTGCTGGAAGAGGTCGAGCGCGGCCATCTCCCTGCTCGCGTCGGAATACTTCGGCGCGTGGAAGGCGACGACGAGGTGCGGGAGCGTGGGCGCGTCCCAGTCTATGTGCGCCGTGCGCGCCTCGTTCTGGTCGGGCTCTTCGGGTATGGCCGCCTTGTAGTCGCCGCGCTTCCAGTCGCCCCAGTATTTTTTCGTCAACTCAAGGGCGCGCTCGCGCGTGATATCGCCGACGACGAGGATGGTCGCGTACTCTGGGCGGTAGAAGCGGTTGAAGAACTCGCGCGAATACTCGTACTGGTTGGGCATGTCGTCGATGTCTTTGAGATAGCCCATCGTCGTGTGCGCGTAGGTGTGTTTGCGGAAGGCCGTCTCGCGCATGACCTCATGCATCTTCGAGAAGGGGCTCGCGCTGTTCTTGTCGTACTCGCCTTTGACGGCCTTCGCCTCGGTCTTGAACTGCTCGGGCGTGTACTTCAGACGCTGAAAGCGGTCGGCCTCGGCCGCCATAATCTCTTCGAGGTCGTCTTTAGAGAACGTGGCGTGGAAGACCGTCCGGTCGTCGGTCGTGTAGGCGTTGGTGTCGGCGCCCGCGCGCTTGAATATCTCTTCGCGGCGCTCGGGCGGATAGTTCTCGCTGCCACGGAACATCATGTGCTCGAAGAAGTGCGCGAAGCCGCTCTTGCCCGCCTCGACCTCGTTGCGCGAGCCGACGCTTTCGACGACGTAGAGCGAGACGAGGTTCGGGTAGTCGGTCGGTACGGTCACGAGACGAAGGCCGTTCGGCAGATCGTCAATCGTGTAAGGGTAGGTGAAGAGCCTGCTCGCGCCGTTCGTCCGCTGCTGCGCCGTACCGACGAGCGGCGCGCAGAGCACGAGCGACGCAAGAATCAGAAATTTCATGGCTTGCTGCTCCGGTTTCGTTAATGGATTTTGACGGGGAATACGACGGTGATTATACACGAAAACAGGGCGCGACAGCATCGGGCCGCGGGCGCGGCTTGCGGCGCGAACAAGCGAAAGGCGGGGGGACTCGGAAGTCCCTCCCGCCCTTTCGAGCGCCGCCGTCACGGCTCTCTACTCTTCGTCCGGCCCCGGATCGGTCGCGCCGCTAAGGCATCTCACGATGCAGCGTTGCAGGCGCTTCTGGCAGGTGGCGGGGGGAACCCCTTTCTTGAGACAGTTGAGGTACCTTTGGTAGCACGTCAGCAGGCACTGGAAGTTCGGTAACGGCTGGGTAGCGATAGCGGCCTTCTTCGTTGACTTCTTTGAAGACTTCTTGCCGGCGCTCTTCTTCGTAGAGCTTTTCTTGCTAGAGCCTTTTTTAGTTGCCATCAGATTTTGACTCCTTGAGGTTAAGGCACCGACGAGGCGGGGTCGGCGCAAAGTCGGGTGCCGCGCGAAGGCGCGGCGGCGTGTCGTAAAGCTGTGTGAAGAGCTGACCGACGCCGGGGCGACGCCGCGTGGCGCGAGGCGCGATCAGTCCAACATTCTGATATACGCCATCTCGCGCGCGTCCGGATTCTCTTCGAGTGTGATATGGCTTCGGCGATGCCTTCGTCTTGAGGCGCGCACGGAAGCGTCAGGAGCAGGGCCGCCGTGAAGACTCTGTTCATACGTTCGCCGTCTCCGAAGCGACCTCGCCCGCGAGCGAGTCGGGCACGCGCAGGATAGTCCGCCAGCCTGATTCGTCCGAGCGCATACGCGTGGTCAATTCGTCGCGCAGGCGGCTGAGGCGGTCGCTCAGTGTGTGCGGGTAGTTGTTGATGTCGGGGAAGCGCCGGAGTTGTTCTTCGACGAATGCCTTCTGCTTGACGATTGAGGGGATGGACTCGTGGCGGCCGCCCTCCCAGAACGGAAAGAGTAGACGCTCGACGCGGGCCGCGCCGGGAATCGAGATATCCTCTTCGTCGAGCCCCGTCACGTCCGCGACGTATTGCCCTTCCGCGTTGACGCCGCGGAAGACTTGCAGGCGTCCGGGGAGCGTGGACTTTCCGGGCGTGTTGGAAGCCTTCATCGTCGGGCGGCCGTCGATGACGCACTCCTTGAAGACCACGCCCGCTGTGCGCTCGACCTCGCCCGAGAGCTTCGTGCCGACGCCGAAGCCCGCGGCCTCGGGGAACTCTTCGACGATTCGCTTGATGCTCTCGACATCGAGGTCGCCCGTCAGCACGGGCATGAGCCCCTTGAACCCGTTCGCCTCGAAGAACTCAAGGCACCACTTGCCGAGCTTCGCCAGATCGCCCGAGTCGACGCGGAATCCCTTGAAGGCTTGCCGACGCGCATCGGTCGAGGTCGCGGCCATCGCCGCGTGGACAGCGCCCATCTGAACGTCAATCGTGTCTAGGAGGAGCGTCGTGCCCGCCGGGTTCGCGTCGAGCCAGCGCTCGAATGCGACCTGCTCGAAGTGCTTCGGCCTTCCCGTGCGCGCGTCCGTCTCGGGCTCGTCCATGAACTCTACATAAGACTGCTGCCAGTAGTGAGCCTCCGTGCCGACCGCCGGGATTTCCAGACGGTGCGCGGCCTCCATGTTAGAGGTGTCGTTGAAGCCGCCGATGAAGGCGTACGTCGCAACGTCCACGGCGCGCTCTATGTCGCCGTTGCGGCGCAGGGAGAAGTCGGAGAGCCAGCGGTTGCCGGCGGCCATGCGTATCTGCATGGCGATTGCCGCGGTCGTGATGGGGAGGTCGAAGGCGTGCTCAAACTTTATCTCCTGCGCCTGCGCGAGCCCGAACGCGCCCGTGATGTCCGCGAAGGGCTGGCCCGCGAACATGATCGTGCCGGGCCGGACGGCGCGCACCGTCCCGGCGAAGGTTATGTCCTCGACCGCCTTCGCGAACAGGCGCATCCCGCCGCGATCCTGTTCGAGCGTGCGAAGGCGCGGGCGGTCAAGGCGCAGGTCTAAGAGCGAACTCATAAGGCGCTCGTGGCCGAGGCACGGCGCGTAAGGGAGCTTGCGTTGCGACACGTAGAAGGTCGCCTCGGCTTCGCTGAGGGGCGTCGCGTGCAGGCGCGTCACGTCCTTGTAGGACGCGTCGCCCATCGTGGCGTGGTAGCGGTCGATGTTTAGCATGGAAGTGTCGTCGGAGTATTCGAGGTCTCGGTTTGCGGGCCGCGCGCGCGCGCGTGTGCTTCCCGGCGTTAACCTTTAAGCCATTCGTAAGCGAGCAGCAGAGACGAGCACAGGGATAGAGCGCCGAAGATGCGGAACTTGGAGGCACGCGGACTATATTGAGTCAGGCGCGACAGGCCGGGATACTTGCTCAGGTCGCCGAGACCTCTCGAATACTGTCGCACGTAGAAGTCGCGCACCTTCGCGGGCCAGACTATCGCGAGGAGTCCGAAGATGCCTAAGTAGACAATGGCGACGACGGCAAGGATGTTCATCAACATCTTTCAGACAATCTCCGCGCCCGCACGGCGCATCTCTTCGACGGCGCGCGCGCCGTCACCGGGGTTAACCTCGACGGGACGCATAGCGCCCGAGACGGCCTTAACGGGGAAGCCCTCGCGGAGCGCGTCGAGGACTGTCTGCTTGACGCAGTAGTCCGTGGCTAGCCCGCCGACCCAGACCTCCGAGACGCCTTCGGTGCGCAGAGAGTCGGCGAGCGTTGTGCCGTCGAAGGCGGAGTAGTTGTCCTCGTCGCCCTCGCCCTTTGAGACGATGCGTACGCGCGGGTCTCGGGAGAGTTCGGGGTGGAACTCAGCGCCGCGCGTTCCTTGTACGCAGTGTACGGGCCATGTGCCGCCGTATGCCTCGAAGTGTTTCGTGTCGGCCGGGTGCCAGTCGCGCGACTTGTAGACGGGCTCGCCGCGCGAGAGGAACTCTTCGATGAGGCGGTTGAGCGGCCCGACCACCTCGTCGCCGTGCTCGACGGCGAGCGAGCCGCCGGGGCAGAAGTCGTTCTGCACGTCAACGACGATGAGCGCGCGCCTGACTCCGCCTGAGCCCGTCATACCTTATTCCTCCACGAGGTTTAGAGTCCATTATGACTGCGAGCGCGAACAGAACCGCGAGCGGTAGCGAGCGGATCTCAAGCTCCGACGAGTGCCCGCATTACGTATCGCACACCCGCTCGCTACCGCTCGCGATACTGATAGATCGCACACGATATTCTACGCCACGCGGTCGCGTAACAAAAAAAGCCCGCGGTGCCGTCCCTCTCGGCACCACGGGCTTCCGGCGCGGCGCGTACGACGGGGAGACTGTCGCGCGCGCCGCGTTCGGCAACTGACGCTGCCCTCGCGTCAGAAGAAGAGCGTGCAGAGCAGGCGGTCGGGCGACCCCGTGCCGACGCCCTTGATGCGGTTCGTCGTCGAGTTGTTGACGAGCGCGCTTCGTTTCGTCGCGGGCGAAGAGACGGGGAGCGTTTACGGGACTGCGGGCAAGAAAGTGTTGGCGGAAGTCGTGCCTTCTGAAACCTAACCCTTGACGGTGAGCGGCGGCAATATATCACTGTTTCCCGCGCGTGCAACCACTTTTTTCGGCCGCGCGCGGAGTGCCCGCGCGGGCTCTGCCCGCCGCCGAAGCTTTTTATTGTCGCGCGGCGGGCGCGGTGATATTCTCGGGGCTTCAACGCGCGCGGCGTCCACGACTTCGTCACACTCCAACGGAGACTGAACATGAGAACCATACTGCTTCTGGCGCTCCTCTTGCCGCAGGCCCTGCACGCACAGAATAGCTCGCCGCAGAACGACGGCTCCGCGCTCGTCGTCGTCGGCTCGAAGTACTCGAAGGCCCGGCACATGCTTGAGTTCGCGGACACGTCGAGCCCCGCCCCCGCCCCGGCGATGACCGCCGCCAACAAGAACTTCGAGCGCAACCGCCGCATCAACGACCCGGCGGGCGTGAGAGACCCGAACGTCGACACGATTGACGGGCGCAGCGCCGCCATGGAGAGGAGCGTGCAGGAGTCGCGCGCGCCGAAGCGCAAGGAGGTCGAGGGCTACGAGTATCGCGTCAAGTTCCGCAACGCCGGAGAGAAGGCCGTCGAGGTTCTCTTCTGGGAGTACCAGTTCACGGAGACGGCGAACCCCTCGAACGTCGCGCGACGACAGTTCCTCTGCGGCGTGGGGATAAAGTCCGGGAAGGAGAAGGAGGTCATCTCCTTCAGCGTCTCGGGGCCGAGCAACGTCGTGAGCGCGGGCAGCCTCTCAAGCGAGTCAGGCCCGTCCTACGGCGAGCGTGTCATCGTCAACCGCATCGAGTATGCCGACGGAACCATCTGGCAGCGCAAGGACTGGAACTTCCTTGAGATCAGGGAGTCAATCAAGCGCGCCACCTCGACCCCCTGGGGAGCGGAGATGTGCCGCGGCCTCTGAACGCGCCGCAACCTCTACACCAACGACGAGAGCCCGGCTTCTCTCTCGTCCCCCGTGAAGTCGGCCGAGTCCTTCGGCTCTTCATGCTCCATTGCGTAGTTAAGCCGAACCATCCGGCACAATAGTAACTATGCGGCTTCAATGTAGTTAAAGGAGAGCACCATTATGGTCGTAGTCGGTGATGCATCTAAGTCGCGCCTCATCGCGCTCTTCCTCGATCACTTTATAGCGTTCGCGTTGATGTTGTTCGTTGTTGCCCTCGTCCCGGAAAGACTACCGGTTATTAAAGCCGCCTTCTTCTTTCTTATCTACTTGGCTTATTTCGTTCTCCTTGAGGCGTTATGGTCCCGGACATTGGGGAAATACTTTCAGGGTCTTGTCGTGCGGAAGCTCGACGGCGGTAGGTGTGATTGGAGGGCTGCCCTTATCAGAGGCGGCTTGCGTGTTGTCGAGGTTAATCCGCTGTTACTTGGCGACCTTCCCGCTGGCCTGTTTGTCATCTCGACGGGCCGGAAGCAGCGGCTCGGGGATATTCTTGCCGGTACGGTTGTTGTGTCGGACAAGTTACAGTGGGAGGGCGATGCCGCTCCCTTCGCCGCCGCATGACAACGGTATGCACCCGAACGCCGAGGCGACGGCTCTCAAATTCTTTCAATCGCTCGTGGCGGCGGATTAATTCAGGCGTTATGCGTCTGAAGAGGAGGTCGAAATGTCGAAGGTGAAAGAGATATTGCTGACCGCAGCCATCGTCCTGCTCGGCAGCTTGCTCGGCGGCTCGCTCTACGACTTACTCGTCAATGCCCCGAACTTCAGTGCCGATATTCCGCAATCGCTCGAAGTCTTTCGCGGCTCGATGCTCGTCGCCACGCCGGGTAACTTCTTTCGCCTCTTCGCGCCTCTGACGGAAGTGTCGCTGCTTATCTCGTTGATCCTGGGGTGGCGAAGTCCGGTCGGACGCCGTTGGTGGCTGCTCGCCGCGTTCTTGCTCATCCTTGCCGGAGATGTGATCACCTTCACCTATCATTATCCGCGTAACGCACTTCTGTTTCATGACCCTTTGCACACGCCCGTAGAAGCTTTGAGGCATGCGGCCGTCGAGTGGGTGTACGGGAATTACGTGCGGGTGATGTTGGTGTTTGTGGCTATGGTGTTTGCGATTCAAGGAATGAGGGTCGGCAGACGGGGCACAGTCGCATAATAACGGCATGCACACGACGCCACATCACGGACTCTCTCATGATAGTTGAACCGGGGCGGCGCGTTATCTGCGGTGTTAGGCGGCCTCGTGTGGAGAAACTATAATAACGGCAAGGGGGGTGATATATGTTTTGTCCGAAGTGTGGCGCACGGAATGGCGAAGGTCAGGGCTTCTGCCGCGGTTGCGGCGAAAATCTGAGTCTCGTCTCACAGGCGCTCGGTAGAAACCCCTCCCTTCTCATCGCACACAAGCTCGACCAAGCCGTGAGGAAGAGTCCCACGCTTCAGCTTACCTGGCTGAAGAATCAGAAGCGTAGGGCCGCGGGAGAGATGCTCAGCGGCGCGCTCACATTGTTCGCCCTGATCTGGTTTATCCTTCTCGGGAAGGGCAACCCTCAGTTCGCTTACGGGGTCATCGCCGCGGTCGCTTGCTACCTGATGGCGCTCGGTATCCGGGACCTTCGGGGCGCGTCTGAATCTTCGGAAGCCTCCTCCCACGAGGACACGACAGGCGCGTTGCGCGGCCCGACAGTTCCGAAGGAGTTAGCTGCGCCCGACACCTCCGAGATCGTGCCGGTCAGGAGTGTCACGGAAGCCACCACCAGGAATCTTAAAGAACCAAGTCGTAGAAGGTAGTCATTCATCCGCCGCACGCGCCATCTGGATGCTGAAGGCGTTCGGAAGAGTAGTCGCATTGCTGGAATCCGGCTTGAGAAGGCGGCGGCGCGATTCCATAGCCGACGAAGATGGGGCAGAAGATTTCAGGCGTCAGGATTCGTGAGGCCGTCCCGAAAGACGCGCCGAAGGCCCCGACAACATATACGGGACTCCGCTCTTCACGTTGGAGAAGCTTGTAGAGCCTCGTGATTAAGAGTCGGGGCTGCTTATCGAGAGGTCGAGGCGGAATGTGTAAACACCTCGTATTCGTCTACGGCACGCTCAGGCAGGGCGGCATGCGCGCGATGCCCTGTATCTTCCCCGACTCGAAGTTTATCGGTAAGGCGAATGTCGGCGGCAGCCTATACGACTTCGGCACGTACCCCGGCCTGCTGCTCGACGAGACGCACTCGCCGGTCGTCGGCGAAGTGTACGAGGTCGGCGAAGAGATTTTGAACAGGCTCGACGACATAGAGTCTTCGAGTTATTACAGTCGGAAGCAGGTCGAAGTCTCTCTCGGCGAACGCAGCGCCGTGTGCTGGGTTTATGAGCCCGACTCTGAACTTTACCCCCGCCGCACGTTGATTACTTCTGGCGACTGGATTGAGTATGCCGGGACGAAGACGGGTTGGCCCGAAGACGCTTGGCCCGACGAAGATTAGAGTTGACGGACGAGGCGGCCCGTCTCTTCAACCCGGCCAGACATCTTGCTCTAGTCAAACCGGCCCGACGGCATCTCCCTCATCATCCTTCCCTCGCGTTCAGACTGTGCGCAGATAATTTGCTAGAATGCGTCGCGCCCGCTGCGTCCGAAAGATGGAGCGCTGGCCCGTTTCAAAGTAGCGTGAGCGCGGCGGCGTTACGCATGGAGGCTTCAAGGGATGATTCGGACTGAGAGCGCGGGCGGGGTCGTCTTAAACGGCGCGGGACAGGTGCTCGTGGTCAACCAGAAGGGAACGAGCTGGTCTCTGCCGAAGGGCCACATCGAAGAGGGCGAGGACGCGCTCACAGCGGCGCGCCGAGAGATATTTGAAGAGGCGGGCGTGTCGCATCTCGAATACGAGGGCGAGTGCGGCAGCTACAGCCGCTACAAGATAGGCGCGGACGGCGGCGAGGACGCATCGGAGTTGAAGACCATCCACATGTTCCTCTTCAAGACCAAGCAGGCGGTGCTCTCGCCCACGGACGGGGACAACCCCGAAGCGCGCTGGGTCGAAAGCGATGAGGTCGCAAGCTTTCTCACCCACCCGAAGGACAGAGAGTTCTTCCTCTCCGTGCTCGAACGCCTCCGCGCGGAGGGCGTCGGCGCGAAGTCTCAAGTTCGTTGAAAAAGTCTTTGGAGCGAAATCAAAAGGAGAGAGTTCGCTGATGAAAACGTTCAGTCTCGCGCTCGTCTTACTTCTCGTCACAGCACCCGGCGCGTCGGCGCGGAAGGCGCGCGCCGCGGTCGCGGCGTCGTCGCCCGACGCGGTCGTGCGTGAGTTGTACAGAGTCCACAGGAATGGCTACGGCCACGTCTTCGTGAAGGAGGGAAGGAGACTCCAGCAGCGCTTCTTCGACGACAATCTCGCCGGTCTACTCTGGAAAGACCTGACCGAGACGCCCGAGGACGAGGTCGGCCGCCTCGACTTCGACCCGCTCTACAACGCGCAGGACACACACATCACGCGCTTCCGCATCGGCACTCCCACACTCGAAGGCGACCACGCCAGCGTCCTCGTCACCTTCAACAACTACGACCGCAAAGAGAACCTAAAATTTCTCATGGTCAAAACCTCAACCGGCTGGAAAATCTCGAACATAGACTACGGCGAAGGCTCCACCCTCCTCAAGATTATGACCGAGCCGCTGTAGTTAAGCCGCCGTCACAAAGACCGCCCTCGTACGGAAAACTGGGGCGGCGTTAGTGGTATAGTAGCGGCGCAACAGTCGATAAGCCGCCGACATTAATACGGAGTCCGCCCCGGTTTCGGGGACGGTTTATAAGAGGCACCGCCGCATGTACGAGGCGGTGAGGCGGCCGGCCGGAACAATAGGCTCGAAAATATACGCTCTTTTAATCCCCGTCCCACACCTGTTGCTCAATTCCAACCGAAGTCCGACTCGGACGTACGTGTTCTGCGAAGGCAGCGCACGCCGTGGACGGGTTCGTGTTTTTTTACGGGCGCGAATTTTTCGCTCGCGCCGAAGCCGTGGGAGCTTTTCTACCTCGCTCCCCAAACCTGAAATTCGACGCCGCGCCGGACGCGCGGCACTTGCCCCTCAATGGAGATAGTTTAAAAGATGAAAGCTACGAGATTGTTTCTCTTCACTCTTGCATTTGCGGCGCTCGCTTTGACCGCCGCGGGTCGTCTCGGCGCAAGCGCGGCAGGCTGCGATACGGTCGTCGTGACGAACGACGACGTTGTGCGTCTGCCGCACGGCGCGACGCCCGCACCCGGCACACACTGGGCGCTCTACACGCGACAGAACGGCACTGGCGACTTCGTTGTCGGCCCCGCGACTCCGCCCTCGGGCGTCGGCAGCCTGAGCCTCAAGACGCCCGGCACCGTCCACAACGGCAGCGACAAGGTCTATCTATTCAACTACGACCACGTCGGCACGACGCTCAGCAGCATCAACGCCATCACCTACTCGACCTACAGGGACGTAAGCTCGACGGCGACGCCCGTGCAGGTCGCCGCGCTCAACATAGAGGTTGACTACAACGGCCCCGCCGTCGCGGGAGGCTTCACGACGCTCGTCTTCGAGCCCGTCTACAACACCGCGCAGGGGCCGATCATCCCCGGACAGTGGCAGTCTTGGGACGCCTTCAGCGGCGGCAACGCGGTCTGGTGGTCTACGAAGGATATCCCCGGCGTCTGCTCCTTCAACTGCTTCGTGACATGGAACCAGATACTTGCGGCCAACCCGGACGCGACCATCCTCGGCGGCTTCGGCGTCAATCAGGGCGGCGGCAATGACGGCCTCATCGACAACGTCGATGCGCTCCACCTCGGTACCAGCGACTCGTGCATCACCTACGACTTCGAGCCGTACCGCGTCGCGACTACGAAGGACGCTTGCAAGAACGGCGGCTGGCAGTCGGCGAGGCGCGCCGACGGCAGCACGTTCAAGAATCAGGGACAGTGCGTCTCGTACGTCGAGACGGGCAAGTAGTCCAACGTTAGAGACGAAGAGGGCGGGGCCGTCTAGTGCGACCCCGCCCTCTTCTCTCGTGCTGTCGGTTGCAGGACGGCCGCGGCGGTTCATAGAATAGGCGCGTGAACGACAGACGAATGAAGTGGGCTGTGGCGTGCCTGTTCGTGCTGCTGTATGTGCCCTGGCTTTGGCAGCACGGGTATCTGCAATCGCTGCGCGGCGTCGGCGACTTCCCCTCGATATACTGGGGCGCGCGGCTCGCGTTCGTAGAACATCGGTCGCCGTTCGTTACGGGCGCGTTCGACGGGGTGCAGGCGTCGCTCAATCAGCGCGTCTTCCCGTACCTCTACCCGCCTTCGAGCCTGCTCGCCTTCTATCCCTTCTCGCTCGTCACCTACGACGCGGCGAAGCTCATACTGCTCGTGATGAGCCACGCGTGCTTTCTAGGCTTCCTGTATCTCTTCTTCTTCAGGATTAAGGCGGTCGAGTCGGACGCGCCTTCGCGATGGCTTCTGGCGGCGCTGCTCGTCGCATACGTGCTGAACTTCTATCCCGTCGTCGATAACTTTGAATGGGGCCAGATAAACCTCTTGGTGCTCGTGCTCGTCTGCGCGTCCTGGCTCGCGTTCAAGCGCGGGTGGGGCGCGCTCGCGGTCGCCGTGCCGCTCTCGCTCGCGATTCTTCTGAAGACTTATCCGATACTGCTGCTGCCTCTGCTCGTCTTGAGGAGGAGGTACGGCGCGGCGGCCCTGGTGCTCGCGCTCGTCGTGGCTTACGGGTTCGCGTCGTGGCTCGTTCTGCCGCGCGGGCTTTGGGCGGACTGGGCGACGTTCGTCGCGCCGACGGGCGGATACGGCCAGCAGCCCTTCCAGCTTCCGTTCTTCCCCGTCGAGCCGTGGAACCACAGCATCAACGGCTTCGGCTGTTTCCTACAGAGCAGGAGCCGGGACATATTCGGCCTGCCGAGCCGATACTTCACCACGCCGTTTACGTACATACTCTCCGCGTTCGTGGGGCTTGTGACGGTCTGGCTATCTCTCCTCTCGTCGCGACGACGCGACGGCGGCGCGAAGACTCTCGACCTCGAAGTCGCGACCTACTTACAGATGATGTTCCTCGTCGCGCCGCTCTCGTGGGAGCACCACATCGTCTACGTGCTGCCTTCGGCGCTGATGACGATACAGGTGCTCTTCAAAGAGGGCGCGCGCAAGCGCGTCCTCGTCCTCGTCGTCGCGGCGCTCTTCGCGCTGGCGTGGGACTTCCCGCGCGACGAAATGTTCAACCTGATCGGGGTGCTCGCGATAACGAACACGGTAAAGTTCTTCGCGGTCTTCGTCCTCTGGATATTCTCCGTGTCGAGGCTGAGCGACGCACTGCGCGCGGAGCCGGAGCCGGGCCCCGAAGCGAGCCACGCGGCGGCCGCCGTCGCAGCATAGAGGCCCACGGCGCGGCGGCCGAGCCTTCGTGGATTTCGGCGTCGCGTGTTAGAGTTTCATGCTCGGGCCGGCCATGCCTTCGGCCCCGTCTTAAACTTTAAGGAAGGGTTCGGTACAGAAGTGGAAACGCGCGCGGACGCCTCGCGGGCTCTCTCGCAAAACAGAACGGCCTCCGGCGTAAAGCTCGCCGTCGTCTGCCCCATGGCGAACGAGCGCGAGACGGCCGTGCGCTTCGTCGAGGAAGTCCTCTCGGCGTGCGCGCCGTTCGAGTTCGAGTCCGTGACCTTCTACGCAGTGCTCGACCGCGTGAGTCGCGACGGCACGCTCGAACTCCTACGCGAGTTGGAGGGTAGGCGCGGAGACTTTCGCGTCGTGTGGGCACCGGAGAACCGCAGCGTCGTGGACGCGTACCTGCGCGGATACCGCGAGGCCCTCGGCGCGGGCTGCGACTGGGTGCTTGAGATAGACGCGGGCTACAGCCACCAGCCTTCCGACGTTCCGCGTCTGTTAGAGAAGATGCTCGAAGGCTACGACTGCGTCTTCGGTAGCCGCTTCTGCCCCGGCGGGCGCATCAGCGAAAGCTCCTTCAAGCGGCGCGTCATCAGCCGCGGCGGGACGCTGCTCGCGAACCTTCTGTTGGGCACGAGACTGAAGGACATGACGAGCGGCTTCGAGCTATTCTCGCGCGGCGCGCTTCAGCACGTGTTGGAGCGCGGCGTTCACTCGCGCGGCCACTTCTTCCAGACCGAGATAAAGGCGCACTGCCACGCGTTCAAGATCACGGAAGTCCCGATTCACTACAGGGCCGCGAGCGCGAGCGTCAACAACAACGTACTCAAAGACGCCTTCAAGAATCTATGGCGTCTGTTCCGTGCGCGTCTCTCGGGCGAACTCGGGAGTCGAGAGCCTGCCGCCGAGCGGCGCTTCAGTTGAGATGAACGAAAAACTCTCCCTCGTCGTCACGTCAATCGCCCCGCCGAACCCCGTGCTCCGCGCGCTCGCGGAAGGGTGCGGCGAGCGCGGGCACCAGTTCATAGTCGTCGGCGACGTGCCGAGCCCGCGCGACTTTCATCTTGAGGGTTGCGACTTCTACGGCCTCGAAGAGCAGTACGAGACGGGCTTCCGCTTCGCGCGCCTCTGCCCCACGCGACACTACGCGCGCAAGAACCTCGGCTATCTTCTCGCCATGCGCGCGGGCGCGCGAGTCATCGTCGAGACGGACGACGACAACATCCCGCGCGCGGAGTTCTGGGACGAGAGAATCAGGCGGCGTTCCGTGCCGACAGTCCGTGGCGACGGCTGGGTCAACGTCTACCGCTACTTCACGGACGCGAACATCTGGCCGCGCGGCCTTCCTTTAGACGAAGTGCGAAAGCCCGTCCGCGACTTCGCCTCGCTCGAAGTAACGGACGCGGACTGCCCCATTCAACAGGGGCTCGCGGACGAGAACCCGGACGTTGACGCCATCTACCGACTCGTCGAGCCTCTGCCGCAGTCGTTCATGCGCGAACGCTCGCTCGCGCTCGGCGCGGGCGCGTGGTCTCCATTCAACAGCCAGAACACGACGTGGTGGAGCGAGGCGTTCATGCTCCTCTACCTGCCCGCCTACTGCTCTTTCCGCATGACGGACATCTGGCGCAGCTTCGTCGCGCAACGCGTCGCGTGGGCGCAGGGTTGGCGCGTGCTCTTCCACGGCCCCACAGTCTGGCAGGAGCGCAACGAACATAACCTCATGCGCGACTTCAAAGACGAGGTGCCGGGCTACCTCCACAACGCCGAGATACGCGAAGCGCTCGACGGGCTTGAGCTGAAGCCGGGCGCGTCGAACGTCGCCGCCTCCCTGCGCGCGTGCTACGCGAAGCTCGTCGAGATGGCGCTCGTGGACGAGCGCGAGCTAAGTCTGCTCGACGCGTGGATAGAGGATTTGGGCTCGGTTTTATGAAGAGATATAAACGTCAGAGGTTTTAGATGAAGGACTTCCTTTCGGGCAAGAGAATATGCGTTACGGGCGGCGGCGGCTTCCTCGGCCGTCGAGTCGTGGCGGCGCTCGGCGCGCGCGGGTGCGAGGACGTGTTCGTCGTGCGCAAGAGCGAGTATGACTTAGTACGCGGCTCCGACGTTGAGCGCCTCTACCGCGAGGCGAGGCCCGAGGTCGTCATACACCTCGCGGCCGTCGTCGGCGGCATCGGCGCTAACCGCGAGAACCCCGGCCGCTACTTCTACGAGAACATGATGATGGGCGTGCAGCTCATCGAAGGCGCGCGGCTCGCCGCCGTCGAAAAGTTCGTGCAGGTCGGAACCATCTGCGCCTACCCGAAGTTCACGCCCGTGCCGTTTAAAGAGGACGAGCTGTGGGAGGGCTACCCGGAGGAGACCAACGCGCCCTACGGCATCGCGAAGAAGGCGCTGCTCGTACAGTGTCAGGCTTACCGCGACCAGTACGGCATGAACGCCGTATACCTTCTGCCCGTCAACCTCTACGGCCCCGGAGACAACTTCGACCCTACAACGTCGCACGTCATCCCCGCGCTGATAAAGAAGTTCGTTGACGCGACCGAGACTGGCGCGCAGGCCGTCGAGGTATGGGGCACCGGCTCGGCCACGCGCGAATTTCTTTATGTTGACGACGCGGCCGAAGGCATCGTGCTCGCGACCGAGGCGTACGACGGGCGAGAGCCCGTGAACCTCGGCTCGGGGATGGAGATAAGCATACGCGAGCTGGCGGGGCTTATTGCGCGCGAGGCGGACTTCGGCGGCGAGATAGTGTGGGACGCGTCGAAGCCCGACGGGCAGCCGCGACGCGCTCTCGACGTGACGAAGGCCGAGGAACTCTTCGGCTTCCGCGCACGCACAGGCTTCATGGAAGGACTCCGCAAGACCATCGAATGGTATCGAACGACGATGATCGTCGCGCACTAAAAGCCTGTTTGAAATCCCAAGAGCCTGCCTGGAAATCCCCGAAGGGGATGCCGCGTACCTCCTACATATCTCCTCACTTGCCTACGGCGTCGCGGAGTCTGAGCTTCAGGGACGAGAGCGTCGCGCGGAGCGTGCGCTCGCGGGGCCAGATGTCTACGGAGCTTGAGATGTGAACCTGTATGTAGTTGCGCGGGGCGGCGGCCGAAGTGATCGGCGGGACGGAGTGGTGCGAGTTGTTAGCGCAGGGGAAGGCGACCATGAGGTTGTGGCGCGGCGTTATGCGAACGGGTGCCGCGTCGCCGTGGAGCAGTAACTCGCCCCCCTCCATCCCGTTCTCCGCGTGGTCGCAGAAGTATACGAGCAGAGAGACGAGGCGGCGCGCGTGGTCGAGGTGTACGGGACGCGCGTAGCCGACGCGCCCCTGATGTATGTCCATCCGAACCCAAAGCTCTTCGGGCGCGTGCTCTACCTTGCGAAGCCTCGGGCGCTCCTTGTCCACGCGGTCTTCGCGGTAAGGGACGTAGCGCGCACGCGAGAGGTCTAACATGCAACCCTCACGCTCCCACACGTCCGCGAACTGCCCCGTGCCCCACTCCACGAACGCCTGACTGTGGAAGGTCTCGAAGAGCGCTCGCCACGCGGGCTCTTCGTCGAGCAGCCGTGTGTACCCTTCGTCGCCCCGGTAGAGCGAGAAGCCGGTCGGGCTCGTGCCGGGCGGGCAGGCGGGGAACGTGCGCCGTAGCCGCTCGTAGCTCTCCGGCTCGATGAACTCCTCGCAGACGACGTGCGGGAAAGGCTTCGCGCGAACGTCGAGAGGCTTCTTGAGGCCGCGGACGCACTCCGCCTTCGTGAGAATGGCGCGGGTCGTACTCATCTTCAGTCGCCCTGATAGTCCGGCTGGTAGTCGTGTTGACGCGCGTCGGGGGCGTGATACTCGAATGCGCCCGCGCCCGCCGACTCGCGCGACTCGCGCTCGGCGAGCACGGCCTCGTAGAGAGTCTCGTAACGTCGCACGACCGCGCCGACGGGGAACAGCTCACAAGCGCGAGCGAGCGCGGCGCGACCGAGCGCCGAGCGTCCCTCCGCGCCGAGCGCGATCACGTCGGCCCACTCGCGGGCCAGAGAGTGCGAATCGCGCGCGGGCACGACGCGCCCCGTATCGCCGACTATCCACGCGGCATCGCCCACGTCCGTGACGACGCAGGGGACGGCGCACGCCATCGCTTCGCCGATGACGTTCGGGAAGCTCTCGCAGTAAGAGGAGAGCGAGAAGAGGTCGAGCGCGGCCGTCAGACGCGGCACGTCGTGGCGCTCTCCGAGAAGGTGAGTCCGACCGTCGAGCCCGAGTTTTTCAATCAGGTCGCGCAGCTCCTCATTCTCCGCGTCAACGCCGCGGCCGACGAGCACGAAGTTCGCCTCGGCGTGCTTTTCGGAAAGGAGCGCGGCGGCGCGTAGGAAGTTCGCGTGATCCTTCATCGGGTGGAAGCGGCCCACAGTTCCCACGAGGAGCGCGTCCGTGTGTAGCCCAAGCTCGGCGCGCACGGACTCGCGCGCCTCTGTCGAAGGCTTGAAGGTCTCCGTGTCCACGCCGTTCGGGATGACGCAGCCGTTCTCCGTGCTGAAGCCGAGCGGCCCATGCTTCGCGCGCCCGTCGCGCGAGACATAGATGATTCTGCGCGGCAGACGCGAGAGAAGAGCGCACGCCCTTATGACGGCGGCGGTGAGCCGCTTCTCCTCCGCGAGCGAGCTTACGGAATAGTGTACGCTCCAGAGCACGGCCGCCTTCGTCGAAGAGAAGAGGCCCGCGAGCTGTACGGCGAGACTGCTGTGGTACATCCAGCCGACGACGAGGTCGGGCCTTACCTTGCGCGTCAGGCGCACGAGACGCCAGAGGTCGAGCGGCGTCGGAAGCGCGGGCCTCACGCCCATCGTGTAGACTTTAACGCCGAGCGCCTCGACGCGCGCGCGCAACGCGCCGCCGCCCACGAGCGACACCACGACGGGCTCGAAGCGCGAGCGGTCGGTCTCGGCCAGAAGCTTGTAGAGCATCATCTCGGCCCCTCCGACGGAGAGGTCGCTGATGACGTACATGACCCTGACACGCCCTGCGGCCGTTCGTGTCGAGGCGGACGGGGAGGCGTCCTGCGTAGAGACCCCTGCTTGGTCGTAAAGGCCGTGCGGCGGCGCGTTGATCATCCAATCTCCTTAACAGAATCGTCCGAACAAGAATAGCTGCCGCCCGTTCAATGTCAACTTGCCGCGACGTGGAATGAGGGTTTGAGATTTGAAACTTCCGATTCCAAACTGTCTAACCGATGCGCGCGAGCGCGGCCCGTAGAAGTCCCATCGCGCGCTCGCGCATGAGGTCACGCCTACGAACGAGTGGCTCCCAAGCGGCCCGCGCGTCGTCGCTCAGAAGTCTCTCGGCGCACACGGAGAGTCGCGCGTCGAAGTCGCGCGCGGGCTTCAAAGCCCACTCGCCGAGTCGGTAAGTCTCGACGAAGCCGTGCGAGCGCTGGTCTGCGTCAACGAGCGCGAAGGGAATTCCGAGAGAGAAGGAGACGACGGCCGTGTGAAGCCGCCCCGTCACGACCGCGCGCGAGTCCGAGAGGAGCCGGAAATACTCTTCGGGGCTTCGAGGGCAGACGACGCGGCCCCCAAACTGTTCGCCGAGAAGACCGTGCGTGAGACTCAAATCCGTCGGGTCGTTGCAGGCCACGACAACCTCGAAGCCTCTCTCGATTAACGCGTTCGCGAGCGCGACCTCCGCGCGGAAGAGCGCACGCCCGCGCAGACGCACGCGCCAGAAGCGACTCCCGCCCGACCAGAATCTCACGGGCGGCATCGTGACGAGAACGTGACGGCCTTCGCCCGCGCCGCGCGCGGGGCGGTTGAAGATGAAGGTCGCGGGGTCTCCCGTCAGCTCCGCCTTCGAGACGCCTAAATTCCGCAGCCATTCGAGCGTGAGTGTGTCGCGCACGCCCGAGAAGTCCGCGCGCTCGTTGAGAAGCCTAATCTCACGCTTCGCGCGCCGCGACGGCCTGTGCGTGCGCGAGAGGAAGTCGGAGCCCGTGCCCATCCCCAGAAGGAACAGAGGCACGCGCAAGCCTCCGAGCGCGTCCGTCTCCACGTGAACGCCCCAGGGCCAGCGCAGGCTCCCCTCGTAGAGGTTCGAGCCGCCGACTAGAACTAAGTCCGCCTCTCGGTTGGCGCGAGCGATTGTCTCGCGCGTGAGGCCGTAGCCCTTCGCGTCGTCGCCGCGGCTGTTGACGTTGAATAGCTCGAACGTTGCGGTCGGGACAATCTCGCGAATCATCCGCTCGATGCCGCGCTGGACGAAGTGGTCGCCGACGTTTCGCGTCTTCGGATAGAAGTGGTGAACGCGCATGCGCTACTTCACCTCACGCAAGGCTTCGGCCGACGCCTCTTCGCTTCTCACACTCGCGCCCGACGCGAGCGAGCGAAGACGCGACCACACGGGCACGTTGCAGACGAGTCTCACAATGAGCGCGCCCGCGAGCTGCGCGTACGCCATGCGCCGCGCGTCCAAGTCTCCCGCGAAGACGAACGCGAAGACGACGAGCGCGCTCAGGAGCAGCCCGAGGTTGTACCAGCGCATCAGGTCTAAGCCCACGGAGGCGGGGCGGAACACGACCGCCGCGAGCATGACCGACGCGACGACGAGCAGCACGTAGAAGACCGGCAGCGCCGCGACGTACTCGGGCCGCGACAGCCAGGTGATAACGAAGCGCCCGAGCAGCAGTCCACACGCGACCGAGACGAGGCCGAGCGCCGTCGCCGCCGCGACGTAGCGGCCGACGAGCCGACGGAGCTGCGCGAACCTGCGCGCCGCGACGAGCGACATCACTTCGGGCGCGACGGCCGTCTGTGCGTTGGTCTGCAAGAGCGCGAGCGGGGCCGTGAGTTGCCGCGCCACTCCGTAGAGGGCGACCTGCGCGGGCGTCGAGAAGAGCCCGAGCAGAAACACGTCGCCGGGGTTGACGGCGAACTTCAGATAGCCCGAGACGTTGCTGTGAAACAGGCACCCGAGCAGCTCGCGCCTGTACCTTTTAAGACTCCGCATGGCGGACTTGAATTCGATTCCGGACAGCGACGCTCTCATCAACCTTGAGACGAGCGCGAGCGGCGGCACAGTCTGAACGAAGACGCCGAGCGCGAAGGCCGCGACCACCGCTCGCAGGTCGTAGGCGTCCGCCGCGTAGAAGTAGACGGCGAGAACCGAGAGCGTCGTGAGCCCGCCCAAGACCTGCGGCACGACGACGGAGGTGAAGCGGTCGCGTATGCGTAAGACGGGCTCGTAGACTTCGCGGAGCGCGTTGAGCGCGGCGGCGCACGCGTAGACCCTGAAGAGCGGCGCGAGTTCCGCGCCGTGGTAGAAGCGCTCCGAAATCCAGGGCGAGAGCGCGAACACGCCTCCGCCGACGAGCAGCCCCGTCGCGAGGCTCAGGCCGAGACACAGGAGCAGGAGACCTTGAAGCGCGCGCGCGTCGCCGCGCTCTTCGAGCGGCTGGAAGAGTCGGAAGACGAGGTCGCTCACGCGCAGGCCGACGAACGCTTCGAGGAAGACGAAGAGGTTCGTGACGATGAGCACGCGCCCGAAGTCTTCAATCTTCAAAGCCTTCGTCAGGAGCGCCGTCTGCCCGAGCTTGACCGCGACCAGCGCGACGGAGCCGAGCAGCCCGATGGAGAGGTTTCGCCTGAACCGCAGCCACACGGGCCAGTCCTGCGCGTGTCTCGTGAGGCTCACGCGCACGCGCCCCTCTCCGCGAGCGCCCGCGTCTCGTTCGCACGCCGCTCGATGAAGCGCGCGGGCACTTCGGCCGCGAGGACGATTAAGAGCATCACGAACACGTAGCGAAGCCTGTATAGAGTCCCCACGTTGACCGCGACGAGCCCGAGCGCGATTACGCCCGTCGCCGCCGACGCGAACAGAAGCCACGCCGCGAGACGCCTCCGCGTGCGCCAGAGCGCTATCAAAGCCAGCGCCTCGACCGCGTACATCGCAAGGCTCTCGACTCCGCCGAGTAGTCGCCCGGCCGTCCCCACCGACCTGCCCGACGATAGCCACATGTCGGGGAACGGCGCGAGGAAGCCGACCTCCGCGGCGCGCGGCAGGTAGAGCAGAAGGTCTGACGCGCTCTCTATGCGAACGTCCGCGTCCACGTTCGAGCCGGAGTCGGGGTACAGCTCGACGAACCTGCGCCGCACGCGCCCGACGCGCGCAGCCGCGCCCGACAGGAAGCCTTCGCGCGTAGCGGACTCAATCTCTTCGGCCGCGCTCTCGCGACGTGTAGCGTGCTCCGCCGACCATCTTGCGGACGAAGGCGAGCGGCCCGGTTCGAGAGCGCCGCGCGCGAGACGCGGGACGGCGAGCGTCACGGCGAGAAGCATCAACGCGCCCGCGACGTTCGCCGCGAGCAGTCGCCGCGCGCACAACTGCCGCGCCGAGAGCGCGAGCGCCCCGAGCACGACGAGCGCGACGAGCAACGCGCCCATCCCTGAGCGCGCGAACCACAGCGCCGTCACGACGAGTGAGCCCACGGCCCCCGCGCGCAACGCGCCGCCCAAAGTGTATTCGCGCGTCAGCCAGCGCACGTTGACGAGCACAAGCGCCAGCGTCAGAGCGGCGAACAGAGGGTCTTTCAGAAACTGCGTCGTGTGAAGCAGGAACGAAGGCCAAAGCGCGACCGCGCATGCAGCCGTAAGGCCCGCGCGCGCGCCGAAGAGTTCGCGCCCGATGTGGAGAGCGAGCGCGACGCACGCGAGATAGAAGACGGCGTTGAGCGGCTCCGCGCCGAGGACGTTGTATCCGAGAAGAGGCCCGAAGAGCGCGAAGCAGACTGAGTAGAGCTTGACGTGAAACGGGCGGTCGGCCGTGAGCCACGCGCCGAACTCTCCACGCCACAGCGCCCCGCTCAACTCGGACGCGTCCGCGCGATACCTCACGCCGTCGGACGCGAACGAGGCCGCGACGCCGTTCTCGTCGAACGTCCCCGGCAAGACCGCCGAGCGCCCCAGCGCATAGACCGCGACCGCGAGCGTCACGTGTAGAATTGCCGCCGCGCACAGAAGGCGCACGACGACGCGACGCGCACACGCGTCGTCCGAAGCCTGCTCCGCCGTCGGAGACTCCGCGGGCGTTCTATCGATTCGCAGTCGTAGTCTCACAGAGTCTTTCGGCGAGAAGGTCTCCGACCAACTTATGGCCTAGCGCGTTCCAGTGGCCGTGCCCGTCCGTGCCGTGCAGGAAGGCGTGTTCACGTTCGGCGTAATCCAGAAGAGGCGGCGCGAGGTTCAGAACCTCGATGCCTTCGCGCTCGCCGAGTGCGCGTATGCGCCTCTCGGGATAGAGAAGGTCTTCGACCTTGAGTTCACGCGTGAAGCGCTCGCGCACGGAAGCGTCCGGGTTGACCTGTATGCCGTTGCTGCCCGTGACGACGAGCAGACGCGCGCCGTGCGACCTGACCTCGTCGCGCACGAGCGTCAGCAAGCCTTCGGTCACCCTCCATGCTTCGGCCCACGCGGGCTCTTCAGGCTCCATGTAAATCTGCTCGTCTAAGCCCGGTTCAAAGCCAGCGGAGACCTCCTTTCGTTTGGGGGCGTCGGACTGAAAGGCCGTGCGGGCCTTGTCGAAGAGTCCGACGACTCGCAGGTGATTCCTCAGCCCGTCGAGCACGCGCCCCACGAACGACTCCCGAACGCGAAAGCCGAGCGTCTGGTTGCGCTCTCTGATGAGCGAGTCGTCCGGGACTAGCGTGCCGTTACGGTAGACGAAGTATGGCAGGGGCAGGCCCGCGTACTTGCGCGCGAGGAGCTTCGAGTTGTCCCTCACGTCGTTGCCGGTCGTAAAGAGCAGCACAACCACGTCGGGCGAGTATTGCCAGACGCGCGTGCGCAGAAGTATCAGCTCGCGCGCGGTGGAGAAGCCCGAGACGCCGAAGTTGATGAACTCGACTCTGCGACCGGCGAGCGCGCCGCAGTCTTGCAGCCTTCGCTCGGCGACCGACCAGAAGGTCTCTTCCTGTGGAACCTGTAGAGCCTCCGCGTACGAGTCGCCTATCACGGCGACGCGCAGAGTGCCGGGCGGCTTCTCCTTCGTGTGCTCGCGGTCGCGCAGGCCGTCGGAGTTGACGCGTATGTAAGCCTCGCCCTCCTCGCGCCACCACCCTTCGGCGCCGGGCCTGAGCGAATAGCCTACGTCCCGGTCTTCCCTGTAGAGGTTCAGGTACCTGAAGCCGATTACGCGCAGGCCGACTTCGGCGAAGAGCAGCCCGACCGCCAACGCGCCGAGCACGACGAAAAGCTTCGCAAACAGTCCTACACGCGCGCGCGCTCTTTCGGCCTCTTCGACAGTCAAGTCTGTGCGTTTCCTCCGTAAGGTGTTTCGGTCTAGCCGCCGAACATCTTATCTTCCGCCGGGCCGTATGAAAAACTCTCGCCCGCCTTAAACGAACGTGAGTTCGCGAAAGGCGGGCGAGAGTTCATCCGTCGCTCGTTTGCGCGGCCTCTCTTACTCGTAACGAAGCGCGTCAATCGGGTCGAGCGCGGCGGCCTTGCGCGCGGGGTAGTAGCCGAAGAAGATTCCGACGCCCGCGGAGAAGACTACCGAGCCGATGATTGACGCCGTCGAGACGAGCGTCGGCCATCCGAGCAGCAGCGGCACGCCGACTGACGCCAGGACGCCCAAGCCTATCCCCACGAACCCGCCCGTCAGACTCAGCACGATCGACTCGACGAGGAACTGCGTGCGCACGGCCGTCGAGCGCGCGCCTATCGCCATGCGTATGCCTATCTCGCGAGTGCGCTCCGTGACGGAGACGAGCATGATGTTCATGATGCCTATGCCGCCGACTAAGAGCGAGACGCCCGCGATGCTCCCCAGAAGCATCGTCATCACGCTGTTCGTCTCGTTGGCAGCCTCGGCAACGTCCGACATATTTCTGACAGTGAAGTCGTCGGGCGCGCCTCCGGCGAGCTTGTGTCGCTGGCGGAGCAGGTCTGCAATCTGCAACTGCGCGGTGTAGGTCGCGTCCTGCGAGACGGCCGAGACGTAAGCGACCTGCACGCGCGTGCTGCCGAGGAGTTTCTTCTGCACGGACGTGTACGGCGCGAACGCCGCGTCGTCCTGATCGCGACCCTGCGGGTCTTGGCCTTTGCGCGCCATCACGCCGACGACGCGGAAGGGCATGTTAGAGATGCGCATGGTCTGCCCCGTCGCGTCCTGACCGGGGAAGAGACTGTCGGCGATGGTCTGCCCGATGACGACGACGCGCGCGGCGGAGCGCACGTCCGAGTCCGTGAAGAAGTCGCCGCTCTGAACAGCCCACTTGCGTATTTCGGGGAACTGTTCGGAGACGCCCTGAATGGACGTGCTCCAATTCTGGTTGCCCGCGACGAGCTGCGAGCGCGAGTTGACGACGGGGCTCACCATCGAGACGCTCGGCACCTCGCGCCGGATGGCTTCGAGGTCTTCGACCGTCAGAGTGTTTGTGCCCGTGTCGCCCGCGCCGCTTCTGACGCCGCCGACGTTCTGCGAGCCCGCGCTGACGAAGAGCAGGTTCGTGCCCATCCCTTCAATCTGCGCCTGCACCGTGGCCTGCGCGCCCTGCCCGATGCTGACCATCACGATGACGGCCGAGACGCCGATGATGATGCCGAGCATCGTGAGCGCCGCGCGCGACTTGTTTCGCGCGAGCGCGCGGAAGGCGATGCGAATGATCATTAGGACGTTCATAATTTTATAAACCTATGGCTCCGGCTGAAACTGCGGCTCACGACCGCGGACACGGGCGGCGCGGGGCTGGCGCGGAGAAGGGATGAAGGTATTAAGTCTCCGCGCACGCCCTTTGCCCCCGTGTCCGCGGTCGTGAGCGGCACTCTCATATCACTTGACTCCCGAAACGACTCAGCCCTCTTCAGACACCTCTTCAAGCTCTTCGTCGTCAATCGCCGGAAGGTTTCTCAACTCCTCCGCCGCGTCGCGCGGCGCGTTGACGCGATAGTCCTTCTGTATGCGCCCGTCCTTGAAGACGACGACGCGGTCGGCGTATGCCGCGATCTCCTGCTCGTGCGTGACGAGGACGAGCGTGATTCGTCGCTCGCGGTTGAGACGCTGGAAAATCTCCATCACCTCGACGGACGTGCGCGAGTCGAGCGCGCCCGTCGGCTCGTCCGCGAGTATGAGCGTCGGGTCGTTGACGAGCGCGCGCGCAATCGCCACGCGCTGCTGCTGCCCGCCCGAGAGTTGATTCGGGTGGTTCTGCTCGCGGCCGACGAGGCCGACCGAGTGAAGCGCCGTGAGCGCGCGTCGTTTACGTTCCGACGGGTCGGTGCCCGCGTAGAGCATCGGAAGCTCGACGTTCTCAAGCGCCGACGTGCGCGAGAGCAGGTTGAAGCCCTGAAAGACGAAGCCGAGCTTCTTAAGACGTATGTCCGCGCGCTCGTCCTTCGAGAGCGTCGAAACGTCCTGCCCGTCGAGGAGGTACGCGCCGCGCGTCGGCGTGTCGAGGCAGCCGACGATGTTCATCGTCGTGGACTTGCCCGAGCCCGACGCGCCCATGATTGCGACGAACTCTCCCTCGGCGATAGTGAGCGAGACGCCGCGCAGCGCGTGAACATCCACGTCGCCCATCGAGTAGGTCTTATGTATGCCCTCAAGGCGTATGACCTCACGCGCCTCCTCTTCGTTCGACTCGCGCGCGAGCACCACGCCCTCGGCCGCGCCCACTTGATTGTTAACTTCTAACGTCGCTTGCATGACTTAACCTCACCCCTTGTTACCGAGTTCTGCCGCCGCCGCCCGGACGAGCGCCGCCGCCTGCGCCACCAACTCGCGGCGCGCCGCCGAAGCCGGGAGCCGTCTGGTTGCTGTTCTGCGTGCGGCTCGACGTTGAAGAGGCCGTGACGTTCTGGCCCGTGACGACCACGTCGCCCTCGTGCAGGTCGCCTTCGACGACCTCGGTCGAAGAGCCGTCGCTCAGACCAATCTTGATACGGCGCGACTCGGGCTTTCCGTCGGCGCCCATTACCCACACGCGCCTGAGCTGTCCCGGCAACACCGGAGCCGTCGAAGGAGCGAACTGCGCGCGCGCGTCCGTCTGCTGCTGCGCGTTCGAGCCGTCCGTCTGCTGCTGCTGCGCGTCGCCATTGTTCGCGGCCGCGGTGCCGTTCGGCTGCGCGCCGTCGGCGTTCTGACCGGTCTGACGCTGGCCCGCACCTCTGCGCTGACCGGTGCCGTTGCCGTTCGCGCGCGTCTGCGTGGCATCGGTCGTCTGTAGGGTCGTCCGCGGCATGAAGCGGAGCGCGGAGTTCGGCACCTTGAGCACGTCGTTGCGCTCGTCAATGGTGACGGTCAGGTTCGCCGTCATGCCGGGCTTGAGCTTCTGCTCGGGGTTGGCAACGTCTATGACGACGTTGTAGGTGACGACGTTCTGCACGTTCTGCGGGTTGAGCCGCATCTGCTGAATCGTGCCCTTGAACTCTTGAGACGGGAACGCGTCAACGCTGAAGCTCACCGACTTCGCCTGCTCGACGAGCCCTATGTCGGCCTGATCGATGTTCGCGATGACCTGCATCTGCGTCAGGTCTTGCGCGATGGTGAAGAGCGTCGGGGCCGAGAGCGACGCCGCCACGGTCTGCCCGACGTTCACGTCGCGCGAGACGACGACGCCGTCAATCGGCGACGTAATCGTCGTGTGCTGCAAGTTAAGCTCCGAGAGCTGTAGAGCGGCGCGCGCCTGCTGAACCTGCGCGGCCGCGTTCGCCACCTGCGCCTGCGCGCCCACGACCTGTCCCTGCGACTGTTGGGCCTGCGCCTGCGCCTGCTGAACACCGGCGTCTGCCTGCGTCTGTCCCGCGCTCGATGCCGACTGCGCGCTCAACTGCGCCATGCGCAACTGCGCGACCGATTGGTTGTAACGGGCTTCCGCCGTCCTGTAACTGGTCTGCGCCGTGTCGTACTCGCGCTGCGCGATGACGCCGCTCTGAAGAAGCGTCTGCTCCTGACGTAGGAAGCTCGCGGCGTCGTCCATCTGCGCCTTGAGCACGGCGACGTTCGCCTCCGCGGCCGAGACGCCCGCCTGCTGGTTCTGCGTCGTCGTGCCAGCGGCCTGAGCTTTGGCGCGCGCGTCTGTGATGCCTGCGCGCGTCTGCGCGACTCCGGCATGCGACTGCGCGACGGCGGCCCGCGCGGACTGTAGCTGCGCCTCCGCCTGCTGTAGATTCGCTTGCGACTGCTGAACCTGCGCCTGCGTGACCGAGGGGTCTAGCTGCGCTATGACCTGACCCTTCCTGACCGTCGAGTTGAAGTCGGCGTAGAGCGCGGAGATGGTGCCCGACGCCTGACTGCCGACCTGAACGGTCGTGACGGCCTGAAGCGTACCCGTCGCGGTCACGGTGTTGCGTAGGTTGCCGCGCTCGACGCGCGCGGTCATATATTCAGCCGCGTTCGCGCGGTCGCCCCAGAACCAGAAGCCCGCGAGCGCGACGAGCGCGACCGCGAACGCCACAACGGCCACGCGTCTCTTCGTTCCCAGAAATGATTTCACACGCTTCATCATCTTTTCCCCTGTGCATACCTTCAATAAAAAGGGCGTGAAAGCGCGCCCATATTGCTAGACACCTTCGGCATGCATTCGGTTACACCCCGGCCGAGGAGAGTTTGTGTATAGAAGAGAGTTTGTGTGTAACCGTTCCGGCGGGTCAGGTGTCTAGCACGTTAGAAGGCTCTCCCGTGGGCTTAAAAACAGGGTAAGATAGGAGCATAAAGGAATCATGAAGAAACTCGGAAGGATACAGACATTCGCGGTCGCGGGCCTGTCGGCGCTCGCACTCGCGGCCCCCGTCGCGCTCGCGCAGACGACGGGCAACGAGCAGGGCACACAGCGTCAGGGCGCGCACGAGCGTCACGGCGAGGGCGGCGGTCGTGACGGCGGCGGACGCGGCGGACACTTCGGTGGCCGTGAGATGTTCCGCGGGCTAGAACTGACCGACGCGCAGAAGGCGAGCCTGAAGCAGATTCACCAGAGCTTCGGCGAGCGCACGAAGTCTCTGCGCGAGCAGTTGCGCGCAAAGCATGAGGAGCTTCGTCAGTCGGAGTCGGGCGGCACGTTCAACGAGGCGCTCGCGACGCAGAAGTTGACCGAGGCCGCGTCGCTTCAGGCGAAGCTGATGGGCGAAGAGTTCCGCATGCGTCAGGAGTCGCTCGCAATCTTGACGCCCGAGCAGAAGACGCAGATTGAGCAGCGCCGCGCAGAGTTCAAGGCGAAGCGCGAGCAGTTCAAGACGCGTCGCGGCGAGCAGCGGCAGCAGCAGCAGTAACCTTTAACCGGGCCACGGCGGACTCGGCTGTGGAGCCGAGTCCGCCGCCCGCTAAACACCGAACGGGGTCTCGGGCCCCGCGTACACGGACGAGATTCGACACTGGCCGAGGAGCTTGAACAGTCGCCCGACACGGAGCTTGCGCGTCTCGCGCGCGCGGGCGACGAGTCCGCCTTCGCGGAGATAATGCGGCGACACGGCCCGAGGGTCTTCCGCACGGCCTCGCGCTTCTTCCGTCGGCGCGAGCAGGTCGAGGAGGCCGCGCAGGAGATTTTCCTGAAGGTCTTCACGCAGCTCGACACCTATGAGGCGCGCGGCTCCTTTGAAGGGTGGCTGACGCGCATCGCCACGAACACATGCCTCAACCTCCTGCGAAGCGCGCGACGCAGGCCCGAGCTTGCGGCCTCGGATTTGTCGGAAGACGAGGGCGCGTGGCTCGAAGAGAAGATGGCGGGCGCGGCTGCCGAGCGACAGAAGGCGGCAGAGCGCGGGATGGTCGCGGCGGATTTAGCCGGGCGAGTGCTTGAGACGATGTCGCCGGACGACCGCGTGGTGCTGATGTTGATGGACGGCGAGGAGGCTTCGGTCAAAGAGGTCTCGCAGGCGACGGGCTGGAGCGAGTCGAACGTGAAGGTCAGGGCGATGCGCGCGAGAAAGAGAATGCGCGAGGCGGTCGAGAAATTGTTGTCGCGCGGGGCGAAGAGCGCCGAACGCGGGTTGGTAGGCGCGGGCGGTTACGAGAGTTCTGAAAGCGAGGATGGGCGATGAGGGACGAACATATCAAGCGGATGCTGGACGAAGCGCCGCTCTCATCCATGACGGAGGGCGAGCTTGAGCGGGTGCGCGCGCACACGGACGTTTGCGCGGAGTGCCGCCGTGCGTTCGACGCGGCGCGGGCCGCGTCTCTGATGTTGAAGGCGCGCGCGACGGAGACGTTCGAGCCTTCGCCCTTCTTCCAGACGCGCGTGCTCGCGCAGCTTCGAGAGCGCCGCGCGGCCGAAGAGGGCTGGACGCTCGCGCGACTCTGGAAGACGGCGGGGCTTCTCGTCTCCTCGATGGCCGCGACGGTCGCGGCGCTCGCTGTGCTCACCTTCGTCGCACCGCGGGAGACGCCCGCGCAGCAGGTGGCGGCGAGCGAGCCCTACACGGCGGAGTCGGTGATCCTCGACGAGTCGGACGCGAGCGAAGATCAGATGACGTACGGGCAGGTCTTCACGACTCTCTACGAGTCGGACGACGATGCGGCGAGGTAATCAATCATGGACAAGGTGAAGAGAAACAGTTGGCTCGTGCGCGCGGCTGCGTTGGCGATATTCGTGCTCGGCTTCGCGGCGGGCGCACTCGCGCCGCGCGCGTACCGCGCCTGGGTGCGCGACGACGCACAGGTCGGTCGTAAAGATCGCTTCGAGTCTATGAGCGACGAACTCAAGCTGAGTCCCGAACAGAGGTCGCAGGTGCAGCAGATATTCGGCGACACGCGCTCGCAGCTTCAGGCGCTGCGCAAAGAGTCGGAGCCGCGCTTCGCGGAGATACGCAGACAGGCGGACGAGCGCATGCGTCAGGTTCTGACCCCGGAGCAGTGGGGGCAGTTCCAGCAGTCTCGCGGCGAAGGGCGTGGGCGCGGCGGGCACGGACGAAGCGGCGGCGGAGACGGTTCGCCGCCCTTCCGGTGGCGTTAACCGGGTACACCAACGCGTGCCGCGTGCGTCACTTTTCGGTACTCTCCCGGAGTGTCTCGTGCGATTGAAGCCGCACTTTAAGGGCGTTAACGCGACGCCGCCTGCGTGGCACGAGTGTTGTTACCGGAAGTCCACGTAACTTGCTCGCGCGGCCTCGGAAGCCGCGCGGGCCTCAGAAGGAAAGTTAGGGGGAGATGAAGATGAGAAGCAATGTTAAAGGAGTTCTGAAGGGCGCGTCGGCGCTCGCGCTCGGCCTCATGTTCGTGATGCCGACGGCGGCGATAGCGCAGTACGGCGGCAACCAGCGGCGCGACGACCGTCAGGATCGTCGCGAAGAGAGACACGAGGATCGTCAGGAGCGCCGCGAGCAGAGGCGCGAGGAGCGTCGCGGCCGCGACTGGGGCAACAACGGCGGCTGGGGCGGCTCTCAGCAGCTTCGCCAGACCGCTCTCAACGCCGGCTACAACAACGGCATCAAGGAGGGTCGCAACGACCAGCGCAAGGGCGACCGCTTCAACTTCACTGACGAGAGCGACTACCGCAACGCGTCGAAGGACTACAACTCGCGCCTCGGCAGCAAATCGCTCTATCAGCGCTACTTCCGTCAGGGCTTCGAGAACGGCTACCGCGACGGCTACAACGGTTACTGAGCCGGGGCTCGGTCGAGTGAAGACTCTAGGGAGGGAGGCGAGGCGACTCGCCCCCTCCCTTTCATTTTGTCCGGACGGCGGGAGCAGTGTTGCGTGGACGGCTTTCGAGATGGTATCTCTTCGCAGATGATTAAAGTTCAGAATCTCGTGAAGCGCTTCGGCGAGCTGACGGCCGTCGACGACGTGTCGTTCGAGGTGCGGCGCGGCGAGGTCTTCGCCTTCCTCGGCCCGAACGGAGCGGGGAAGACGACGACAATCAAGATGCTCACGACGCTCCTGCGCCCGACGAGCGGCCGTATAGAGTTCGACGGGCTCGACCCGACTATCAAGCGCGACGAGGTTCGCAAGCGATTCGGCGTCGTCTTCCAAGACCCGAGCCTCGACCAGGATTTGACCGCCTGGGAGAACATGGAGATTCACGGCGTCCTCTACGGCGTGCCCAAGCAGCGTCGGCGCGAGCGCGCCGAAGAGCTTCTCAAGATGTTCGAGCTTTGGGAGCGTCGCGACGCTCTGGTCAAGACCTTCTCCGGCGGCATGCGCCGACGGCTTGAGATAGCGCGCGGCCTGCTTCACACGCCGAAGGTTCTCTTCCTCGACGAGCCGACGCTCGGGCTCGACCCGCAGAGCCGCAACCAGATGTGGACGCACGTCAAGCAGCTCAACGAGTCGGATCAGGTGACCGTCTTTCTCACGACTCACTACATGGACGAGGCAGACCGCGTCGCCGAACGCATCGCGGTCATAGACCACGGGCGCATCGTCGCCATAGGCTCTTCCGCTGAGTTGAAGGAGCGCACGAACACGGGCTCGCTCGAAGACGCGTTCCTTGCGCTGACGGGAACGTCGATACGCGACGAGACGGCGAGCGCGGCGGACGCGATGCGGCAGGTAGCGCGCATGTGGAGGCGATAGACTTTGAGGGTCATATACATTCTATGGCTGCGCGAGGTTAAGAAGTACCTACGCTCGCGCACGCAGATAATCGCGTCGCTCGGCTCGCCGATTATGTATCTCGGCGTGCTCGGCTTCGGGCTCGGGCCGGTCTTCGCGCGCGCGGGCGAGGGGAGCTATCTACAGTTCATGGCTCCGGGCGTGATAGGCATGACTGTGCTCTTCACCTCGATGTTCTCGGGCATCGCGCTTTTGTGGGACAGGCAGTTCGGATTCCTGAAGGAGACGCTGGTCGCGCCCGTCCCGCGCATCTGGATTATGACGGGGCGCACGCTCGGCGGCGCGACCGTGGCGATGATTCAGGGGATTCTGATATTCGTCGTGAGCCTCATCGCGGGCTTTCGCCCGACGAGTATTCTAGTGCTGCCGCTCGCGCTCCTCGTGTTGGTGCTGACGGCGGTCGTCTTCGCGGCATTGGGGACGGCGATAGGTTCGACCCTGAAGGACATGCAGGGCTTCCAACTCGTGATGAACTTCATGGTGATGCCCATCTTCTTCCTCTCGGGCGCGCTCTATCCCCTGACGAACCTGCCGCGTGTGCTCACGTGGCTGACCAGAATCGACCCGCTCACTTACGGCGTGGACGGCGTGCGCGGCGCTCTCATAGGCGCGACGCACTTCGGCGTCGGCACGGACTTGGCCGCCCTCTCGACCGTCGCCGTCCTGCTGCTGGCCTTCGGCGCGTGGCGCTTCTCCAAGATCGAGATATAACAGAACCGGGAGCGGTAGCGACCGGGTAGTTCCACCACCGCAGAGAGAGAGGCACAGAGAAGTTGAATTTTCTCTGTGCCTCTCTCTCTGCGGTGATTAATCCCTGACAGCTACCCGCGAGGCTTCCGCTCGCGGTTCTGTTATGAGAGGTACTGTCGCGGGCGCGACACGGCCGCGAGCGCTTTGGAGTAGAACTCTTCGCCGCCGAAGTTGCCGGACTTGAGCACGACGGGCACGCGCAAGCGCCCGAGCGAATAGCAGACGGGAACGCCCGGCTCTATGTTTCGCCCGACGCGGAGCGCACCGAGTTTGAGCCTGCGGCAGAGCGCGCCCGAAGTCTCGCCGCCCGCGAAGATGAGACCGCCGACTCTCTGCCCTTCGACTATCTCCGACACCAACCCGGCGAGCGCGTACGCCACACGATGCCCGAGCGCCGAAACGTCCATGCCTTCGCGCGCCGCCCACTCCTGAACGCGCGCCACTTCGGCGGGCTCGTCCGTCGTGTATAGAAGACAGTGACGGCCCGCGTTCAGGTGAGCGCGAACTTCGTCGATGAGCGAAGCGCTTCGGAACTCTTCGCCCAGAAGCTCGCGCGGCTCGACGCGGAAGGAGGGCGCGCCCTCATCAATCATCCGTCGGTTCTGCCCGCGCGTCGCCGACGAACAACTGCCAGCGACTACGAGACACCCGCGCCCCTCGCTCGCTTCCGGCGCGTCGTCGCTTCTCCCTCTGAACTCTTCGACCCACCCTCGCTCGCGCCAGATGCGCGGCAACCCCTGCCCGAAGGCAGAGCCGCCCGTGAAGAGTCGCAAGTCGGCGGAGGCGCGGCAGACGGTCTCGACGTGCGCGTCGCTCAAACAATCGACAATCGCGATTGAGACGCCGTCGCCGCGCAAACGTTCAAAGCGACGCCTGAGTTCGTCCGCGCCCGCCTCGACAGCCTCGTACGGCGCAAGGCCGACGCGGCGAGAGGTCTGTCGGCCGAGATGTTCGACGAGGTTCGCGTTCGTCATCGGCGTCAAAGGATGTTCGCGCATGGACGAGTCGCTGAGCAGCCGTTCGTGTACGAAGTGATAGCCTCTGTAGGTCGTGCGGCCGTTCACGGGCAGCGCCGGAAGCGCGACGGTGAACTCCTCATTCAACTCTTCGAGCGCGGCGTCAACCGTAGGGCCGATGTTCCCCTCGGGCGTCGAGTCGAACGTGCTGCAATACTTTATCTGAAAGACGCGCGGGTCTCTGGGTTTGAGGAGCCGTATCGCGTCGCGCGTGCGCTCGCGCGCCTCGGCGGGCGCGAGGTTGCGCGTGCCCTCTGCCATGACTACCGCGTGGAAGCCTTCGCTCCAAGCGTCGAGTTGGTTCTGTTCGGGGAGGTCTATGACGAGCAGCGTGCGCAAACCTTGACCGGCGAGCATCCCCGCGAGGTCGCTCGCGCCCGTGTCGTCGTCGGCGACGGCGGCGAAGAGAAGCCTGTCCGTCATGCCGTCTCGCCGGGTGAAGTTAGTGACAGCGCCTCACGAACGGCTTCGAGGCTCGTGTGCAGACTCGTGAGCACGGGCACGCGAGCGCGCTCGCCGACGAGAGGCAGCACGCGCGCCATGGAGACCTGTGCGAGCACGATGCACGCGACATCACTGTTTTGAAGCCGCTCTATAAGGTCGAGCAGAAGGCGGTCGTGCGTCGCCGTGTCGTTTGCGAGTAGGGCCTTGTAAGCCTCCGGCTCGACCTCCCGCACAATCTCCAACTCCGTGCCCGCTTCGGCGGCTGCTTCGTTCAGGAGCTTCGACGTGGGCGCGAGCGTCGGCGGGAACGTGGCCGCGACGCCGACCCTTCGGCCCGCGCGCACGGCCGCGCGCGCCATCGGGTAGTCGATCTTGAGCACTGGCATCCGCAAGTCTCGCGCGAGCGAGTCGGACATCTCGCGCGGGACGGAGGAGCATGTGATCAACGCGAGTTCGGGCTTGTAAGTATCGGCCGCGGAGCGGAGCATCTCCGAGAGACGTTTGCGCACGGTCTCGGTCTTTCCAGACGCGAGCAGGCGTAGGAGCCCGTCGTCGAGCAGGTTGGTGATTTCGAGTTCGGGGGCGTGCTCGCCGTAGAACTGCATCAGCGGGCCTATGGCGGCCGGAGAAGTGTGGATGAAGGCGACGCTTCTTTTCATCGGGGTTCGAGTTGTTCGGTCGCAAATTTTCAACCGCTCGCTTGTCGGCTGCCGCGTCAAACTGTTAATGTTCGTCCCACATCCGGATGGTCTTCGTCCCGTTTGCTCTCTAGGATTCGATCATAGCACAACCGAAGCGCGAGGGATCGGCGCGTCCATTCGCTCGCCGGAGCGCGGCGCGCTCGCACTTTCAAATTCACTCGAAAGGTCTGACTCCATCGATGAAAGTAAACGTTTACACACTGCTTCTGGCGCTCGTACTCGGCGTCATGTTCGTCACGAGCGGATGCCAGCGCGGCGGCGGCGCGGCGGGCGGCAAGCGCATCGGCGTCACACTCCTGACGCGCGAGCACGTCTTCTACAAAGACTTGGAGGCGGGGCTCAAAGAGGCGGCCGACAAGCAGGGTTATCAACTCACCGTCACGTCCGGCGACTTCGACCTCGCGAAGCAGCAGTCGCAGATTGAGAACTTCATCGTGCAGGGCGTTGACGCGATCATCGTCTGCCCCGCCGACTCCAAAGGCATCGGCCCCGCAATCGAGCGCGCGAATCAGGCGAAGATTCCCGTCTTCACCGCCGACATCGCCGCGCAGGGCGGGCAGGTCGTCTCGCACGTTGCGTCTGACAACCTCTCGGGCGGTCGTCTCGCGGCCGAGTTCATCGCGAAGGCTCTGAACGATCAGGGCGAGGTCGGCATCATCGGCCAGCAGGAGGTGCAGTCGGGACTCGACCGCGAGCTGGGCTTCAAGGAGGAGTTGAAGAAGCATCCCGGCATAAAGCTGGTCTCGACCTTGAACGGCGGCGGCGTGCGCGACCGCGCGCTCAAGGCGGCCGACGATATGCTGCAAGGCAACCCGAACATCAAGGGCATCTTCGGCATCAACGACGACTCGGCGCTAGGCGCTCTCTCCGCCGCCGAAGGGCGCGGCCGAAACGACATGGTCATCGTCGGCTACGACGCTATCCCGGAGGCCGTCAAAGCCATACAGCGCGGGAGCGCACTGAAGGCCGACGTGGCGCAGCAACCCAAAGAACTCGGCGCGAAGACAATCGAGGCCATCGCCGCGCACTTCTCGGGCGGACAGGTTCAGAAGAGCATCGCCGTGCCCGTGAAGATAGTTGACGCGAACTCGCTCAAGGACTCGGGCACTGCGCCCGCGCGGTAACTCTCCTTTTGGGATTGGCCTTGAAGGAAGCTGCTTATGAGTGAAACCGTAAGTGAGCGCGAAGCGGCCTCGCGCGAGCGGCGTCCGCGTTGGCAGACCGTTGCCGAGTACGTCATCGTCGTCGCGATAGTCCTTGAGTCAATCGTCTTCGCAATCATCGCGCCGCAGTTCCTCTCAGTCCCGAACCTCGTCAACGTCGCGCTCAGCATCGCAATTACGGGCATACTCGCCGTCGGCATGACGGCAGTGATATTGACGGGCGGCATAGACCTCTCGGTCGGGTCGGTCGCGGCTCTCGCGGGCGTCGTGGCGGCGTTGGTCGCGTCGCCTGACGGGTCGGGCTCGGTCGCGCTCGCTTCGCTTGCGGCGCTCGGCGTGGGGCTCTCGGTCGGCCTCTTCAACGGCGCGATGGTCGCGTGGTTCCGCGTGCCGCCGTTCGTGACGACGCTCGCGATGCTGACCATCTGCCGGGGGCTCGCCTTCGTCCTGACGGGCGGGCGCGCGATTGGAAACCTGCCGACGGGCTTCGGGCTCTTCGGGCGCGAGCACGTTCTGGGTGTCCCCGTGCCCGTCATACTAATGCTCTTTGTCTTCGCCGCCGGGTGGTTCGTCCTTCGGCGCATGACCTTCGGCCGCTACGTCTACGCCGTGGGCGGCAACCGCGAGGCTGCGTTCCTCGCGGGCGTGAACGTCAAGGGCGTGACGATGCTCGTCTACATCCTGAACGGGCTGCTCGTCGGCCTCGCGGGACTCGTGCTCGCGTCGCGTCTCGGCGCGGGCGTGCCGAACGCGGGGATACAGTACGAGTTGGACGTGATAGCTGCGGTCGTCGTCGGCGGCACGTCCTTAAACGGCGGGCGCGGGAGCGTCATCGCGACGCTGTGGGGCGCGGTCTTCATCGGCGTGCTCAACAACGGGCTGAACCTCGCCGGGATTGACCCTTACATGCAGCGCATCGCGCTCGGCGCGGTGATACTGCTCGCGGTGCTCGCCGACCAGATAAACAAGTCGCGCGGGGCGGTTTGAGCGCTTGAAGATAGAGAGGACACAGACGTAGATGGAATCGGGTCTCATCGCCGCGCACTTCGCCGCGAGCAGGGAAGTGTGCGAGCGCAGCGCCGAACACTTGCGCGCGTCGGCCGAAGATGTGGCGCGCTCGCTCGTCGAGTCTCTGCGCGGAGGCCGCAAGGTCATCGCGTTCGGCAACGGCGGAAGCGCGACGCAGGCGAGCCACCTCGTCGGCGAACTCCTGGGACGCTTCAAGCTGACGCGCCAGCCCTTCCCCGCAATCGCGCTCGCGAGCGACGCGGGCACCGTCACCTGCATCGCGAACGACTTCGGCTATGAAGAACTCTTCGAGCGACAGGTCGAGGCGCTCGCGCAAGAAGGCGACATCTGTTTCGGCTTCACCACGAGCGGGCGTTCAGAGAACGTCAAGCGCGGACTCGCGCGTGCGCGCACGCGCGGCGCGGTGACGGTCGCCGTGACGGGCGAGGCCGGTCTCGTCGGGGGCGATGCCGATTACGTCCTCGCCGTCCCGAGCGACGTGACGGCGCACGTGCAGGAGGTTCACCTGATGCTCCTGCACGTCTGGTGCATATACGTTGACGAGCAGTTGGGTCGGGCTCAGTAAGTTTATGACGGAGAAAAAAGAGCCGCGCGCGTCGGACAGCTCCATGTCTGACGCGCCGTTTGGTTTGACGAGAAGAAGCTTCGTCGTCGCCTCCGCGGCGGCGCTCGGCGGCGTGGCCGCGTCCGGCCTTTACACGCTCGGCGCGCGGAATTCACAGTCGTCTTCAGCAGCCGCGCGAACGTCCGTCGTCGGCGCACAGGCAAATCCAAAAGGCCGCGTGCTTCACATCGTCGGCTACTCGCACATAGACGCCGCGTGGCTCTGGCCGTGGCGCGACGGCTCGAACCTCGCGCTCACAACCTTCCGAAGCGCGCTCGACCGCATGCGCGAGACGCCCGACTTCAAATACTGCCACTCGTCATCCGCTCACTACCGCTGGGTCGAGCGCGCCGACCCGAAGATGTTCGACGAGGTCAAAGAGCGCGTGCGCGAAGGGCGTTGGGAGGTCGTCGGCGGCTGGCCCGTCGAGCCCGACTGCAACGTGCCTTCTTCCGAGAGCTTCGTGCGCCACAGCCTCTATGGCAAAGACTATTTTAAGAGCGCGCTCGGCGTTGACGTTCCCGTTGCCTTCAACCCCGACGCCTTCGGCCACGCGGCGGGCCTTCCCACTCTGCTCCGGCGCGCGGGCTTCCGCTACTACGTCTTCATGCGCCCGCAGGAGCAAGAGATGAAGCTCCCGCTCCTCTTCTGGTGGGAAGGGCCGGACGGCTCGCGACTGCTCACGCTTCGCATACGCCGCGGCTACAGCATGAACGCGGCTGGCATTGCCGAGGCTTCGCAGAACAACTTCGCGCCCGGCTTCGAGCACGCCGCATACTTCCTGGGCGTCGGCGACCACGGCGGCGGCGCGACGCGCGAGCAGATTAAAAAAGTGATCGAGCAGCGCACGGACGCGACGCTCCCGGAGCTTCGCTTCAGCACCGTCGCGGAGTTCTTCGCGGCAATCGAAAAGTCTCCCGCGATTGATAATCTTCCCGTCGTGCGCACGGAGCTTCAGCACCACTCGCGCGGCTACTACTCGGCGCACGGCGAAGGCAAGCAGCTCAACCGCCGCGCCGAACGCTGGCTCACGCAGGCCGAGACCCTGTCGGTCGCAGCCCTGTTGCAGCACGGCCACGCCTACCCCGGCGCTGAATACCGCGCGGCGTGGGAGAAGGTTCTCTTCAATCAGTTCCACGACCTGCTCGCGGGCACCGCGCTCTATAGCGCGTACACGGAGTCGCGCGACCAGTTGGGCGCGGCCTGCGACACGGCCGAGACGAACCGCGTCGAGGTGCTCGAAGCGTTGGCGCGTCGCGTTGATCTGCGCGAAGTCAAAGAGGGCGCGGTCTTCGTCTTCAACCCTCTGCCTTGGCCGCGCAAAGCCTTAGTCGAATATCACACCGAGAAGATTCCGGGCGGCAACCCCTGGCGCGCGGTGCCGGAAGGCGTCGTCCCCGTCACGCACATGGAGACTCGGGACGGCCGGAAAGTCTCGATTCAGTGGCGGCCGTCCGACAGCATGACGCAGGTCTACCCGCGCGTCTCCGCGCTCGTCGAAGTGCCCGCGTGCGGCTACAAGGTTCTCGAACTCATCCACGGCACTCCGCCCGTTGACACGACGCCTTACACGGACACTGTCGCCGTGAACGACAGCGGCTTCGGCCTCTCTTCGCTCAAGACGGCCGACGGCAAAGAGTTGCTTTCGGCCCCGCTCGGCCTCGTCGTCATCGGTGACGCGAGCGACACATGGGGGCACGGCATCTCGAAGTTCCGTCAGGAGATTGGACGCCCGCAGCTAGTCTCATCGCAGCAGATCGAGGACGGCCCCGTCACGCGCGTCACGCGACAGCGCGCTCGCTGGCAGAACTCGGAGATAGTTCTCGACATCGCGCGGTTCAAGGGCTTGGACGCCGTGGAGCTTCGCTTCGTCATCGACTGGCACGAGCGCGAGCAGATGCTCAAGCTCGAAGTCCCGACGGCGCTCGAACGCCCGCGCGTCTTCGCGAAGGTCGCGGGCGCGGTCTTCGAGCGCGCACCGAACGGCGAGGAGGAGACCTATCAAGACTGGGTGGCCGTCGAGGGCCGCGCGGGCGCGGAGGACTACACCGTGGGCCTCATCAACAACTCGACATACTCTTACGACTGCCTCGGCGGTCTTCTGCGGACGGTGCTCATCCGCTCTGCACCCTTCGCGCGCCACGACCCCTTTCAGGTTCCGCACAACGACGCGGGCGCTTGGCAGGATCAGGGGCGACAGGAGCGCCGCTTCTGGCTCGTGCGCGGTAAAGGCGCGTTCGCCGCGCTCGAACTCGACCGCCTCTCGGAGGAGATGCAGACGCCCGCCGAGTACGTGATGGACTCGGCGCACGAGGGGACTGAGCCGCGCGAGCGTTCTTTCCTAAGCCTCTCGCCGGGGACAGTCCAGATGCTCGCGCTCAAGCGAGCGGAGCGCGGCGAAGGCGTCGTCGTACGCCTTCAGGAGCGCGCGGGCCGCGCGACCGAGTTCACCTTCGAGTGCGCCGCGCTCGGCGTCTCGCATCGCGCGCGGATTATGCCCTGGGAGATAAAGACGCTGCTCGTAGAGGGCGGGGCGGGGGCTCGCGCGCGGGTTCGCGAGGTCAGCATGCTTGAGGTTTGAGGAAGAGGTCTGAGGCCGTGCCGTCGAAGGCGAATGCGTCAAGCTTAAGGTTGAAGTCGGCCACGTCGCTCGCGCTCGTCTGCGTGCTGGCGGCGCTCATCACTACAGCCTATTCGTTCTCTTCGTCCGCGTCGTCGAAGTCGTCGAAGCTGCTGCGACGCGCGCACGCCGAGCCGAGGCGAGAGACTTTAGAGCTTCAGCCGCTCGCGGCGCAGGCGCGTCGCGTAGTGGAGGCGTTGGACTTGCTCGGCGAGCCCTTCACCGACGCGGACAAGCAGACGATAGCGCGCGCGTCGGAAGACCCGGACGAAGGGCGCGCGCTCACGACGATTCAGCAAATTTTAGACAGGCGCGCTCTCGTCCACGTCCAGATAAGCCCCGAGAGCCGCGTCAGCGTCACGCGCGGCGCGGCACGCGCGACGCTCGTCGAGAAGGGTTGGCGCTGCTTTCTCGTCAAGGTTCGCAACGACGCGGGCGTCACCGCGCAACTCAAGGCTTCGAGCCGAAACGCCCTGCCCGTCTACGCGCGCGGCATCTCAGACATACCGGGCGGCTTCAGCCTCGACCCGCGCCCCAAGCAGAAGATCACTCCCGGCGACGTGGCCGCGCGCTGGCTCGAACTCTCCATGTTCGACAAGCCGCCGCTCGAAGTGAAGCTCTCGGGCCTCGGCGTCGAATATCGAATCATACAGCTCTACAGCCGTGACCGCGGGCGGCGCGAGGCGCAGATAGGCTTCGACGTGGGACAGGGCTCGCAGGACATAGGCTTCCGCAACGACGTGCCCATCCTCTTCGACTGCCTGCCCTCGAAGGATGTGACGCTGCGCGTGTCGGACGAGGACGGCAAGCCCACGACTGCGTCCTTCGTCATAAGAGACAAGCAAGGCCGACAGTATCCCGCGAAGACCAAGCGGCTCGCGCCCGACTTCTCCTTCCACCCGCAGGTCTATCGCGAGGACGGCGAAAAGATTCGACTCCCTTCGGGCGCGTACACGGTCGAGGTCACGCGCGGCCCCGAGTACGTCGCGCAGCGCGAGACCTTGACGGTCGGCGTGGGGACGGTCGGCGTGGGGGCGGTCGGCGCGGGCCGAGCGCCCGAAGAGTGGCGGTTCAGGCTGAAGCGTTGGATTAACCCCGCCGCCCTGGGGTGGTACTCGGGCGACCATCACATACACGCCGCCGGATGCTCGCACTACGAAGCGCCGACGCAAGGGGTGATGCCGAAGGACATGATTCGCCACATCGTGGGCGAGGGATTGAACGTCGGCGACGTTCTGACGTGGGGGCCTTGCTACTACTACCAGAAGCAGTTCTTCGAGGCGAAGGTTAACCCGCTCTCGACGCCCACGAATCTCATGCGCTATGACGTTGAAGTCTCGGGCTTCCCTTCTAGCTTCAACGGACACCTCACGCTGCTCGGGCTCAAGAGTCAGGACTACCCCGGCGCGGAGACCATCGAGCAGTGGCCGAGTTGGGACTTGCCCGTACTCCGTTGGGCGAAGGAGCAGGGCGCGGTCGTAGGCTTCGCGCACTCGGGTTGGGGCCTGGAGGTTAAGACCGACCAACTACCGAACTACGAGATGCCGCGGTTCGACGGCATAGGCGCGAACGAGTACATCGTGGACGTAACGCACGACGCCGTTGACTTCATCTCGGCCGTGGACACTCCCGCCGTCTGGGAACTCAACATCTGGTATCACACGCTCAACAGCGGCTTCCGCACGCGCATCGCTGGCGAGACCGACTTCCCATGCATCTACGCGGAGCGCGTCGGCATGGGTCGCTCCTACGTACAGTTGAACGGCCGTCTCGACTACGACGCGTGGGTCGAGGGAATACGCGACGGCCGCTCGTACATCTCCGACGGCAAGAGTCATCTGATGGACTTCCGCGTTGACGGTCTCGCCGTCGGAACGAACGGGAGCGAGTTGAAGCTCGACGCGCCTCGGAAGGTGCGCGTCACGGCGCGCGTCGCGGCGTTGCTCGCGCCCGTGCCGGACGAGGCTTTGCGCGGCAGGCGTCAAGACCAGACGCCGTACTGGGAGATCGAACGCGCGCGCATCGGCTCGACGCGCGAGGTGCCGCTCGAAGTCGTCGTCAACGGCCGCGCCGTCGCGCGCAAAGATATTCTCGCGGACGGCTCGCTCCGCGAAGTCTCCTTCGACGTAGTCGTAGAGCGAAGCAGTTGGGTCGCGCTCCGCATACTTCCCTCGTCGCACACGAACCCCGTCTTCGTCACAATCGGCGGTCTTCCGGTGCGCGCGTCGCGCCGCAGCGCCGAGTGGTGTCTGTCGGCCGTGGATCAGTGCTGGGCGAGCAAGGGGCCGAAAATTTCCGCGCGGGAGCGCACGGAGGCCGGGCGCGCGTACGAGGCGGCGCGGGCTGTCTACCGGCGCATAATCTCCGAAAGCCCGGTCGAATAGCGGAAGGATGTCCCCGACGCATCCGGACGGCGAAAACGTTTAACCCGGCCGCGAAAACGTTTACCTCGAATATAAAGGCGCTTGCTTTTTGAAACCCACGCAATTAATATCGCACGTCACTTGCCTAACCCGGCCCGCCGTCCGCTGGCGCGTTTAGCTCCCTCGGAGATAGTTCGAGAGCCGGGAAACATCACTCCTGTTTAGTTCCTGTTGACTTAACATATTGCTGCTAGGAGGCCCGATGAAGTACTTCCCCGTCAGGCGAGTCTTCGCCTTAGCGCTAGCCGTCTTCGCGCTCGCGCTACCATCTCTTGCCCAGAACTCCACCGCCACGCTGACGGGCCACGTCAGCGACCCCGCGGGCGCGGCCGTCACCGGCGCGACCGTCAAGGTCAAGAACAACAAGACCAACGAAGAGAAGACCACCACAACCACATCCGACGGCGACTACACCGTGCCCTACTTACAGCCGGGGCAGTATACCGTCAGCGTCGAGATGCAGGGCTTCAAGACCGCGACGAGCGACGTGGTCGAGCTGCACACGGCGGACAAGGCCACGATGGACGTGGGCCTCGAAGTCGGCGCGGTCGGCGAAGTCGTCAACGTCAACGCGGAGGCCCCGCTGCTTGAACCGGACACGGCTTCGCGCGGCCAGACGATTGAGAACATGCGCGTCACGGAGCTGCCCTTGAACGGGCGCAACCCCGTCATGCTCGCGACGCTCTCGCCGGGCGTGCAGTTCAACGGCAACCCGCAGTTCACGCGCCCCTTCGACAACGGCGACAACGTGAACTTCTCCATCAACGGCGGCCTGAATCGCCACAACGAGTTCCTCCTCGACGGCGCGCCCAATAACGCCGCGACCGACGTTGACGGCGGGCGCACGCGCTCAAGCAACAACATCGCCTTCATCCCGTCCGTGGACGCGACCGAGGAGTTCAAGGTTCAGACGAACACCTACGACGCGCAGTACGGGCGCACGGGCGGGGGCGTCATCAACGTCACAATCAAGTCGGGCGGGCGCGACTTCCACGGCTCGCTCTACGACTTCATGCGCCGCTACCAGTGGGACGCGAACAGCTTCGGCAACAACGCCAACGGCCGCTTCACGACGGGCGACCTCGCGGGGCAGGAACGCTCGCCGAGGTTTGCGCGCGACCCCGTCACGAACGCGAACATCGGCGGCCACAAGCTCGACCAGCCGGGCTTCGTCATCTCCGGCCCGCTTCTCATCCCGCGCTTCGGCGAGGGCGGCTCCCACTTCATCAACGGCAAAGAGAAGACCTTCTTCCTCGTCAACTTCGAGAACTACGTCGAGTCGAGCCCGAGCCCCGGCTTCTCGGACGTGCCGACGCTTCGCGAGCGCTCGGGCGACTTTTCGCAGTCGGGCGTGATCGTCTACGACCCGCTGACGACTCGCCCCGACCCGGCCAACCCCGGCCGCTTCATACGCGACCCGTTCCCCGGAAACATCATCCCCGCGAACCGCATCAACGCGGCCGGGCAGAACATCGTCAACGCGATGTCGCTGCCGAACACGACGGGCTCCGACGCCTTCGGCCGCTTCAACAACTTCATCAACAGCCCCGCGCTCGGCACGGACAACTTCCACACGCTCGTGCTCCGCGTTGACCACCAGTTCACGCAGAACGAGCACGTCTTCGTCCGCTACGGGCACAACCGCCGCGCGCAGTTCGCCTTCGGCGACAACGGGCGCGTCGGCCTCGGCATAGACGCGCAAGACCCACTCATCCGCATCAACAACACCGCGGTCGTAGACTCCGTCACGACGCTCTCCAGTAAGACGATTCTGAACGCGCGCGTCGGCTTCTCGCGCTTCGTGCAGGCCGCCGACCGAAGGTCTTCGAGCCCGTTCGACGCGACGAGCCTCGGCTTCTCTTCGGCCTTCTCGAACGCTCGGCCGACCTCGATTGTGCCGCGCATAGCGTTTAGCGACATCTCGGGCATCAGGCCCTTCGGCTCGCGCAATCCGAACTACAACACCACGAATACGTGGAGCTTCCCCGTCAACGTGACGCACATCGCGGGGAGCCACTCCGTACGCTTCGGCGGCGAGTACAGGCGCTTGCAGGTTCATCAGGGCGGCGGGTCGTTCGTCCCCGGCGGCGGCTTCTTCTGCTTCACGCGCGAGTTCACCGTGCGCGACCCGCAGAACACGAACGTCTCCGGGCAGGGCAGCTCGATTGCGGCGCTTCTGCTCGGCTACCCCTCGACGGGAGGGTGCAGCGACAACTTCGGCGGCAACACTACGCTTCAGAATGTCTCGCCGCTCACCTTCGACTGGGGCTACTACGCGCCCTACATTCAGGACGACTGGAAGATCACGCCCAAGCTGAGCGTCAACGTCGGCCTGCGCTACGACTACGAGTCGCCGCCCGTCGAGCGCTTCAACCGACAGAACCGCGGCTTCGCCTTCGATCAGGCGAGCCCGCTCGCGGCTTCAATCGCGGGGCGCGATCTGTCCAACTGCCCTTCGTGCCAGGCGGGCCTGCGCGGCGGCCTGCTCTTCGCGGGCGTGAGCCAGCCCGCCGAGGCGTTCCGCAAGGACAGGAACAACTTCCAGCCCCGCATCGGCGTGGCCTATCAGTGGAACGACAAGACCGTGATTCGCGGCGGCTACGGCCTCTTCTACTTCCCGCAGGCCGAGTACGGCGGCTCAATCGGCTACTCCATCAGCACGCCCTTCAGCACGACGACGGGCGGCGGCGCGTCGGCCTTCATACCGACGACGACGCTCGACAACCCGTTCCCCTCGGGGATACTTCAGCCCGTCGGCTCTTCGCTCGGCCTGCGGACGCAGCTCGGCGGCAACGTAACCTTCGTAGACCCCAACCACACGATCCCGCACATCCACGAGTATTCGCTCGGCGTACAGCGCGAGTTGCCCTGGAGGATGAAGCTCGACGTGTCCTACGTCGGCAGCCGCTCGCGCGATATCCTGTCGGGCGACGCGCAGGGCTCGGGCGGGCGCAACCTGAACGTGCTCACCGCCGCGCAGCTCGAACAGAAGCGCCTGAACCCCGGCTTCTTCAGTGCGAGCGTCGCGAACCCCTTCGCGGGGCTCATCCCCGCCAACGGGACTCTGAACGCGGCCAACGTCACGCGCGAGACTTTGCTGCTCCCGTTCCCGCAGTTCACGGGCGTGACGGTCGTGGGCGAGAACGTCGGCAAGCTCTGGTACGACTCGGCGCAGGCTTCTCTTGAGAAGCGTATGAGTTCGGGCCTCGTGCTCGTCGCCTCCTACACCTTCTCGAAGACGCTCGGCGCGCTCGGCTTCCTGAACAATCAGGACGCGAGGCCGACCAAGGCCATCTCGGACATAGACAGCACGCACGTGCTCGTCTTCAGCGGCGTCTACCAACTGCCGTTCGGCAAGGGCAAGACCTTCTTCGGCGGCTCGGGCCGCGCGGCCAACATGCTGCTCGGCGGTTGGGAGTACAACTGGATCGCGAACTTCCGCTCCGGCAACCCCATCAACCTTCCGACGAGCGCGTACCTGCTGGGCGACCCGACGCTCGACAATTCCAGCTTCGAGAAGTTCTTCAACACGTGCGTGCTACAGACCGACGGCGTGACGGCGCGCCAGCCGAACGCGGCGCGCACGGCGTTCGAGACCTGCTCGAACCCCGCGTGGGCGCTGCGGCCCGCGAACACGCTCGCGAACATCCCGCTTCGCCTGGCGAACCTGCGCCAGCCGTGGGCACCGATCTTCGACATGTCTTTGAACAAGAGCTTCAACTTCTCGGAGCGCTACCGCTTCCAGGTGCGCGTCGAGTCATTCAACTCCTTCAACACGCCGCTCTTCGGCTCGCCGAACAATTCCCCGACAGACCTGAACTTCGGTAAGCTCGTCGAGCGCAGCAACGTGAGGAACGGAAATAACTACCGCAACATTCAGCTCGGGCTGAAGTTCAACTTCTAAAGAGTTCGACTTCCAACCCCGCGCCGCATGGACGCGAGAAGAGGGCCGTCACGGACTATCCGTGACGGCCCTCTTCGCGCGTCCGTGCGTGAAGCGCGCGTGCGGCGACGCACGCGCAGTCCGAGTCCGAGTTCAGTGCTCGCGCTCTAAACCCTTGCGGTGTTCGCGCGCCTCGGTCGCGCGCCCCTCGGGCGACTCCTCCGAGGGGCGCATGCCCTCCGGCGACTTCGCGCCGCGTCGGCCGAGCGCGAGCATCACGAGCCCGAAGGCGAGCATCGCGAGTCCCCACCAGAGATTTACGTTGACGCCGAGAGCGCGCGCGTACATCGGCGAGTCGCCGCCGGTCACGAGCCCGTAGATGGTGAGCATCACGCCGACCGTCGCGAACATGCCGCCTATCGGCAATCTTATGTCCAGACCCATTTGAAGCTTGCCTCCCTTCCGCCTCAGAAGAAGATTATGTTGAGGACAACGGTCAGCGCAAGAACGGCGAGCGCGAGCGTCGCGGGCCGCTTATACCAAGCGGTCTCCGCCTCCTCGGGCTTCGGCGTCAAAGAGTAGACCAACCCGCGCAACTCACCTTCGGGGCGCGGGCTCGTCAACATGCTCACGACAACCGACACGACGAGGCAGGTCGCGAACGCGCATATCGCAGTCCAGAAGGTCTGACCCAACTCGCTCGGGTAGGTCGTCGCGACGCCGAGGAAGCCGCCCTTCACGCCCGCGACCGCGCCCTGCGGCAGAGTCAGCCCGTGATGCAAGGCGGCGGCGAGCATCCCCGAGATGAGCCCCGCGAACGCGCCGTGGCCCGTCGTGCGACGCCAGAACATGCCGAGCGCGAAGGTGGCGAAGAGCGGCGCGTTGACGAAGGCGAAGACGAGTTGGAGCAAGTCCATTATGTTGTTGAACGACGCCGCGACGTACGCGGCCGCGACCGAGAGCGCGATGCCGAAGACCGTCGCCGCGCGCCCCATCCAGAGGTAATGTTCATCGGTCGCGCCCTTGCGTATGTAGCTCTGGTAGATGTCGTAAGTCCACACGGTGTTGAAGGCCGTCACGTTCCCCGCCATGCCCGACATGAACGACGCGAGCAGCGCCGTCAGTCCGAGACCGAGCATGCCGGAAGGGAAGTAGTGTACGAGCATCATCGGGGTGGCGAGGTCGTAGTCGAGCACGACGTTTCCCCGACTGTCGCGCGCGGGCTGGCCCGTCTCCTCGTTGACCTTCGGCGGGATGATGCCTCGGCCCACCGTGTTGGTCGAGGCCGCGTCGGTCGCATCGGACGGGCGCGTGCCCTCCCGCGCGGCCTCGGCGCGCTGCTGGCCTTGCGCTGCGCGGACGGGCGCGGCCGCCTGCTGTCCCGCTGCCAAAGCAATCATGCCGGGGAGAATGACGAGGAAGGGGAAGAACATCTTCGGCACGGCCGCGATGAGGGGAGTCTTGCGCGCCGCCGCCATCGAGTCGGCCGCCATCGCGCGCTGCACGACGAGGAAGTCCGTGCACCAGTAGCCGAAACTGAGGACGAACCCGAGACCCATCACGAGGCCGAACCACTCGACGCCGATGGGGTTGTGCGCGGGCGCGTCCATGAATCGCCAGGACTCCGTGAGCGCGGTCGGCGCGTAGCCGCCAGCGGTCGAGACCACGGCGAGTTTCGCCTTCAAGCCGTCCCACCCGCCCACGTCGCGCAGGCCCAAAAAGACGAGCGGCGCGAACCCGAAGACGATGAGGAAGAACTGCAAGACCTCGTTGTATATCGCCGACGTTAAGCCGCCGAGGAAGATGTAGCCGAGCACGATGAGCGCCGCGACTATCATGCTGAAGTTGAAGTCCCAACCCAAGAGAAGATTGAAGAGCTTGCCCATCGCGTACATCGAGATGCCGGAAGAGAAGACCGTCATCACGGCGAAGGAGACCGCGTTCAAGCCGCGCGTCTTCTCGTCGAAGCGAAGCTTCAGGTACTCGGGCACTGAGCGCGCGCGCGAGCCGTAGTAGAAGGGCATCATGAAGATGCCGACGAAGATCATCGCCGGAATCGCCCCAATCCAATAGAAGTGGCTCGTGGCGATGCCGTACTTCGCGCCCGAAGCCCCCATCCCTATCACCTCCTGCGCGCCGAGGTTTGCGGAGATGAAGGCGAGGCCCGTTATCCACGCAGGGATAGAGCGGCCCGAGAGGAAGAAGTCCGTACTCGTT
>JBJMGR010000209.1:0-10549 GCA_045807805.1 Pyrinomonadaceae bacterium | reverse complement strand
CCACCGTTGCTACGATAAATACTGTCAGGCGTTGGCGAAGGAGTTGGGCACAGACCTCTCGCGCGATGCAGACCGCGTCTGGTTGGAGAGCTACTCGCGCTACTTCAGAGACCTGCGCGCGGAGGGCTCGCGCTTTCGCGGCGGCTCGTTCTTCCTCGGCGGCAACTATCCGGAGCTTCCATACCAACGCGCGGTCACCGACGACCTGGACGTTGCGATGGTCGAGCAGGTGTGGCTCGGCGCGGCGCGCATACTCTGGCCGGGCGGCGTATGGACGGGCTTCTACCCCGCGATGCCCGGCGCGAAAATCCTCGACGCGCGCACGCGCGGGACTGACGCCGAACGCTCGTTCAACAACATCTGGCTCGCCAGTCTCTCGTACGCGATGCGCGGCGCGCGCGGCGTACACTTCCTCGCGGGCGCGCCCGCGAACAAGGGCGCGGAGTTCGCGCACAACGAAGACTCCGCCCTGCTCGCGCTCGCCGAAGGCGCAACCTTCGGCGGCGGCGTGGCCGTGCAGGTCACGGGCCAGTACCCTTTCAACAGCGACAACGACCTCGCGGCCCACCGCGCGCGCAAACGCTTCTTCACGTTCGCGCGCGCGCACCGTGAGCTTTACGAAGGACTGCTCCCGGCGGGCGACGTGGCGCTGATAGTCTTCCCCGACGGCGACGCGTCGGCGCTCGTCGAGGCCGAGCAGGTTCAGGACGCTCTGCTCTGGCGCGGCATACTCGTGGACGTGCTCGACGGCGACAAGCAGACGGCCGCGACGCTCTCGAAGTACGGGCTCGTCGTCGTGCCCGGTCGCACGCCGCTGCCCGATTGGATGAAGTCGTTTCCCCTTCTGCGGAGTCCGGACCCGCTCACGCCCGAAGAGGTTCGCGACGTTAAGAAGACTTTTCAGAAGGAGCGCGGCACGCCCCGGTTGAGACAGACGAAGCTCGCTGGCCTAGCAGTCGAGCGCGGGGAGACTCTTCGCGCTCTCACGCTGCCCGAAGGGTCTCTCCTACAGGCTTCGGCGTGGGGCGACGCGCGCAAGGTGGTCGTACATCTTCTAAACTTTCGCACGCCCATCGGCCTCGCCAACGGCGGCAAGGTCGCGGCCGTCCCCGGAGTCGCCGTCCGCCTGCGTCTGCCGAAGGGGAAGACGGCGCGGCAGGTCAGAGTCTATTCCACGGACGCGCCCGAAGATGCAAAGGCCGTGGAGTTTCGGCAGAAGGGCGACGCAGTGGAGTTCACGCTGCCCTCGGTGCGCGTCTACGCCGTCTGCGAGGTCACGTTCTGACGCGCGCGTTCGTTCACTGCGCGCGCGGAGAATAAGATTGACCTTTGCCTATCGCGGGAAGTAAACTCCCTTGCGCGTCGGGGAGACTTTTACGGCGCGTGTACCTTAGGAGAGTTCATTTACGATGATCCCGACTTACAGGAATATTCTTAGGTTCGTCGCGCTGCTGATGGCGCTCTGCGTCGCGCAGGTCTACGTCTTCGCGGGGCCGGTCGTCCCCGTCGCTAACCCGGCCGCGGCAGCCTCGCCGCAGACGGGCGGGACGCTCTCGACCACGAGCAACAAGCCCGTCACGGTCAACGGAAACCGCGTCGGCGCGGGCACGACAGTCCTGCCGAACTCTTCGATAGAGACGCCCGAGGGCGTCAGCGCGACCGTCCAACTCGGCTTCGCGGAGGTCGTCGTCTCGCCCAACGCGGAGATAGTTCTCGACTTCAAGCCCGGCACGGAGGTGACCGTCACGCTCAAGCGCGGCTGCGTCGTCATAAAGACCGTGGGGGACGCGCAGGGCACGATCATAAAGCCCGACGGGACTACGGTCGCGACGGGGACGGGTAGGGTCGCGAACGCATGTGACCGCGAAGGCGGGATGCCCGTCGTGGGCACGGTCGGCGCGAGCGGGATAGACAAGGCGCTCCTCGCCGTGCTGCTCGTCGGCGCGGCCGGGGCGGCGGTCGCGGCGCTGACGCTCGCGGGCCGTGGGTTCAACCCGAGCCCCTCAACCCCGTAGTAAATATTTTCGGCACGCCATCGGCTTAACGAAGGAGCACTCACACGCGAGTGCTCCTTTCGCTTTTTCGATTCACAGATGAAGACGCACGCGCGAAGGCTCTTCACCACGCTGGTCTCGATAGCTCTGTTCTCGTCGTGCGTCTACGCGGCGGCGGGCGCGTGGCGCGCGGGCGCGGCGCGCCTGCTCGCGAAGTACGCGGGCGACAGTCTCGCGGTTGAGACTGCGCGCGCGGCCATGCGTATGAGCCCCGAGGACGCCGAGACGCACTCGTCGCTCGGGCTCGTGCTCTACAACCTGAAGGACGCGCGCGGCGCGGTCGCGGAGTTCGAGCGTTCGACCGCGCTACGCCCGCGCGACTACTTCCTCTGGCTACAACTCGGGCGCGCGCGCGACGAGGCGGGCGACGCCGAAGGGTCTCTCCGCGCGCTGCGCGAGGCGGAGAGGCTCGCGCCCTTCTACTCCGAGCCCCGTTGGCAGTACGGCAACGTGCTCTACAGGCGCGGCCGCTTCGACGAAGCCTTCGCGGAGATGCGCCGAGCGTCGGAGTCGAACCCGTCGCTCTACCCGGCCTTCGTAGACCTTGCGTGGGGCACGTACCGCGGAGACGCGCGCGCGGTCGAAGAGGTCGCGAGCCCGCGCAACGGTGCGGAGCATTTCGCGCTCGCGCGCATATTCGCGCGGAAGGGGAGTGCCGGAGAGGCGCTCGCGCTCTTCCGCGCGGCGGGCGAGGTTGACGCGGACGACCGCCGTATCTTCCTGAGAGAGCTTCTGAACGCGAAACAGTTTCGCGCGGCATACGAAGTCTGGGCAGGCGTGCGAGGGGCGGCTCCCGTAGAGGCGGGCGCGGGCGTAGGCCGTTTCACGGAGCCCGGCTTCGAGGGGCGCGTCAACACTTCGGAGGCGGGCTTCGGCTGGCGGCAGGAGCGCGAGTTTGAAGGCGTCGCGCTCTCGCTCGACACGCAATCGCCGAACTCAGGCGCGCGCTCGCTCCTCGTCGAGTGGACGGGCCACGCGAGCCCCGGCGTCAACGTCATCTCGCAGCTCGTACTCGTCGAGCCGGGCGCGCGTTACCGCCTAAGGTTCTCCGCGCGCACGGAGAATGTTAAGACGGGCGGGCCGCCCTTCGTCGTCGTCTCGGACGCGAGCGGGTCGGACGCGCGCGTGCTCGGTCAGTCGAAGACTCTGCCGCAAGGGACGAACAGTTGGCAGGAGTACGAGGTCGAGTTCACTTCAACGTCGAAGACCGAGGCCGTACTCGTCAGCCTTCAACGCCAGCCCTGCGAGACGAGCCCATGCCCGATGTTCGGCCGCGTGTGGCTCGACGACTTCTCATTGGAAAGGCAAAAGTAGAAAGGCAAAAGCAAAAAATATAGAACCGCTCTTCGCGCGGGGCGTGTCCTGCATATCATCGCGCCGTGTATGACTCAAGATATTTCCGGGCCGAGGGCGTCGTGTGCGGCGTCTCACTCGGCGGGCAGCTCGACGGCGCGCCACATGTACCAACTCGCCACAGACCTGTAGGGCCGCCATCGCTCTCCGAACTCGGTCAACTCCTTCGGCTTCGGCGACTCCGCGAGTTTGTACGCGAGCGCGAAGCCTTTGCGCACAGCGAAGTCTCCGACGGGTAGAACGTCCGCGCGGCCGAGCCTGAACATTAGGAGCATCTCGACAGTCCAGCGCCCGATGCCGCGCACCTGCGTCAGCCGCTCGACTATCTCCTCGTCCGTCATACGACGCATCCGCGCGAGCGTCGGCACCGTGCCGTCCAGAGTCTTCGCCGCGAGGTCACGGAGCGCCGCAAGCTTCGCCGCCGACAGTCCCGCGCCGCGCAACTCCTCCTCCTTCGCGCCGAGTAGCTCTTCGGGCCGAAGCTTCCCGCCGCCGAAGAGCGCGAGCAGGCGCGCGTGAATCGCCTCGGCCGCCTTGCCGTGTAGCTGCTGGAAGACGATGTTACGCGCGAGCGCCTCGAAGGGGTCGTGCAGTCCGCGTATCTTCAACGCGAACGGGCCAGCGCGCTCCATAAGCTCAGCGAGCACCGCGTCGGCCGAGCGCAGATGTCGCACGGCCTCTTCGGGGTCGTAACAGAATCCGTCGCGCCTCACGCCCGACGCCTTCGCAGTCTTCCGCGTCGCCATCCATCCTCCTGTCGCCGCCGCAAACGCTTTCGACGCGCATCATACATCAATGCACAACCGGCGGCTCGCGGTGAGGGGCAGAGCGTGATGCCTTCACTTCGCGCACTATAATTTCTGCCGCGTTCACTCTACAATCCGTTGCACCCCGGCGATGGAGGCGGGGATTACTAAGAGCGTGTGGACGCTGAGAGACCCGTTACACGCCTAAGAAATTTTGTTGCAATAGACTCAGCAAGGCGTTAATCTTCCGCCTGTGGGCGTCACCCTCGCTTTCCGTCGCTCACAAGACACACTAAATCCTATCCGCCGCTTGGCGGCTCAATACGGTTAGACTGAAGCGCGAGTTTAGAGCAGTGACAGCACGCTTAACGCCACATCAAGCGCGGTCTGTGTCAGGCTCTCGGTTGCCCCGGTAGTATCCTCATTGGCCGTTACAGACTCTTCAACCGTCATGCCATGCGGCTGCGGGGCGGGAGGGTTAGGAATTTCGCCCGCGAGCGTGGGGCAGCAAAACGCCAGCATCAACGCGGCGATGCCTAATGTTTTTCGCATCGGTCTTTTCCTCTATGAAGTTATCGAGCGGAGCAACCGTCCATCCCGCGAGGATGGGGCGGTTGTTTAGTGCTTGCTGTCTGAACAGCAAGCAGAGAAAAGGGCTTGCCTCACATGAATTTAACAGATGAGCGCCTGAAGGAACTAGATAACCCCTTACTTACTGAGGACGAGCGCGTCCTGTTGCGCTGCCGCGTGGCGTCTGACCTCATTCACAAAGGCCAGCACGATTCCGCGCGCGAGGCTTTAGACGAGTTGTGGCGCGGGATAGGCGAGCGCCCGAACGTAGAAGGGCTGGATAAAGGTACAGCCGCCGAAGTGTTGTCACAGGTTGGCGCTCTGTCGGGTTGGCTAGGCGCGAGCCGTCAAGTGGCGGGCGTACAGGCGGCAGCGAAAGACTTGATTAGCGAAAGCGTTGCGCTCTTTGAAAGACTAGGGCAGACCTCGCGGGCCGCGCTCGCGCGTAGTGACCTCGCGCTTTGCTACTGGCGCGAAGGGGCGTATGACGAGGCCCGCATACTATACGTGCGGGCGTTTGATGAACTTGAGGACACAGAGCAGAGGGCGAAAGTTTTACTTCGTCGTCTGACCGTTGAATACTCAGCCAAAAGGTATGACGACGCCCTAGTCCTTTTGAAGCAATACGCACACATCTTTAACGAGGGCGTGAGTCACGTCCTGCGCGGCAGCTTCCATAATCACTTAGCCTTAGTCCTTCGTCACCTCGGCTCCGTCGAGGGACGCGCCGAATACTTTGACCGCGCGATCATCGAATACACAGCGGCCATATATCATTACGAACAGGCACGGCACGAACGCTATCTCGCCACGAATGAAAACAACCTCGCATTCTTACTCTACAAGCTAGGCCGATACCGCGACGCTCACGAACACTTGGACAGGGCGCAAGTCATCATGACGCGGCTCAAAGACGCGGGCATGTTGTCACAGGTGGACGAGACAAGAGCGCGGGTGTTAGTCGCAGAAGGCAAGTATAAAGACGCAGACCGCACGCTGGCGGGAGTCCTCAAGACCTTAGAGCGCGGTGACGAATCGGCATTACTCGCGGACGCCTTCACGGTTCAGGGCGTAGTGTGGGCGCGTCTGCGCGCCCACGAAAGCTCTATGAGCATCTTGCGCCACGCGGCCGACGTGGCGGAAGGCGTCGGGGCGTTCTCAAACGCGGGGAAGGCCGTGCTGACACTCATCGAAGAACACGGCGCGAGCAAGCGGCTTCTTCCTTCGGAAGTTTACGACGCATACTTGCGCGCTAATAGACTCCTTAAAGGCACGCAGGACGCCGAAGATAAAGAGAGACTTCTGGCGTGTTCCCTCATCGTCATGCGGCGGCTCTCCGACCCGCCCATACACGAAAAGAACTTTAGTCTTTACGGCGCGCTTCAGGACTTAGAGGCCAAGCTGATAGGACAGGCTTTAGAAGCAGCGGGCGGCAGCGTCACGAAGGCGGCGCGGATACTCGGCCTCTCTCACCAGACGCTAAACTCTATGTTGAAGGGGAGACACGAGCGGCTTCTGCATAAGAGGACGCCTGTTAAGAAGAGGCTGCGTAGTATCATCAAAGAGCCTAAAGAATAATCGGGGCCGCGCCTTAGCGACACAGCCCCGATTCTCAGGCCGTGCCACGGGCCGCACGGCCTCGGGCGCGAGGGCGGATATAATATCTAAAGGCACGCCAGAACCAGCAACACACATTCAGGACACTATCCACGGCAGGAAGAGGTTGACTGCGATTGTCCCGTGGTGATAGTCTCCGGCCGCTCTGGCAAGTGAACGCCGCGCCTGTCGTGTTCGAGGCCGGCGGCGGAATGGTTCAGTCGGACAGGCGTCGTTCTTCTCACCTAACAGATAAGAGGCGCGTTACCTGTCGTCAAGGCAGTCCTTAAGGCATAGTCCTACCTGCGAGGGCCGTTCCGCGTGCGTCCAAATCCCGCCGTGCCGCACGCCCGTAGAAATAAATTTCGACGTGACAGAAGAAGACACACGACTCCCGAGGCTCAAGACGACCTCCGCCTGAATGCTGAAGCTAGACCGTCTGGGCTGGACGGCAGGACTCACATTCAGAAGCTTCGGCGTCCGCTTCGGCGTCCGCTCCGACGACCCGCGCTCGCTCGAACATCTCGCGCGGCACCTTCCGCCCGGCACGCGCCCCGCCCCCGCGGGCGCGGTCGAGCGCCTCTACTCTGTAAGGCTCGGCGGCGGCAGTAGGGGGCGCGGGGCGCGGCGCTTCAATCTTCTCTACGCGAACCACTCGCTGCTCGCGCGCACGCACGACGAGGAGGAACTGTTTGAAAGGTTCGAGTCCGACCTTCAACTTGCCGTGGCGGAAGGCGCGCGGCGCAGAGTCTTCATCCACGCGGGCGTGGTCGGGTGGCGCGGCAGGGCAATCCTCGTCCCCGGCCGCAGCTTCACGGGCAAGACGACGCTCACGGCCGAGCTTGTGCGCGCCGGGGCAACATACTACTCGGACGAGTTCGCCGTGCTCGACGGGGAAGGGCGCGTGCACCCTTACTTGAAACCGCTTTCGGTGCGCGAGGGCGGGACGCACAGGCAGAGAAAGGTCTCGGTCGAAGAGTTCGGCGGAAGCAGTGCGACGAAGCCTCTGCGCGTCGGGCTCGTGGTCGTAAGCGAGTTCAGAGAGACGGCGCGCGGCTGGCGGCCACGCGTCCTCTCGCCGGGGCAGGGGTCGCTCGCGCTCCTCTCGAACACAGTCCCCGCGCGTCGAAGGCCGGCCGAAGTCCTCGCGACGTTGGAGCGGGTCGTACGCGGCGCGGCCATCCTTCGCGGCGTGCGTGGCGAGGCCGCCGAGGCGGCACGGAAGATTTTGGAAAGGGCGGAGGGGATGTGAGCACCCCCTTCGGCCTCGAAGTAACCGGAGAGCTTATGAGAGAGAGAACTGTCGAGTCGAAACCGAAGGCGCGCGCCGAAGGGCTCGTCGTGCGCGAGCTGGCCGAAGAGGTTCTGGTCTACGACTTGGACACGCACAAGGCCACCTGCCTTAACAGCACGGCCGCCGCCGTCTGGCGGCTCTGCGACGGACGCCGCAGCGCGGCCGACATCAGGCGTGCTCTTGAGAAGTCGGCGAGCGGCCCCGTCCCCGAAGAGTTCGTCTGGCTCGCCCTCGAACAGCTTGGCCGCGACCGCCTTCTCGACGCGCGCGTCCCACGACCCGCGCAGCTTGCCGGCATCACACGACGCGAGATGATACGCCGCGTCGGGCTCACCGCGGCAATCGCCGTCCCCGTCATCGCCTCAATCGTCGCGCCCAACGCCGCCGACGCGGCGAGTTGTCTACCGCAGGGGGCGGCGTGTCAGGAGAGCGCGCAGTGCTGTAGCGGCCTCAACTGCATTGAAGGCGCGTGCACGTAAGGACGAAGCGCGTGCGAGTGACGCCTGAGTGGAATACGAGTCGCGGGCGGTCGGGGGGAGACAGATTAAAGCTTGATGGCGCGGGCTGAAAAGATTGGATGGGGGGAGATTGTCGCGTCGGCGCTCGAAGGCGCTTGGCGGCGCGACCCGCCCGCCTCTCAACTCTCCGCTGAAGAGTTGGGGCTCGTCGCGCCTCTGCTCGACCGCTCGGGCGCGGGCGCGTTGGCGTGGTGGAAAGTTCGCGGGTCGCAACTCTCCGACACGGACGCCGCGCGCGGCTTCCAACAGTCATACCGCTTGCAGACCTTGAGGGCGGCGGTGCGTGAAGGCGAGATTGAAAGTCTCTTCGCGCTCCTTGAATCGGCGGGCGTGGACGCGCTGCTCGTCAAGGGATGGGCGGCCGGGCGCGCGTACCCGTCGCAGGGCTTGAGGCCGACGGGAGACATAGACCTTTGCGTGATGCGTTCACAGTACCTCAAAGCAAAAGATGTGCTTGCGAGCCCGGAAGGAGAGCGTTTCTGGGTTGACCTGCACGATGGCGTCGGCGAACTGAGAGACACTCCGTTCGAGGAGCTTTACGAGCGTTCGCGCGTCTTGGAGTTGGGAGGCTCGCGCGTGCGCGTGCTCCGTGAAGAAGACCAACTGCGGCTCCTATGCTTTCACATGCTCCGGCACGGCGCGTGGCGTCCGCTCTGGCTCTGCGACGTGGCGGCCGTCGTCGAGTCGCGCGGCGAAAACTTCGACTGGGGGCGCGTACTCGGCGGAAGCCGACGCCGCGCCAATTGGGTCTTGAGCGCGCTCGGCCTCGCAGGGCGCTTGCTTGCGGCGAACGTGGAGGGCACGCCCGCCGAAGGCTCGGCCGCGCGACTGCCCCGTTGGTTAGTGTCGAGCGTATTGGAGCGTTGGGCGAGGCCGTTCGCGGCCGAGCAGGGGACGCTCAGGCACAGCGCGCCGATGCGCGCATACCTTCGACGCCCGCGCGGTTTATGGAAGGACTTGCGCAATCGCTGGCCCGGCCCCGTCGAGGCGACAATCGCGGCGGGCGGGCGCTTCGACGCGCTGCCGCGCTGGCCCTTCCAACTCGCGCACGGCCTCGCACGCACCGCCGACTTTCTCGCTGGCACGAGCGACGCCGCCGTCGAATGAGCACGCTCGCGCCTCCTAAGCATCGAGCGTCGTTCTGTAGCTGTTTGCACTTTGATTACGTTTGCGGCCGGAGCACGTCCATTCACGCTCGCCGCAAACTTATGCGAGGCCGCATGAAGTTTATGCGCGCCCGACGCAATATTGTGCAGGGTCACATAAAAGCCGTGTAAGGCTGCAAAGAGATTATTCAGGCTCGCGCAAAGTTTGCGTAGTGTTACATCGAGTTTATGTGATTACACGTGAAAGAGCGCGAGGCGTGCGTAAGTTTTAAGCAAGGATACAGGAATAGTAAGCGGCCCCGCTGAAAGAATCATCGGGCCGTGAAGAGCGAGCGGGGGCGGGTGAGTTCTTTGCCAACTATAGCGATTTGCAGTTGAATGCGACCGCAACAGTACCGCGAGCGGTAGCGAGCGGGTAGTCCCTCGCTACACCGACCCGCTCGCTACCGTTCGCGGTTCTGTCGCGGCCGCCCGCAGTGTCGGTCTCATTCAACTACAAACAGTTATAGGGTCTGATTTTCGAGAACGCCTTTATAAAAAGGCTGAGACGGTTGCCCCGCAAGGGATGAGCGTCTCCGTCTCAGGGTATGCGGCATTCCTCAAATAGTGTCGTGGTTCTCAACTCGGAGCGCACGCCCCCAAGCCCTTGTCGGCGGCGCGCCTAACTTCCTCACTCAAGGCTCATCACCTTGAGTTGAAGCGCAAAAGGAGGCTAGACGATGGCAAGCAGAGGTCAGTCACTCGACAGCATCATTGAGGGGGCGGAGAAGGTCATCCGCGTATGGGAGGCCAACCAGACCTTCTCGCTCGGCGAGATCACTCTGGTCAAGTTGAAGGATATGCTCGACGAGTTAAAAGCCATGAGGACGCGGCGCGACGGTCTACGCGCGGAACTGAGTTCGTTGACGAACGATCTGGATAGCAAGCGCAGTGAGGTCAACGGGGTAATATCGCGCGCGGTAAGCGGCGTGCGCGCCGTCTTCGGCCCCAACTCGAATCAGTACGAAGGGGTTGGCGGCACGCGCACAGACGACCGCAAAAAGCCAAAGTCGAAGAAGAGCGGCGGCTCCTGAAGCGCCCACGTCAAACAACGCGGGGCGGTGCAACACATCGCCCCGCACACACATAACCCGAACGACCGTCGCGGCTCTTGCTCCGCACTCTCTGACACAAGGCCACGACCCGGCAGCGCCTCGCGCTCAAATGAACCGCAGTTTCAGACGACTGACACGACGAGAAAGACGAGCGAAGACATTATGAAGAGAAGAGTCGGCCTCAAGAGATTCGGCACTTTCCTTATAACGCTATGCAT
>JBJMGR010000208.1:0-7703 GCA_045807805.1 Pyrinomonadaceae bacterium | reverse complement strand
TCATCCTCGTGAAGCTCGTCCTCTTCGGAAAGAGCCACGGCGACGCCGCCCTGCGCGTACTCTGTGTTCGACTCCTCGCGCCTGTCCTTCGTCAAGACGGTCACGCGCGCGCCCGCACGCGCAAGCTCTATCGCGGCGCGCAGGCCCGCGATGCCGCTGCCGACGACGATGAAGTCTGTCTCCAAATCTCTCCTCACATCGAAGGAATAATCAACAGGGATATGCAGGATGCACAGGATAAAAAGCAAGAGGGGCGCTCCGAAATCCCGAATCTGAAATCTTAATCCCTGATCCCGTACATCCTGCATATCCCTGTTGATTTTCCGCATTCTAACAAGCCGCGTCGGGGCGAACAACGTTTGCGCCGCGGGCTTTGGCGCGTTAGAATTCCGAGTCGCAGCTTCATAAAAAAAGTTCCCCGGATTAATAAACCCACAGAGCATACGAAGGCGCGGGCACTCGGCCCCACGGGGGTCGAGCCCTCGCGCGCGATGCTCTCAAACACAGTCGCGGAGGTATGAATATGTTCTGGAAACGTCTGGCGTTGGTGGCGCTCGCAGCGCTCTTGTTCGCGCCGGGGACGACGGCGCTCGCGCAGAAGGGGAAGGGCAAGTCTAAAGGCACGGCCGCCGCCGCGTCGAATAGCGCGCCCGTGCTCCCGCCGATAAAGTACACGCAGTTCTTCCTTCCGAACGGCCTGCGCGTCATCTTCCACGAAGACCACTCGACGCCCATCGTCGGCGTCAACGTCTGGTATCACGTCGGCTCGAAGAACGAGCAGCCCGGCCGCACGGGCTTCGCCCACCTCTTCGAGCACATGATGTTTCAGGGCTTCAAAGGCTACGACTACGACTACGTGCCCGTCATTCAAGAGGTCGGCGGCGCAATCAACGGCTCGACCACGCAGGACAGGACGAACTACTGGGAGCTTCTCCCCTCGAACTTCCTTGAGACGGCGCTCTTCATGGAGGCCGGGCGCATGAAGGGTCTGCTCGACGCGATGACGCAGACGAAGCTCGACAACCAGCGCGACGTGGTTAAGAACGAGAAGCGCCAGCGCATAGACAACCAGCCCTACGGGCAGGCGACCTACAAGATAACCGAGACGATGTACCCAGAGGGCCACCCGTACCACTGGTCGCCCATCGGCTCAATGGAAGATTTGACGGCCGCGTCGCTCGAAGACGTGAAGGGCTTCTTCCGTCACTACTACGTCCCGAACAACGCGAGCCTCGTCGTCTCCGGCGACTTCGACCCGAAGGAGGCGCGCTCGCTCGTCGAAAAATATTTCGGCCCCGTCCCGAAGGGCGAAGCCATCGTGCGGCCTGACATGCCCGCGCCCGCCCTCGACCGGGAGATACGCGAGCAGTTGGAAGACCGCGTGCAACTCCCACGCATATACATCTCGTGGCACTCCGTCCCGCAGTTCTCGAAGGACGAGGCCGCGCTCGACACGCTCGCGTCCATACTCGGCGGCGGCAAGTCTTCGCGTCTCTACAAGGCTCTACAGTACGACAAGCAGCTAGCGCAGACCGTCGGCTCCTTCGACGGGACGAGCGAGATAGCAGGCCTCTTCCAGATAGTCGCCACGGCCAAGCCCGGCCACACGCTCGACGAGATTCAGCAGGCCATTGACGCGGAGATTGCGAAGCTCAAAGAGGAGGGGCCGACCTCGGATGAGATGGAGCGCGCCTACAACGCGCGCGAGGCCGGATTCATCTACGGCCTACAGACCGTCGGCGGCATCGGCGGCAAGGACGACCAGCTCAACAACTACGCGACGTTCCTCAACAACCCCGGCTACTTCGAGCAAGACCTCGCGCGCTACCGAAAGCTGACCGCGGCGGACGTGCAGCGCGTCGCGCGACAGTACCTGACCGACAAGCGTTACATTCTCTCAATCGTGCCGCGCGCCGCCGGGCCGACCAGCGCCGCGGGCCCCGCGCCCGCGACTCCGCGCGATGCGGTCGCGCAACCCGGCGCCACCAATGCCGCCACGAACGCGCCTTCGGGCACGGCCTCCGGCACGCAGCAGGGCGCGGCGCAGGCGACGCCTTCGGGCGCTCAGGCGGTTACGAAGACAGCGGCGCAGGCGACGCAGCCCGCGGGCGCTGCACCGCCGCAGACCTCTTCGCCCGCCGCGCCGTCGTCGGGTCAGGGCAGAGGCATGGGCTCGGGACGCGGCAGCGGTTCGGGCGGCGCGGCTCAACAGACGAAGGCGAAGACGGGCGACCGCTCGCTGCTCCCGAAGGAGAAGGCAGACCCGAAGTTTGTGCTCCCGGCCGTGCAGCGTCGCAAGCTCTCTAACGGGCTCGACGTGCTGGTCGTCGAGCATCACGAGCTTCCGGTCGTCAGCCTCAACCTCGTGATGAAGATGGGCGCGGCCGGAGACCCGGCAGATAAGGCCGGACTCGCCTCCATCACCGCGGACATGCTCGACGAGGGGACGGCCACTCGCTCTTCGCTCGAAATCTCAGACCAGCTCGCGCGCATAGGTTCGTCTCTCAACGTCGGGGCGGGTTGGGACTCGACGACCGCCTCGATGCGGACGCTCACGCGACACCTCGACCGCGCGCTCGAAATCTACTCGGACGTAATCTCGAACCCGGCCTTCCCCGATAAAGACTTCGAGCGCCTGCGACAGCAGCGTCTCGCGGCTCTACGGCAGCAGCGCGACAGCCCCGACGCCATCGCGGGCCTCGTCTTCCAGACCGTGCTCTACGGGCGCGGCCACCCGTATGGCCACCCGCTCGCGGGCGACGAGGCTTCGCTGACGGGGCTCTCGGGCACGGACGTGCGCGGCTTCTACGAGACCTACTACCGGCCGAACAACTCCGCGCTCATCGTCGTCGGCGATGTGAAGCCCGACGCCGTCGTGGCGAAGTTGGAGAAGGCTTTCGCCGGATGGAAGAGCGGGCACGTGCCCGCCGTGGACGTGTCGGCCGCGCCCTTGCAGCGCGACCACTCCGCGATATACCTCGTTGACCGGCCGGGCTCCGTCCAGTCCGTCATACAGATAGGGCAGGTCGGCGCGCCGCGTTCGAGCCCCGACTACTTCCCGCTCTTCGTGATGAACCGAATCCTCGGCGGCGCTTCGTCCGCGCGCATCAACCTGAATCTGCGCGAGGAGAAGGGCTACACCTACGGCGCGAACTCCGCCTTCAGCTTCCGCCGAGGCGCGGGGCCGTTCACGGCGCAGGCTCCCGTCCAAGGCTTCTCGACGAAGGAGTCCGTCTACGAATTCCTGAAGGAGATTCGAGGCATACGCGGCGAGATTCCCGTGACGCCCGCCGAGCTTGAGGCGGCGAAGCAGTCAATCGTACGCGGCTTCCCGCGCACCTTCGAGACGCCCGACCAGATAGCGGCCGGTCTCGAACTGATCGTCACCTACGACCTGCCCGACACATACTTCAACAGCTACATCGAGCGCGTCGAGGCCGTCTCGCTCGAAGACGTGAACCGCGTCGCGAACCGATACCTACAGCCCGACCGCATGGCTATCGTCATCGTTGGCGACCGCAACTCCATCGAGCGCCCGCTACGCACGCTCGACGACCTCGGCTCGCGCATCAACGTCGTTGACGCCGAAGGCAAGCCCGCCGCGGCGGGCGCGGGCGGGAGCAGGTGAAGGCAGAAGTAGAAAGGTAAAAGGCAAAAGTTAAGAGGGAGGATGAGAGTAAGGCTTACTCTCGTCCTCCCTCATGCAAGACAGAGCGGCCTTCATCCCCAATTGATGAAGGTCGCGGCCAGCCTGTAGTCGGCGGGCGGGAGCGAGGACTTCAACTGCCTGACCACGCCGTCTGTTCATGAGACACGCGCGCGCGCGTTGTTTCAGAATCGAGGAGGAAGACTGAAGAAGTGTTAGCCGTCAGTCGTCGCTTCGGTGCTTGTAAAGCTTCTTCTGGTCGCGGTGTATGCGCTTGACGCGCGACTTCTCCTCCTGCGCCTTTCGCTGATCTACAAACGTCGCGGCATGGCGCATCTCGGCCTCCATCTTGCGGTAGTTCGCGAAGCGCTCGGCGTCCAACTCGCCCGACTCCAGAGCCACGCGCACGGCACAGCCCGGCTCGCCCTCGTGTCGGCAGTCGGTGAAGCGACACTCGGCCGCGAAGCTCTCTATGTCGTCGAACGTCTCGCGGAAACCCCGCTCGCTCACCAGCAGTTGAAGCTCGCGCATGCCCGGCGTGTCGAGCACGAGCCCGCCGTCGGGGAGCAGGAAAAGCTCTCGGTGTGTGGTCGTGTGGCGTCCGCGCGTGTCGGAGAGTCGAACCTCCTGCGTGCGCTGAACCTCTCCGCCGAGAAGGCGGTTTGTAATCGTGGACTTGCCCACGCCCGACGAGCCCATCAGCGCGACCGTGCGCCCGCGCCCGACGTAAGGCAGAAGCTGTTCGATGCCGACGCCGCGCTTCGCGCTCAAGGCGAGCACGGGCACGCCCGGAGCGACACGCTCGATGTCTCGGCGACGCTCCTCGGCCTCTTCAATCAGGTCGGCCTTGTTCAAGACGACGACGGGGTCGGCCCCGCTCTCCCAAGCCATGATGAGGTAGCGCTCGACGCGGCGGGGGTTGTAGTCGTTGTCGAGCCCCGTGACGAGGAAGACCGTGTCAACGTTCGCCGCGACGATCTGCTCGGCGCTCTCGCTCCCGGCGGCGCGTCGCGAGAACTTGCTGCGGCGCGGCAGTATCTCGTGAACCTTCGCCTGCCCCTCCTCGTCCCGAGTCCTTCGGATTACGACCCAGTCGCCGACCGCGGGCAGGTCTTCCGCCCCGCGCGCGAGGTAGCGAAGGCGGCCCGTAGTCTCGGCCTGCGTCTCGCCTTCGGCGGTGTAGAGCATCAGCGCGCGATTGTGTTGGAGCGCGACGCGGCCCGGCTCGAAGCCTTCCAGTGCGAAGGGCTCGAACGAGTCCGCGAAGAATTGGTTCCAGCCGTAGTCTTCGAGGTTGGGCACTTTAAGTCTTGGCGCGCGCGAATCTTTCCGAGGTCAGCCGCGCCTTCGGCCTCTTCGGTGGGTTGAGCGTGACGTGGCACGAAGGCGCGCCGCAGCGGCAGAGCTTCGAGTCGTCGTGGTACGTCTCGCCGTAGTTCAATGTCAACTCCTCGCCGGGCTTGATGTCGCGCAGCGCGTAGATGTTGATGTGGCCTCGCGTGACGCGCATGAAGCAGTTGGGCTCGCAACTGTGGTTGACGTACTGCGTGCCGTTGCCGCCGCGGCTGCTGTCAACGCCCCAGTAAGAGTCGATAGCGCAGATGTGAAGCCGCCGCTTGCCGCGCATGCGCCGCGCCGCCTCGACGCGCGAGACGCGCTCGCCCGTCAACTCCGCAACCTTCCTGCGCGCGCGGAACGCGACGGTCGAGAAACATCCCTTGCCGTCAATCTCCGACTTCCTGACCTCTATGCCGTGCGCAAGCTCCTTGATGCTCACTGTTGCCTTCTGCCTTTTACCCTTTGGCTTCTGCCTTCGACGCCCGCGTCCGGCTTCCGGTTACTGCCTTCCGCCTTCTGCATTCCGCCCTCTTCTTCCTTCGGCCCCTCGTAGCGGTAGTGGCCCGTAATCTTCCAGCCGAAGAGCACATCCTCCATCTTCGGCCCCGCGCCGATGTTGTGGACTATCTGGAAGCGCGCGGCGTCCGCCTCCGAAGGCACGTTGACGACGAGTCCTATGTGCGTCATGCCTCCGCTCAAGTCCCATGTCACCACGTCGCCCGGCTTGTAGTCGCGCGCCTCCTCAGTCACCGCGAGCGACGCGCCCTGACGCGCGAAGAAGGTCATAAGGTTCGGCACGCGCCGGTGGTCGATGTTCTTGTCGGTCTTCTTCAAGCCCCACGTGTGCGGGTACGCGGCGAAGTCCCGCTCCATGTCTTCGTGAACGAGCCTCTGTAGGTCAACGCCGACGGCGCGGTAGGAGCGTATGACCTCGTCCGTGCAGACGCCGACCTCGGCGGGCACGTCGCCGTTCGGGTAGTCGATGCAGAAGTACGAAGGGTCGTAGCGAACCTCGTGCGACGTGCGCTCGATGGCAGCCTCGACGAGTCTGTCGAGAAACGCCGAGCCGCTCGAAGGCCGCGCGACGTTTTGAGCCGCCGTTTGAGTCGCCGTTTGAGTCGCCGCCTGCTGCGCGACCCGACTGCGCGCCGCGGGCGAAGCGTTCGAGGCGACGCCGCACCCCGCGCACGCGAGCGCGAACAGAAGCAGGTAGACTTTCAGGCACGTACGCGACTTCACTTCTCTTCCCCTCTCGGACGCCCGCGCGAATCGCCGCCGCGCGTCCGCGCACATTATCTTCCGACCGGCCGCGCGCCGTCCAACATTTTTCCGCGCGCGCCGGGCACGCGAAAGAGTCTCGCGCCCCATCACCATGAAGCGCGCTTCAGGTAGAGCACGTCGAGCGCGGCCTCCTTCACCTCCTGCGGGTGCGTGATGACCGAGACGAGTTCCCAGCCGTCGCGCCCCGCCTCGCGCAGGTAGTCCCAGACGTTCGGGCACGCCTCCAAAGACGTGGACGTGTCGCCGCTCATCGGAGCCGACCCGTTCCAAGCGCCGTTGACGAAGGTCACGCGCCCGTACTGTACGTTGCAGACCTGATATTCGTAGTTCTGACTCATCAACCCCTCCGACGCTTCGCGGCATCTAAACCCGGCAACGACCAGACGCGCCGCGACTTTCGGCCGAACTCCCAGGCCGTTTATAGCCCATCCGAGGCTCCGCGCGCACGCACGGCGGCGGACTCGTGTTGCCGCGCCGCGACGTTGTAGAATCGTGGAAGTAAGTTATGAATGAGAAGATGCACCTGACGGGTCTGACGAGCGCGGAGCTTGAGCGCTTCGTGGAGGGGATGGGCGAACCCGCTTACCGCGGTCGTCAAATCTTCTCTTCGCTGCACCGACGACGCCTGCGCTCGTTCGACGAGATGACGGACTTGCCGAAGGCTTTCCGCGAGACTCTTGCGGAAGTCGGCACGGCCTCGACGCTCACGGTCGAGTCGCGCTACGTCGCGGAGGACGGCACGCGCCGATATCTAATGAAGACGCGCGACGGGCTGCCCGTCGAGACCGTCTTCATCCCGGAGGAGCGCCGCGACACGATATGCTTCTCCTCGCAGTCGGGCTGCCCGCTTCAGTGCGACTTCTGCCTGACGGCGAAGCTCGGGCTGCTACGCACGCTGACTGCGGGCGAGATGGTCGAGCAGATAGTCATCGCCTTAAACGACGCATACGGCACGGGCGCGCGCACGCCGCGCGGCACGAACCTCGTCGCGATGGGCGCGGGCGAGCCCTTCCTCGCCTTCGACCCGCTGATGAAGGCCCTGCGCGTGATGTCGGACGAAGAGGGCCTGCACATCGTTCCGAACCGTGTCACGGTCTCGACGGCGGGCGTCGTGCCGAAGATAAAAGAACTGGCGCAGATACCTGAGCGCCCGCACCTCGCTATTTCGCTCGCCGCGCCGACCGACGAGCTTCGCGACAGATTGATGCCGATTAACAAGCGCTGGCCTCTGGCGGAGCTGCTCGCGGCGTGCAAGGAGTTTGAAGAGTCTTTGAAGCCGGGCGAGATGTTCACCTTCGAGTACGTGATGCTCGACGGCGTCAACGACTCGGACGAGCAGGCGCGACAACTCGCGCGTCTGCTCAACCGCCATTCCTTGCGCGCGAAGGTCAACCTAATTCCGCACAACCCCGCGGACGAGCTACCCTACAGCCCTTCG
>JBJMGR010000207.1:0-25406 GCA_045807805.1 Pyrinomonadaceae bacterium | reverse complement strand
GCAGCCCGTGCCCGCGACGCAGCAGAGATGAAGGCAAGCCTTCCTTCAATTTAGATTGAAGGCGTTGAGGCGCGGATTGTCGAATAGAGAGCGAGGGCGCTGAGAGTTGATTCTCTCAGCGCCCTCGAAGTTTTTTGATTCAAGCAAGTCGGACGTGGATTAACGTTGGTTCTAGTCAACGTTCGAGCGCGGCGCGATCCCAGTTGCCGCGTGTGGCGGCGGCCTCGTATGTGTCTTGCAGGAACTGTAGGAGGTCGCCGTGTGAATTCTCGGAGGTTCGCACGGCCTCGTAGGGAAGCACGAACTCTTTGAAGTCCTTGTGATAGTGGGCGCGCTCGGGGCCGACCTTCGCTTCACGGAAGCCCGTGGGCTCGGGGTACGCGTAGGAGTAGAAGATCGGCTCGGGCAGCGCCGGGCCGCCGGGCCAGAAGCCCGCGCTTGAGACCTCGTGCGAGTAAGCCTCGCGCGTGATGGAGTCTGCGACGCCGGGCGTGCCGGGATGCTCGGGCGCGCGTCGGCCGGAGAAGCGCGTGACGGCGAGGTCGAAGCTGCCCCAGAAGAAGTGTACGGGGCTGCACTTGCCGATGAAGGCGGAGCGAAACATCTGTAGGACGTAGTCGGCGCGCGAGAGGACACGCCAGAAGCGGTTCGCGTGCTCGGGGTTATAACTGCGGTACCTGTCGTCCTGCTCGAAGGGCACGGGGTTCTCGACCTCGACGGGCGTCGTCCAGATGTTCGTCCAGATGCGAAGCTCGTCGAGGCGCGACTTGACCTCCGCGTAGAAGTCCGCCACGGACGTTACGCCTGTGAGATCGACGGAGAGAGTCCGGTTGTCGCTCTCGCTCACGAAGAGCTTGTGCTCGATGAAGTCGAAGTCCATCTGAAAGACTCGGTCGCCGTAGTGCATCGCCGAGGTCGTCAACCCGCGCGCGCTGACGTAGAGCGGCACGTGCCACCAATGGTTCACGAGCGGGTTCATGCCGAGCTTCACCTTGCCGACAACCTGCGTCCACATGTGCAGCGCCTCGTATGTCTCGCGCCACTCCGCAAACGGCAGGCGCGGCCACCACTCGCCGGGGTCGTACGTGTCGAGGGAACTCATCAGTTAAGTCAACTCCTCTCTTCGATTCGTTCGCCGAAATGGCTGCTAGTCGCCGTACTGCATGCTGTCGCCGAGCGGCAGGTCGGGCACGGCCTCGCCGCGCGAGTCGTCTGCGTACTGAAGTTTGTATAGACGCCAGTAGAGGTCGCGGCGCGCGAGTAGCTGCTGGTGCGTGCCGCGCTCGCGAAGCTCGCCGTGGTGTAGGACGAGTATCTGGTCTGCACGCTGGACTGTGGAGAGCCGGTGCGCGACGACGATTGAGGTGCGGTCGCGCAGGACGCGCTCGATGGCCTGCTGTATGAGCTGCTCGGTCTCCGTGTCAATCGAGCTTGTCGCCTCATCCAAAATGAGGAGTGCGGGGTCGAAGGCGAGGGCGCGCGCGAACGAGATGAGCTGCTTCTGTCCGACAGAGAGGCCCGCGCCGCGCTCGCGCACCTCGGACTCGTACCCTTCCGGCAGACGCTCGATGAACTCTTCGGCGCGGACTTCACGCGCGGCCCAGCGGACGCGCTCGTCCGTAATCTCTTCGCGCCCGAGGCGAATGTTGCCCTCGACGGTGCCGCTGAAGAGGAACACGTCTTGGAGGACGACGGCGAAGTTCTCGCGCAAGGATTTCAAATCCCACTCGCGCACGTCAACGCCGTCGAGCAGGATAGAGCCGCGCTGCACGTCGTAGAAGCGCATGAGAAGGTTCGTGATGGTCGTCTTGCCCGAGCCCGTGTGGCCGACGAGCGCGACCGTCTCGCCCGGCTCGACCGCGAAGGAGACATCCTTCAAGACCCAGTCCTCATTCTTGTAGGCGAACCAGACGTTGCGAAACTCTATACGGCCACGCGCGCGTCCCTGTTTCTTCGGGTGCTCGGGCGTCGTGACGAGGACGGGCTGGTCGAGCGTACGGAATATTCGGTGCGAGGCGACGAGCGCGGCCTGAAAGATGTTGTACTTGTCCGAGATGTCGCGTATCGGCTGGAAGAGGCGCTGCGAATACTGTATGAAGGCGACGAGCGCGCCGATGGAGAGCACTTCGAGCGTGGGCGTGTTCTGCATGACGCGCCAGCCGCCGTACCAGATGATGAGCGCGACGCCGAGCGAGCCTATGAAGTCAACGAGCGGGAAGAAGACCGCGTAGTAGAAGATGGTCTCGATGTTGCCGCGGCGGTAGTCGTCGTTCGCGTCGTGGAACTGTCGGCGCGACTTCTCCTCGCGATTGAAAATCTGCACGGTCTGCGCGCCCGAGATGTGCTCCTGTAGAAAAGAGTTGATGCGAGCGAGCTTCGTGCGTATGAGGTCGTAGCCGCGCCGCGCGTGCTTTCGGAACCATGTGGTCGCCGCGAAGAGGAGCGGGACGGTGACGAGCGCGACGAGCGTCAGACGCCAGTCCATCCAGAGCATGAAGGCGATGATGGCGAAGACCATCACCACGTCGCCCAAGCCTTCGATGACGCCCGAGGTGAAGAGTTCGTTCAGGGAGTCTACGTCGGACGTGAGCCGCGTCATGATGCGGCCGACGGGGTTGCGGTCGAAGTATGCGACCTCCTGCCGCTGCAACTTCTCGTAAAGCTCCGCGCGCAGGTCGTACATCACGCGTTGGCCGACCGATTCGAGCAGCACGGCCTGAAAGTACGAGACGAGCAGTTGCAGGAGCTTCACGCCGAGGAAGACGAGCGAGAGCAGGCCGAGGCCGCGGAAGTATTTTGAGTAGGCCGCCGCCCATTCGCCCGCGGACAGCGCGTTGCGTTGGTCTATCGCGGGCGTGATGTACCAGTCAATCGCGTACTGGAAGAACTTCGGCTCGATGACACCCAAGGCGTTGACGCCGAGCGTCAGCAGAAGCGCGGGCACGATCATGCGCTTGTACGGCCTCAGATACCGGAGCAGACGACGGACGCTCCCCCGGTCGAACTTACTGCCGATGGCCTCTTCTTCGTGAAACTGTTGTACCGCTGTAGACATTCGATTAAGTGATTACCAGAGCCTCTTCTCGTATGCGGCGGCGAGTTGGTCGCGGCGCGGGAAGTGTAGAAGTTGGCCGAGCGCGCCGAGCGCGAGGAGCGCGTAGGCGTAACTGTTATGCGTTATGAAGAGCCCCATCAAACCGAGTAGCGCCGAAGCCTCACAGAAGGCGAGCGCGAAGATGAAGCCTATCTGAAACCGCGCGGGCTCGCCGCGCTCGACAGCATGTCCGTGGAAGTGCCGCTTCAACACGAAGGAGGCGGCGACCGACATGAAGCCCATGACGGCGAACGCCACGAGCAGCGTCGGATTATCTCCGCCCTCTTCGAGTGCGTCTCTCGAAGGCAGTGCAAAGACGGTGATGAGCGCGTACAGGCCGATGGTCGTCAGGAACGCGCCCCACAGAATGCGCAGCGTGCGCAGCCTCAGTTCGAGTTCCGCCTCCGCCTCCGACTGATCTGCTGGCCTATTCATCATCGCCGACATTCCTCCGTCGACATTAACTCGCCGCGAGTTCCTCTTCGAGCAGTTGGCGCTCGTACAGGTCTGCGTACTCGCCGCCGTGCGAGAGAAGCTCTTCGTGCGTGCCGCGCTCGACTATGCGCCCCTCGTCTAGGACGCAGATAAGGTCTGCGTCGCGCACGGTCGAGATGCGGTGCGAGACGATTAAGCTCGTGCGCTCGCGCATCACGCCGCGCAGTTGCGCGAGAATCTTCTCCTCGGTGTAGGTGTCAACGGACGAGAGGGCGTCGTCCAGAATCAAGATGCGCGGCTGGCGCATGACGGCGCGCGCAATGGCCGTGCGCTGCTTCTGCCCGCCCGAGAGAGTTATGCCGCGCTCGCCGACGAGCGTGTCGAAACCAGCGGGGAAGTCGCGCACGTCGTCTGCGAGCCCCGCGATCTCCGCCGCCCATTCAACGTCCGCGCGGCAGCCTGACTCGACGCCGAAGGCGATGTTCTCGTCGAGCGTGTCGCTGAAAAGAAAGGTCTCCTGCGGCACGTAGCCGATGGCCGCACGCAGTTGCGCGAGCGGGTAGTCGCGCACGTCAACGCCGTCGAGCAGGACAGTGCCGGGCGGCGCTTCGACGACGCGCGGAATCAGGTTCATGAGCGTTGATTTGCCCGAGCCCGTGCGGCCGACGAACGCGACCGTCTGTCCGGCCTCAATCGTCAGGTTGATGTCGCGCAGGACGGGCGGCGTGTGCTCGTTGTAAGAGAAGGTCAGGTTGCGAAACTCTATGCGGCCTCGGACGGGGGGCCGCGCGCGCACGTCCGGTCGGTCGTTAATCGCGGGCCGCGTCGCGAAGATAGCGTTCATGCGCTTGAGGCTCGCCGTGCCGCGCTGGTAGAGGTTGACGACGTAGCCGAGCGCGATGAGCGGCCATATGAGGCGCATCAGGAAGAGCGTGAACTCGACGAACTGGCCCGGCGTTATCTCGCCGCGCACCGCGAGCAGGCCGCCGTACCAGACAATCAAGACCATCCCGAGCCCTATCACGAACTGAATCAGCGGGCGCATCAGCGCGGAGATTCGCACGAGCCCGAGGTTGCGCGCGGCATACTCCTGATTGAGACGGTTGAACGCCGCGACCTCCGTATCTTCCTGCGCGTACGCGCGCACGACCCGCACGCCCGAGATGCTCTCCTGCGCGCGCGCGGAGATTTGCGAGAAGAAGTCCTGAATCTTCTCGAATCGGACGTGTACCTGCTGGCCGAAGTATTTCACCGTGAACGACACGAGCGGCATCGTCACGAAGAGCAGGAGAGTCAGTCGCACGCTTATGCGCAGCATCATCGGGAGGATGATGAGGACGACGAAGATCGTCTGAAGCGTGTACATGATCATCGGCCCGGCGAGCTGTCGCACGGCCCCGAGGTCGTTGGTGGCGCGCGCCATGAGGTCGCCCGTACGGTGTTCGTGGAAGAAGGAGAGCGGCTGGCTCTGTATGTGCGCGTAGAAATCGCGTCGCAGGTCGTACTCGACGTGGCGCGACATGCCTATCAGTATGCGCCGCTGTAGGAAGAGGAAGACGCCGCTGATGACGCTCGCGCCGATGACGAGGAGCGCCGAGCGCGTTATCGTCCCCCACGACGGCCCCGCGCGCAGGTCGTCCACCGCGCGCCCGACGAAGACCGGCACGAGCAGCCCCACCAGGACAGACGCCAGTATGCAGATGATTCCGACGGCGAGCGACTTCTTGTACGGCGCGAAGTAGCGCGCGAATTTTCGCAGGTCATCCATAAACGTATTTGGTTACGAAACCCTCGACGCCTATGATGCGCGATTTCGCCCCGCGACGGCAAACGCAGCCCACGAAGTCAGAACCGGGAGCGGTAGCGACCGGATCTCAAGTTTCGTCAGGCGGTGGCCCTTCGTAGCTTGAGACCCGGTCGCTACCGCTCCCGGTTCTGACGTAACAGATGAGTGCGTTTAGGGAGTGACGTTCGGCTGCGCGGCCTCTTGCTGCGGCTCCGCGGCGGATGCGGCGGCGGGCTCGCTCGCGAAGTCGGCGGAGCTTTCGCCCGGAGGGACTGACTCGAAGGCGAGGCTGAACATGTCGTCCTGCGGGAGGTCTGCGGGCGAGCAGACGCGGTTGCGGCCCGTCCGCTTCGCCTGATAGAGCGCGCGGTCGGCCGCGGTCACGAGCAGGTCGCGCGAGCTGGCGTGCAGGGGGAACGTGGCGATGCCGAGCGACGCGGTGATGACGCCGACGCCGGGGACTTCCGTGCGCTCGATGCGCGTGCGCAGACGTTCGGCCACGGCGAGCGCGCCTTCGGGGCCAGCCTGCGGCAGAATGATTGCGAACTCCTCGCCGCCGTAGCGCGCGGCCGTGTCCACGCCGCGAACCTCTTCGCGAAGCTCGCTCGCGAGTATGCGCAGCGCAGTGTCGCCAGCGTCGTGGCCGTGTGTGTCGTTGACGCGCTTGAAGTGGTCTATGTCAATCAGTATGAGCGAGACGGGCTGGCGCATGCGCGTCGCGAGATGCAGGTCGCGTTCGAGTTGAATCTCGAAGAAGCGCCGGTTAAAGCAGCCCGTGAGCCCGTCGGTCAGGGCCTGCTGCTGCATCTGTAGGTAGAGGCGCGCGTGGTTGACGGCGACGGCCATCTGGTCGGCCACCGTCATCATCAACATTATCTCGTTGTCTTGCCAGATGCGCTCCGAATCATCCGACGTGACCATCAGCACGCCCATCGTGCGCTCGTGGAAGATGACTGGAACGGCCGCGACGGGCCGCTCGTCCGCGCCGACAGCGCCCGTGCCTCCGTCGTGCACGTACGTCTTCATACGCCCACGCAGGCGTACGCCGTAGGCTTCGATGTCGCTCATCAACTCTTCGCGCGCGGCATCGTCGGCCTCGCCGTCGCGGAAGTAGCATGTGACGAGCGATGGCTGCCCGTGTTCGCCCTCGACGCTCAGAGCGCCGTACTTCGCGCCGAGCGCGCGCCCCACTTCGTTGACCGTCGTCTGTAAGACGCTCGGCAGCTCAAGCGAGCTTCTGATGGCCGTCGAAATTCGGTTGACCGCCAACTCGCGGACGGCCTGCTCCTGAAGCAGACGCGCGAGCTTCGTCGTCACGGAGACGGTGAGTTGCAGCGAGGTCGTCTTCGGCACGCACGTCCGCACGGCCTTCGAGAAGAGCGGCGACTGCTCGGGCAGCTCCGCCGTGACGCGCGCCATCAGGTATTCGAGCGCCGAGTAGACGATGTCCGGCTCAAAAGACCAGATCACTTCGTCGCCCGCCGCGTCCGTATCCTCGTCCTTGGGCCTTCGCACGGATGCGAGCAGCGCGGAGAAGCGCGCGTCGGCGATGACGACGAAGCGCTCCTCGACGCCATCCTGCGAAGACTTCGGCATCAGCACGGGCCTTCGCTCCGACCCCTCGTCGGCAAGCTTGGCCGTGTTCATCGCGTCGTCCGAAGAGACGAAGAAGAAGGCTCGGTGCGCGGACTGCCCGACCTCGCGTGCCCGCGCGATGTCGCGCATCGAGCGTTGCGACTCGGGCAGAAGGCTCTCGACGACGAGCGCCGCGAGGTTGTTCTCAAGAACCACATCCTCGAAGTATCTGTGAAGCTGCACAATCGTAGGCTCAGCGCAGCGGACAGGTATAAGCTGTCGCGGGTGCTGTGCGAGGAGTGCGCTGTAGAGCGTGAGCATTGAAGTCGCAGCCTGAAAAAAGGACGGGTTAAAAGGAGGCGTTAAGGGGGCTTAGCCGACGGAGGCTCTGCCCAGAGTGGCAAACACATTTTGTCATAAGAAAACCAAGTTGTCCACGTAAATTTAACATAAACCTCCGCCTGAATTTTTTGAGCAAATTTTGCGGCAGGGGGTTGAAGCAGGCTCAGGGACGGACGGGCGCGTCGGCCGCTCGCTGTATAGCGTAAGTGGTTGTAGCCGTTGCGATAAGAACGCCGGTTGGGTCGGTCGCCTCGACAGAAATGAAGGCGATTCGGCGGCCCGTGCGCAGGACTCTCGCGCGCGCATGGAGGCGGCCCGAGCCGAACGGGCGCAGGAAGTGAACCGTCAGATCGACCGTGACGGTGCGGTCGCCGGGCCCGAGGAGTGTGTGGACGGCGCAGGCCGCGGCCGTGTCTAGAAGGGAGAAGACCGCGCCGCCGTGGAGTATGCCGCCCATGCGCATGAGGTCTTCGCGCGCGTCGAGGGCGAAGGCGGCCGAGCCGCGTTCGGCCCCGACGAACTCAAGTCCGAGCAGACGCGCGAAGGGCACACGCGAGAAGACTTCGCGCAGGCGCTCGACCTCCTCGGCGGGAATCTCCGATGCGCTCACGAGCCGTAAATCCCCGCGCCGTCCGTGGGCTCGACTATGACCGCCGTGCCGTATGCGAGGACTTCGGTCGCGCCCTGCGCGATCTCGGTCGCGTCGTAGCGCGCGCCGATGATGGCGTTCGCGCCAAGCTCGGTCGCGTGCTGAACCATTATGTCGAAGGCGTCGCGGCGGGTCGTCTCGCAGAGATTCGTCCAGGCGGTGATGTTGCCGCCGACCATCGAGTTGAAGATCGCGCCGATGTTGACGAACAGGTTTCGCGAGCGCACGACGATGCCGCGCACGACGCCGAGGTTCTGGCGGACGCGGAATCCCGGAAGCTCGAAGGCCGTCGTCACCATCTGCGGCGAGACGGAGAAGCGCGGCTCGCTTATAGAGTAGGGCGCGCGCGCCTGTAGCTGCTGCTGCTGATCACTCATCTCTCTGCTCCTCGGAAGGGGAAGACCGCCTCGTTTGTCGAAAGAGTAGGTCGCAGGTTTAAGTCGAAAGCCTGAGTAGCTTCAGTCTCCGAAGAGGCTAGGCTGTTCTGCGTCGCCGTCCGTATCCTCGGTCGCGTACTCTTCGGGCGTCCAGCGGTAGCGCGCGAGGTCGCAACGTCCCTTCTCGTTAAAGACGACGCCCTCTGAGACGAGCATCCGTTGCTGTAGGTCTGGGGGGACGATGACGCGCCCCGTCGAGCAAGCGCCCTGCGAGTTGATGACGCGCTGCCACGGCACAGTCTCGTCGGCCGAGTGCATTACGAAGCCGACCGTACGAGGCGTGTAGCCCTCGCCGAGTATCTCGGCGAGCTGCCCGTAGGTCATCACACGGCCCGTGGGTATTCGCCTGACTATCTCGAAGACGCGCTCGCGATAGCCGGGCGAGTTAACGTCCGCGTTAATCTCGGACGGCTGCGCGCCCTTCTGTCTGTCTTTGTCGTTCGTCATAAGTTTTAGACTCGGCCTTCGGTTGGTGATACGTCGCAGGGCGTCGCGGAGTTTTGTCTACGTTCTTTCAAACACGGCCGAGGACTTCGCGCGTCCTCTCGTTACGCACGTCGCCCGTGTTGAGGACGGTCTTCGGCTCGAAGAGTAGAACGTGCGCCTCCTCCTCCGCGACGGGCATGTGCTCGACGCCGCGCGGGATTACGACGAACTCGCCCTCTTCCAAACGCACGTCGCCGTCGCGCAGGCGTATCGTGATTGCGCCCTTTACGACGAGGAACATCTCGTCCTCCTCGTCGTGCTTGTGCCAGACGAAGTCGCCCTGAAACTTCACGAGCTTGACGTAGGAGTCGTTGACTTCGCCCGCGATCCGTGGGCTCCAATGCTCATCGAAGAGGCGGAACTTGTCGGACAGGTTGACCTTCTCAAGCATGATTCACCTCGGTGGCTCAATGGCGCGGCTTAAACGCACGGCCGCGCGCGATGTGTTCAAGATTCAGGCTCAATCGAGCGTGCGAAGGATTGCGCGCGCGGGCGCGCCGTCGCCGCTCCCGGCGGCAATCTTTAGAGGCAGGCAGACTAACTCGTAGAGTCCGGGCTCGACCGCGCGGAGGTCTAACCCCTCGACGATGACGACGCCGTTCGACAGAAGTGTTATGTGCGTCTCGAAGCCTTCGGAGCCGAACCGCTCGACGGAGAGGTAGTCTATACCGACGAGCCGCACGCCGCGTGAGACGAGCGCGCGCGCGGCCTCGGGGCTGATGTACGTGAAGTCTTCGCGGAAGCGACCGCGCGGGTCAGCCCAGAAGGAGGAGTTTCGCGTCTTGAAGATGACGCGCGTCGCGCCCTTGATTGTTTCGTCTGTGACGTGTCGCTCTTCGACCGCGCGCGCGTCCGCGTCAATCTCTACGACGCGCGCCTCGCCCGCGAAGGCTTCGAGCGGGAGGTGCGGAAGTCCGGGCGCGCCCTCTATGAAGTGCGCGGGTGCGTCAACGTGCGTGCCCGTGTGCGCGCCGAAGTTGAGCGCCGTGACGTTGGCAGCGTCGCCGCGAGAGATTGCGAGGAACGAAGAGACCTCGATGCCGGGGTCGCCCGGAAAGACGGGCGTCTCGCCCGGAGTTATCGGCACGCTGATGTCGTATATGCGCATGGGTGATAAGGACAGAGTTGCAAGTTCCAAGTCGCAAGTTCAAAGTTTAAGACAACGCGCCTTCTAACTTTGAACTTGCGACTTGGAACTTGCAACTTATGACTGCGCGAATGGTACTGGCGCGTCTGGAAGGCTGTCAACGAGGGTCGAAGAAAGAGCGTGCTTCTTGCGGGGTGCGGCGGCGTGGGTTAGCATCCGTGTGAGTGCGAAAGTGTACGAGTCGGGATGAGAAGAGTGAGTGAAGGGTCGGGCGGAGAGCGCGAGGCGGGTGCGGCCCCGCGCGTGGCCGCGTCGAGCTATTTGAACACCGCGCCGCTCATCTGGAGCTTCGCGCGCGGGGCGCGCCGGGGCGAGGTCGAGCTTCTGACGGACAAAGCGCCCGCGCGCTGCGCGGACATGCTCGCGCGCGGGCAGGTCGAGGCCGCGCTCGTGCCCGTCATCGAGTATCAACGTCTGCCGGAGGCTTCGGTCGTTCCGGGCGTCTGCGTCGGCGCGAAGCGCGAGGTTAACTCGGTCGTGCTTGTCACGCGCGGCGCGCGGCTCGAAGAGGTGGAGTCGGTCGCGCTCAGCACAGAGTCGCGCACGTCGGCCGCGCTCGTCGAGGTCATCTTCCGTGAGTTCATGGGGCGCGCGCCTCGGCTCGAACCGTTCGTGCCGGAGTTGGCGGACATGCTGCGCGAACACGACGCGGCGCTCGTCATAGGCGATCCGGCCATGACATTCCGGCGCGAGGGACTGCGCGTCTACGACATGGCCGCGCTCTGGCGTGAGTTCACGGGGCTCGGCTTCGTCTTCGCGATGTGGATGGCGCACGAGTCCGACGCGTCGCGCGTCGGGCGCGTTGACTTCGCCGCGGCGCGCGACGAGGGGCTGGCGAGTGTCGAGGAGATAGCGGCCGAGTACGCGCGCGAACTCGGGCGGCCACACGCCGAGCTGGTCAGCTACCTTACCCGAAACATCTGCTTCGAGCTTGACGAAGAGATGAGCGCCGGGCTCGAACTCTTCTTCCGACTCGCGCACAAGCACGGCGTCACGCGCGAGCTTCGGCCTTTGAAGTTCCTCGGCACGGATGGTGCATAAGTACAAGCCTGAGGCATGTCGGCCGTCATGCTCCTTCTAAAGGCGCGTGCGGCGTAGTGGCAGAATGCGGATTTGAAGCTTCAAATTTGAAATTTGCGATTTAAACGAATATGACGGACATTCAACTGATTCTCGAACACGTGCTCGCGGGTGGCCGCATGACGGCCGAGGAGTGCGCGGCTCTCTTAGAGTCCTACGACATCGCGCGCATGGGCGCGGCCGCCGACGAGATACGGAGTCGCAAGCACCCTTCCGAAGTCGTCACGTACATCATCGACCGGAACGTAAACTACACGAACGTCTGCAACGTCGTCTGCACCTTCTGCGCCTTCTACCGTCGGCCGGGCAAGCCCGACACATACGTCCAGACGCTCGAACAGATATGCGAGAGGATTGACGAGACCATCGCGCTCGGCGGTACGGGCGTGCTGATGCAGGGCGGGCTGCATCCCGACTTCCAGATAGAGTGGTACGAAGACCTCCTGCGTAATCTGCACGCGCGCTATCCTGATTTTCAGCTTCACTGCTTCTCGCCGCCCGAGATTCACAACATACATCTCATCTCGGGGCTCGACTACGAGGAGATCATGCGGCGTCTGAAGGAGGCGGGGCTCTACAGCATGCCGGGCGGCGGCGGCGAGATTCTCGATGACGAGGTGCGCAAGCGCGTCTCCACGAAGTGCACGACCGACGAGTGGCTCGCCGTCATGCGCGCAACACACAGAGTCGGCCTGCGCTCGACGGCGACGATGATGTTCGGCATCGGCGACTTGACCGCCCATCAGGTCAGACACCTTCAGCGCATACGCGACCTACAGGACGAGACCGGCGGCTTCACGGCCTTCATCCCCTGGACGTTCCAGCGCGAGAACACCGCGCTCGGCCGACGCATAAAGGACGAGCCGACGGGCCTCGACTACCTTCGCATGCTCGCCGTCTCGCGCCTCTTCCTCGACAACGTGGAGCACATACAATCGTCCTGGCTCACGCAAGGCTTGAGGCTCGGGCAGGTGGCGCTTCGCTTCGGCGCGGACGACATGGGCTCGATCATGATTGAGGAGAACGTCGTCTCGGCCGCTGGCGCGCACAACACGGCCGACGAGAAGATGCTCCGCTACCTCATACGCGAGGCGGGCTTCCGTCCACAGCAGCGCGACATACTCTACCGCCACGTCAACCGCGAAGAGTCCGCGCGCGCCGACGCCACGGACTCCGCGACCTTGCGCGAGCTGAGCGTCGCGTTCGCCGACTGACGTGCGGCCCCTCTCCGCGTGCGGCGCGCTCAGGGCGCGAGGCGTTGACGCGCTCTCACCTCTCCCGGCTCGCCCTCAAGGCGACGCTCCCAACATCTCCGCGTCGCGCGCGTAAAAGTCGTCGCAGGTGACAGGGCGGCGGGCGACACGATAGAATCAAATTTCCCGGTTATAGCGGCGACGCGGTGGGGGAGGAAGTCGGAGTGCTGCGTCTTTAGCGGCTACCCGCCGGGGCTTTCGCGGATGCTTCACGACTTCGAGCTGGCGGGCAGGCGCATGCGCCTATGGCAGAGGCCCGGCGAGACGTACGGGCACGTTCTGCTCAAGGCGCTCGGCTTCGCGATGTACGTCGGAGAGTATCCGGGCTTAGAGATTGAACTGTCGGTCGGCCTGCGCTATAAGCCAGACCTCGTCGCGCCGAACGTTGGCGACGAGTCCGGGCCGCGTGCGGGCGCGCGATTCCTCTTCTGGGGCGAGTGCGGGCTCGTCACGATGCGTAAGGTCGCGTGGCTTCTGAAGCACGGCGACTCGGGGCGCGTCGTGCTCTTCAAGCTCGACTGCGGAATCAGTCCGCTCGTGCGAGAGCTTCGCGATGCGGTGGGCGAGCGTTATCGCGAAGGCGGGCGACTCCAACTCGTCAACTTCGCGGCCGACGTTTCGGAGCGCGCCGCGTCACGCCGCGTCGAGCGCGTGCCCGAGAGTTGGTACAGAAAGGTCGTCGTTTGAAAGGATGAAGGATGAAAGGAAGGCTTGCCTTCTCAAGTTCAAAGTTGCAGGTTCAAAGTTGCAGGTTCAAAGTTAAGGAGAAGCGCCTTCTAACTTTGAACTTGTAACTTTGAACTTATTACTTCCTTCTTCAAACTGAGGTCGTCGGAGCAGATGGACGAAGTGTTGATACGCGAGTGCGTGACGGTCGAGGAGTTCGACGCGTGCGTACGTTTGCAGCGCGAGGCGTTCGGGCTGCCCGACCTCGAACTGTCTCCGCGACGCCACATGATCGTTGCGCGCAGCGCTGGCGGCTGGACGCTCGGCGCGTTCGCCGCGGAGAGACTCGTCGGCTTCGTGCTCAATCAGGTCGCCGTGCGCGGCCGTGCGGAAGTCATAGGCTACTCGCACATGATGGCCGTCGCGCGCGACTACCAGAACGGCGGCGTCGGCTCGCGGCTCAAGTGGGCGCAGCGCGCGCGTGCGCTCTCCGAGGGGCGGCGCTTCATACGCTGGACTTGGGACCCGATGCAGTCGCGCAACGCGCACTTCAATCTCAACCGCCTCGGAGTCGTCGTGCGAAGCTACGCGGAGAACTACTACGGCACGGACTACTCGGCCGCGACCGGCAAGTTCGGCGAGGCGTTGGGTCTTGACAGCGACCGCCTCGTCGCCGAGTGGGAACTGGACTCGCCGCGCGTCGAAGCGCTCGCGCGGGGCGAGCAGCCGGAAGAGTTGGGCGAGCCGGAGGCCGCCGTCGGGATTCTCCCGGAATGGGGCGCGGTCGTACGCGAAGAGACGGAACGCGCGCGCGCGGAACTCCGACGCGTCCGCGCGGAGTTCAACGACGCACTCGCGCGCGGTCTCTACTGCGCGGCCTTTGACCGCGACGCCGCGCGCCCGCGGTACCTTTTTTACGAGTAAGCAATCAGCGGTCAGCTCTCGGCTTTCAGCTAAACCCGTTAGTGAAACGGGCCATGAGTTCTCAACCGCGGCGGATAACTAACTATAAAAAGCTGAAAGCTGAATGCTGAGTGCTGACAGCTCAAAGAAATGATCTTCGCACGCTTCGACCGATACGTTGACCGGCACGCGCGCTCTTTCACGGAGCGCTTGCAGGACTTGTGTCGCATGCCCTCGGTGGCGGCGCGCGGCACGGGCATGCGCGCCGTGGCCGAGCGCGTCGAGCAGTTGTTGCAGCGCGTGGGCGCGGGCACGCGCACCTTCAAGGTCGGGAGCGGCTTCCCCATCGTCTACGGCGAGTGCGGCGCGGGGCCGCGCTGCTTCCTCGTCTACGGACATTACGACGTGCAGCCCGTCGGACAGTTGACCGACTGGTCAACGGGGCCGTTCGCCGCCGTCGTCGAAGACGGCAGACTCCGCGCGCGCGGCGCTTCAAACAGCAAGGGCGACCTTGTAGCGCGCATCGCCGCCGTCGAAGCCTACCAGAAGTCCTTCGGCAAGCTCCCCGTCTGCCTTCGCTTCGTAGTCGAGGGCGAGGACGGGCTCGCGAGCCCGAGTCTATATCGCTTCTCGGAGGAGAACGCCGAACTCCTGCGCGCCGACGGATGCGTCTGGGACGACGGCTACCTCGACACCAAAGACCGGCTCGTCATCAACCTCGGCTTCAAGGGCATAGCCTTCCTCGAACTTCGCGCGTACGGCGCGCGCACAGACCTTCACTCGAAGTGGGGCGGCATCGTGCCCAACCCCGCCTGGCGTCTCGTGCAGGCGCTCTCGACCGTGATGTCTCCGAAGGGCGTCATAACCATCGACGGCTTCTCCTCGCACGTCGCGCCGATAACGACCGAAGACAGGCAGATGTTGAAGACGGTCGAACTGGACGAGGCGGGCCTGCGAAAAGAGTTCCGTATAAGCAACTGGATTCACGGGATGACGGGGCGCACGCTCGCGAAGGAGTTGATATTCGGCCCGACCTGCACCATCTGCGGCATACGCACGGGCCACACGGAGGCGGGCGCGAAGACTATCCTTCCGGGCGCTGCGACCGCCCGCCTCGACTTCCGGCTCGTGCCAGACCTCACGCCCGAGCTTGTCGTGCGTCTTCTCCGACAGCACCTCGACACGCGCGACTTCCAAGACATAGAGATTATCGAACTAGGCTCCGCGCCCTACGCCAAGTCTTCGCCCGGCTCGATGGTCGCGCGCGCGGCCATCGCGAGCGCTGAAGAGGTCTACGGCAGCGCGCCCGTCGTCTACCCGATTGACCCCGCGAGCGGCCCCGTCGGCGCGGTCTGCGGCGCGAACCAGCCGCCGATGCCCGTCGTCTCCTTCGGCGTCAGCTACTTCGGCTCGAACCCACACGGCCCCGACGAGAACATACGCCTCGACGACTTCATACGCGGCGTCAAATACTTCGGCCGCATCATCCACAGCCTCGCGGACTTGGAAGAGAACTCGACCGAGGGCACACAGGAGAGCATCGCCCGCATCGAAAGGTGAGGGTTGAACGCCGCGCGCTATCTGCTATCATCAAGGCATGGACTACCGCAAGATCATCACCATCGAGCCCGGCAAGCGCAGCGGCAAGCCCTGCATCCGCGGGACGCGCATGACGGTCACGGACGTTCTGGAGTATCTCGCGAGCGGTATGACGGAGGGGGAGATTCTCGCCGACTTCCCAGACCTGACCGCCGAAGACATAAAGGCGTGTCTTGCCTTCGCCGCCGACCGCGAGCGCAGGCTGGCAACACTGCCGATGTATGAAGCTGCTGTTTGACCAGAACGTCTCACCGCGCCTCGTGCGGCGGCTCGCGGACATCTACCCCGACAGCCTTCACGTTAGGGAAGTGGGATTGCGCGACGCCGACGACGCGGAAATCTGGGAGTACGCGAAGCCGCACGGATTCACTATCGTCTCGAAGGATTGGGACTTCCAACAACGCAGTCTCCTCTACGGGCATCCTCCAAAATTCATCTGGCTGCGCGTCGGCAACTGCACCATCGGCGTGATTGAATCGTTACTACGAAAGCACTCGGTGGCGATTCACACCTTCGGCTTGGATGATAAGAGGTCGCACTTAATGCTTCCTTGATTTGAACCGAGTGCAACATTTATGTCGAAAAAAGTTCTATGTCGGAGAGTGTGAAGCTTCAGGTCAGGCAGGACGTTAAGGATTACCTTGCGGCCGTGCGCGCGTTCTATCTGCGCGACTACGGCACGTTCAAGATTCTTGCGGGGACGCTCTTGATTCCCGCGTACATCTTCATCTGGCTCACCTTTATGCACGTCGGCGTGTTGGTCTCTCTCGTCCCGGCGCTGATGGTTCTCTTGACTTACACGTCCGCGCTCTTCTTCTCGGGCCCGAGAAAACGCTTCCTGCACGACCCGACGTTGGGGAGTCAGGGGTTCGAGATTGAATTCTCGGACGAGGGGATTCTCATCGGCGCGCCCGACGCGGCCTCGCGCATGAGTTGGAGATACTACTCGCGCGTCGTCGAGACCGACAGGGTCTACGCGCTTCTACGCGGGACGATACAGATGACCGTCATCCCCAAGAAGTCCTTCACCTCCGCCGCGCAGGAGGCGACCTTCCGAAGACTCCTCAAGCGACACCTCCCGCCCGAGGGGCTCAGGAATTTGAAGGACGCGGGCGGTCGGCCCGAGTTGGAAGAGTACGTGCCGCCGCAGGCCCCGCCCGACTGGCGCTAAAGTCCCCTCGTTGCGCCGCGCGCCAGCGCGAACGTATGATGGGCGGCGGACTTACTCCAGAACAATCCGCTCAGGTGAAAGCTAAATTGCCCGTCGGCGCGAAGAGCATCGAAAGTGGAATCGTCAAGCTGCGTGCGGAGATTCTCCGGCACGAGGAGCTTTACTACGTACACGACCGGCCGGAGATTTCGGACGTGGAGTACGACGCTCTGGTCGAGCGCCTGCGCGCGCTCGAAGAGGAGCACCCGGAGTACCGTACGCCCGACAGCCCGACCCTGCGCGTCGGAGGCCGCCCCGCCGAAGGCTTCGACGAGTACGTGCATCGCCGCCCGATGCTCTCGCTCGACAACAGCTACAACATCGAAGACCTGCGCGCCTTCGACGAGCGCTGCCGCAAGCTCGCGGACGGCCGCGCCTTCGAGTACGTCGCGGAGCTTAAGATTGACGGGCTTTCGATCTCGCTCCATTACGAAGAGGGCGTGCTCGCGCGCGGCGTGACGCGCGGCGACGGCCGCGTCGGCGAGGACGTGACGGCAAACGTGCGTACGATTCGCAGCATCCCTCTGCGCCTGAAGGTCTCGGAGAGCGGCGAGGTGGAGGTGCGCGGCGAGGCTTATCTCTCGCGGAAGGCTTTCGAGCGAATCAACGCCGAGCGCGAAGAGGCGGACGAGGCGAAGTTCGCAAACCCGCGCAACGCCGCCGCCGGAACCATTCGACAACTCGACCCGAAGGTCGTCGCACGCCGCCGCCTGGACCTCTTCGCGTACGACGTGCTGCGCGGCGAGCGAAAGCCTTTCGCGACGCACTGGGAGGCGCTCGACTGGCTCGAATCGGCGGGCTTCGCGGTCAATCGGCACCGCGCGAAGTGCGAGACGATTGACGAAGTCATAGCCTTCTGCAACGAGATGGAGGCGAAGCGCGACGGGCTTGAGTACGAGATTGACGGCGTCGTCGTGAAGGTCAACTCCAAGGCTTTGCAGGACGAGTTCGGCGCGACGACGAAGGCACCGCGATGGGCCATCGCGTACAAGTATCCCGCGCGTCAGGCGACGACGCAGGTCGAGGAGATCGTCGTGCAGGTGGGCCGCACGGGCGCGCTCACGCCCGTCGCGATGCTTAGGCCCGTGCAGCTCGCGGGCACGGTCGTCGCGCGCGCGACGCTCCATAACGAGGACGAGATAGAGCGTCTGGGCGTGAAGATAGGCGACTGGGTCAACATAGAGAAGAGCGGCGAGATAATCCCGAAGGTCTTGAGCGTCGTCGAGTCGAGGCGTACGGGCGCGGAGAAGCCCTTTCCGTTTCCGAAGAAGTGCCCCGTGTGCGGCGGCGTCGTCTCAAGGCCGGAGGGCGAGGTCGTATCGCGCTGCGTCGCGGCCGACTGCACGGCGCAGTTGAAGGGAAGGCTTCTGCACTTCGCTTCGCGCCGCGCGATGAGGATCGAGGGCTTGGGCGACGCGCTCGCCGAACAGTTCGTGCGAAAGGGGATGGTGCGCGACGTTGCAGACCTTTACGCGCTGAAGCTCGAAGAGGTGGCGGCGTTGGAGCGCAGGGCGGAGAAGTCCGCATCGAACCTTCTCGCGCAGATCGAGGCGAGCAAGACGCGCGACCTTCCGCAGCTAGTCTACGGCCTCGGCATACGGCACGTCGGCGAGCGCACGGGCGCGCTGCTCGCGCGACACTTCCGCTCGCTCGAACGTCTATCGAAGGCGACGGTCGAGGAGATTGACGACATACACGAGATAGGTCTGACCGTCGCCGAGTCCGTGCGCGACTGGTTCGGAGACGAGGGCAACAAGGAGCTTTGCGAACGCCTGCGCGCGGCGGGCGTTCGCACGGAGCTTGCGGGCGGCGCGTCGTCGGCCGAGCGGGACGAGACCTTCGCGGGCAAGCAGTTCGTTCTGACGGGAAGGCTTGAGACCTTAACGCGCGACGAGGCGCGTGCGCTCATCGAGGCGCGCGGCGGGCGCGTGACCTCGACCGTGAGCAAGAAGACGGACTACGTCGTCGCGGGCGAGGAGGCGGGCTCGAAGCTCGAAAAGGCGCGGGCGCTCAAGCTCAACGTCATTGACGAGGCTCAATTGAAAGAGTTGTTGGGCTGACGCGCCACTTCTGGCGAGGGATACTACTTACTGCCGCGCGGAGCGGCGACTTATATCGGGAGTTTATTGAGATGGAAATGAGAACACGTGGCGGCTCCGACAGCCTTCAACTCGTCTACACACTCTTCTGCGACGACGTTCGCCTTGAGGTGGGCAACAAGCTCTCCCTGATGGGCGTCTTTCATCAGGTCGCCGTGCAGCGCTTTCCGGTCACGCTGATGAAGTTCGCCGTCGTCAGCCAGTGGCGCGGCGAAGGCTCGCACACGTCCGAAGTGCGTATACTCGCGCCCGACCGTCGGCAGCCGATAGTGCTCGCGGAGCCCACGCCCTTCGACGTAGCGCCGGGCGGCGTCGCCAACAACATAAGCTTCTTCTTCAACGTCGAATTCCCCGCGCCCGGCCGCTACCGCGTCCAGACGCTCATCAACTCAAGCCTCGCAGACGAACAGGAACTCATCATCATGCTCGTAGACGCCAACGGCTCACCCGCGCCCGACGCCACCTCGGAGGCTGTGAACTGAAAGGCAATTACAGCGATTAGCGAATGGATGCGACCAACGCCTCGGGCGGCCAAACAGAACCGCGAGCGATAGCGAGCGGGTAGCGAGTTACGCCGAAAGCCCGCCTGTCGAAACCTATACCCGCTCGCTACCGCTCGCGGTTCTGTCGTGGTCGTCGCATCCAACTGCATATCGCTATAAAGGCAATAATATAGTTGGCTCACCTCCTGTCGTAAGGCCGGTAAATGGTAGCCCAAAATAACAGGGGGAAGAGTTAGTAAGGGAGTGAGCTAAGCACCCGGTCGGGAGTCAGGCGGCGCACGACCGCCATGAATTTTTCCGTGTCGCCGTTGTTGAATAGATATTCATGCGCGCCCGCCGCCAGCGCCTCGGCGCGCGTCGGCTCGTAGGGGTGGAGGGAGTAGATGAGGATGGCCGCGCCGGGGGCGCGTGCGCGCAGCAGCCCACACAGCCCAAGCCCCTCCCCGTCGGGTAAAGGCGTGGTAATGATGATGAGGTCGAACTGCTCGGCCGAGGCCAGCATCAGCGCCGCCCCCGCCCCGCCCGCCGTCCGCGTCTCGTAGCCCTCGACGCCGAGCAGCGTCGTCAGTATCTCGCAGGTATCGTTGTTACCGTCTACGCACAGGACGCGCTTCGCTGTCGGGGGCAAGGCGCACACCTCCGTTTAACTCTGGAATAGAAAATATGCGCGGGTATGTCCGGCAGGAGCCGAATGGATGTGACCACAGTTACAGGCGAGGGGTACGGACGACGGACGATTAAAGCGGAACAGGCCGCGAAGCTGTCCTGACCAGCGAGGGAAGGCCGGTCTCTATTCACTAACCTAATTCCGCCTGGTTCCTTTGGGGAACATCACGGAATGTATCAGATCCTCGGCGGCGACAATAGACGGAACCGTACAGGGCGATAAGTTACAGCACTAAGAGGTGAGCCAATATAGTATTGCCGCGTGTCGAGACGGCCCCGGCGCGTGTGGAGTGCATTCCGGCGTGTGCGAAATCCATTCCGCTAAAGAAAAATCGGCCCCGGCGGGTGTAGAGATGACTTCGGCGTGTGTCGAGTCCATCCCGGCGGATGCAAAATGAGTCCGTCCGACGCGCCGGACGGCTCAAGTAGTTTGTGAGTCCATTTCGGGCGCGTTGGTGGTAAGCTTGGGCCTGATAAAGTCGATTTCGACGGCGTCCGTGACTATACCGTGCGCGCTTGAAACGGTTCGGGCGTCGGCCGAGTCCCATTCTTCCGCATCTCTAACCGTCATACTGGCGTGAGAACTCTTCCCGCCGTTTGAAGGACGAGCAGGGGCAGGTACAAGGGTTGCCCCGCAACACCCTCACCTCATCAACACCTTTCTTTCGGAGAACACTCACATGAACGACCAGGAGAAACGGACGCTCGACACGTTCAAACGCGTGCGCGACTTCGACGCCGCGCACGCCGGACTCTTCGCGGCGGGTTCGCTGGCGCGCGAGCTTTTCGCCGCCGTCGCCGCCGTCGTGGAAGAGTTGGAAGGGCACGCCGCCGCAGAGTCCACGGGGCGCGGCAAGGCCCGGCAGGGCACGGCGGGCAAGGCTTCGGCGCGCGAAGCGATACTGGAAGGGCTCGGGATTCTGCGCCGGACTGCGCGCTCGATGGCCTACGCCATGCCCGGCCTCGAAGAGAAGTTCCCCGTCCCGCACAAGCAGGACGGGCAGGAGTTGCTCAACACTGCGCGCTCCGCACTGACCGCGGCCCTACCGCTCAAGGCCGAGTTCCTGCGGCGCGAAGTGCCTGAGCACGTCTTAGAGGACTTGGAGGCCGACATCGCCGCATACCAGGCGGCGCTCACAGGCCAGAACACGGGCAAGGAGGAGAGCATCACTGCCGCCGCCTCGATTGATGGGGCCGTCGGGCGCGGCCTCGACGCCCTACGCCAGTTAGACCCCATCGTTCGCAACAAACTCCACGACAACCCCGCGCTGCTCGCCGCATGGCTCAGCGCCAAACGCACAGAGCGCGCCACGCGCCGCAACAACAAACCCGCGCCGCCGACGCCCCAAACCCCTGACAAGTAGACCCCGACCGCCCCGGCCATGCTCGGGCGATAAACCCTAACCCACACACGAAGGGCGCGAGGGAGTTTGAATCCTTCGCGCCCTTCCTCACACGTCCGCCGCACACAGAAAAAGGGAGCCGCCGTGCCCTCTTCGGCGACCCCCCTCCCGCCACGGTGAGGCGGCGGTGCGGCACAACCTCTGCCCAAAGGCGTGCCAACGCTAACCGGAAACAAGAATCCCCATCACACACCTCCTGTGATATATTCCGCGCGTTCTAGTCTTTGATAAGGCAACGGTCGGATGCGTAGCTCACCCTCAATCTCAGAGAGATGAGCATCGCCGTTGAGCATGGAAGGTTCCTACTCACGGCGACTCGGTTGAGCAGACGCATTGTAGCCACATTTCTGGCTAAAGGCAAGCTGTCGGGAGGAAACTCCTGATGGCTAGGACTCCACGCCCCAAACCGGCGCGTCTGCCGGAGAAGCTTGTACAGATTAGAATTGCCCTTGGATTATCTCAGGGAGAGATGCTGAGGCAGTTGGAACTCGACCATCTTAACAGGACTACCGTATCCGCTTATGAGGTGGGAACAAGCGAGCCGCCATTGCCCGTTCTGTTGAAGTACGCGCGGCTGGTAGGAATTTCTACGGACGTGTTGATTGACGATGAATTGGACTTGCCGGAGAAGCTGCCAGCCAAAAAACACAAGATCTAATTTGGTAATCGTTCGAGTTAGCGCCCGCAGTTCCGATTTTGGCAGTTACATGCACTTCGTTTATGTGATGTTCAATGGTAAGCGGATTTCACAGAACGATGCCTACGAAACAGTCCAAGAGTGGCGACAGTTGGGCTATTACAACTAATAGGGAGACTCAACGATGCCAATAGGAAATAACCCGGCAATGTTTGTAAGCTCTACTTGTTATGATCTGAGACAGGTGCGGGCAGACCTCAAAAGTTTTATTGAGTTACTTGGACTTCAGCCAATTCTTTCCGAATACGATACCTTTCCCGTTCACCCCGACGTTAACGCTGTCGAAAACTGTCTGAGAGTAGTGGATGAAAACGCAGATATTTTTCTTCTTATTGTTGGAGGTAGGTATGGCAAGCCGTTCGAGCAGGAAAAATCCGTTACTAATATGGAATACTTGCGGGCGAGAGCAAAGGGCATACCCATTTATGTTTTTGTTCAGAAAAACGTCCTTAATATCCTACCTGTTTGGCGAGATAACCCAGAAGGCAACTTTCATAATGTAGTTGACTCTCCGAAGTTGTTTGAATTTGTCACCTCATTAATGGATGTCGAGGGGATTTGGGTTTTCCCCTTTGAACTTGCACAAGAAATCACCGATACACTTCGTAAACAACTAGCCTACCTCTTCATGAGCACCTTGAGCCTTCAAATGCGCGTTAAGACTCTCGGCCTACCAGAATCTTTAGCACAACTTCAGGGCATACCCCTCAAGCTTGTAATCGAACAACCCAAGGCTTGGGAATTCCGTCTTTTCGGTCACGTATTGGCTCAGGAGATTGAACGGCTCAAAAGACACCGGCTTGATTTAAAGTATGGATTAGCACTCGGTAAAGGGGAGTTCTTATTTGGCCCCATTGAAGTTATGAACTGGACGAGACGAAAGATAGCCGAAGCCAGACGGTTAGTCGACGGCTCTGAGCTGATTATTAATATGGCGTTCAAAGATGCCTATGCTCCTGCTGGAGTGCCTGCTGATCCCGAAGGTCTGGTTTACTCAGCTCATAGATTGGCTGAGACATACCGCCATGCGATTGAATGGGGAATCGAATGTAATCGTACAGATGTAAGTGATGGTGAACTTAAAGATATTGTCCGATTGGTCGGAGGACTAACTAACAATATAATTCAGGAAATAGAGGAGTTTAGCGCCCGCATTTTAAGAGAAATAGAGGAGGCCCTTAATAATTTACCGGGGCCTGGCGAACCGCCGCGCGTATTGAACTTCACTCTGACACTCACAGTCTCAGGAGTAGAAGAACTTAACGAGGAAATGGAAAGAATAACGAGTTATTATAGTTCTTGATGAATTTGTGGTAACCGCCAAAACCCAATAAATAATCATTGACTTCTATCTAACTCAATCAGGGAACAGGTTGTAGGTGTCTTGCATACAGGACTCCTTAGGTTAGTGAACTTTTCAGCCCACTGATGAAGCTAGGAGTACCCGTAAGTTCTAGTTGATTATGCGGATGAATGGACTCGAACCATCACGACCTTGCGGCCACTAGCTCCTGAGGCTAGCGCGTCTACCAATTCCGCCACATCCGCGTGCGCGTGTGAGATATTACGGGCGCGTTTGAGAGGGTGTCAAGCGGGCTCCACGTTCACGAATAAAGGCGGCACGAACTTAACGTCCGTGCCGCCTTTTCCCCCCTTGCTCGTAAGTGCGGGCCGCCCGAAAGATTGTTGAAAGGCGGCCTCGGTCAGACCCTCGCGCGGCTTAGTAGCCGTTGAGGCCGTCGTTGTAGCCGTTCTCGAAGCCGCGGCGGAAGTACATCTGGTACTCGTAGCGGTCGCCGTAGCGCGAGTTGTAGTCCTTCGACGCGTTGCGGTACGCGCTGAAGTCGTTCACGTTGCGGTAGCCGCCACGGTTGCGGTCGTTACGGCCTTCCTTGACGCCCTCGTTGTAGCCCGCGTTCAAGGCCGTCTGCTGCGACTGCGAGTAGCTGCCGCCGCCGTAACCGTAGCCGCGTCGGCTGTACCCGCCGTTGTTGCCGTAGGTGCGGTTATTACCGTAGGTGCCGTAACCGCCGTTGCGCTGCTGCTGCTGGATGATGTATGCGTCACGCTGGTCGTAGTCGCCGTCGCCGTCGCGGTCGCGCGGGTCAACGTTGCGTTGCGACTGCTGCCTTCGACGCCACTCCTCCTGCCTGCGACGCTGCTCCTCCTGCCGCTGCCGATTCTGATCTCTGCGCCATCGGCCGTTGTCCTGCGCGCTGACCGCGGGCACGAGCACAAAGAGAGCCATCGCCGACATCAGCGTCTTCGCCAAGAATCCAGTCCGTTTCGCCATCATTACCCTCCTGAGTGAAAAAAACTTATTCGTAACTTCTCGTCGTTAACCAACCATCCCCGCTTTGTCACTTAACAAGAGCCATGCCACAGAGGGCCGACGCCGTTTCAGCGCGCTAAATAGACTGCATATCAAAGGCTTAGAGACACACCCATACGAAACCGTGCCGAGACGAACGGTATCGTGTTACGGAAGTAAGACACGCATACGCATGAAGGCCAAACGCACGCCGGGACGGCCGGTTGCGGACGCCCGAGCGCGCTTGTTATAGTCGGGTTCGTTCGCAATGGAATCACAATAATGAGCGCCGAAGCGTTGACAGAGCCGTCCCCTTTACGCGCGCGCGCCGATGCGTTGCTCAAGCGTATCGACACGGCCGCCGCGCGTGCGGGGCGCGACCCGCGCGAAGTGACTCTGGTCGCAGTGACGAAGACACATCCTTTCGCGCTCGTGCGCGAGGCCGTCGGCGCGGGCCTGCGCGAGTTCGGCGAGAACCGCGTGCAGGAGGCGGAGGGGAAGATTGAGGAGTTGGCGCGCGAGGCACGGGGCGTGCGCTGGCACCTCATAGGGCGCTTGCAGGCGAACAAGGCCCGGCGCGCCGCGCGTCTCTTCGACCTGATTCATTCGGTTGACTCGCCCGCGCTCGCGGAGAGGCTCGAACGCCATTGCATAGAGGACGGGCGCGAGCGGCTCGACGTGCTCGTGCAGGTTGACCTCGCGCGCGAGGAGACGAAAGGCGGCGCGAGAGAGGAAGAGTTGCCCGCGCTCGTAGAGATGTTGAAGGCTTGCACGCGCCTTCGCTTCAAAGGTCTCATGACGCTGCCGCCGTTCTACGAGGACGCGGAACTCGTGCGCCCTTACTTCCGGCGTCTGCGAGAGCTTCGCGACGAGCTGCGAGCTTCCGGCGCGTTCACGGAAGGCTCGGGCGAACTCTCAATGGGCATGACACACGACTTCGAGTTGGCGGTCGAGGAGGGCGCGACGCTCGTGCGCGTCGGCACGGCGCTCTTCGGCGAGCGCGGCGGGAAGGTTTAAGCCGGGCCGCGCCGCGCGTGCGCGCAAAGGCCCGTCGAGGAATCATGG
>JBJMGR010000206.1:0-12380 GCA_045807805.1 Pyrinomonadaceae bacterium | reverse complement strand
GACGAGCACGAGCCCCGCCATCACGAGCGCTTGCGCGCGCGTACGCGTCGGGGCCAAGCCCCGCTCCACAAGCAGCCTGTCCACGCGCTCGCGCTTCACGAGACGATAATAGAGTTTCAAGTTCCAAGTTGGAAGTTCAAAGTTAGAAGACAGCAAGCGTGCTCTTAACTTTGAACTTCCAACTTGGAACTTGAAACTCTATTTCTCTTACGGTTGTCCTTCAAAGATGCGTCGGAGGCGGTCGGCGTTGCCGTAGTTGTCGCGGCGTGCGCGACGAGAGCGGTATGTGATTACGCCGACGCGTCGGGCTTCGCGGCGGTCGTCGCCAGAGTCGTCGGCGCGAACGGGTTGGTCGTCGTCGTCGCGGCGTGCGCGCCGCTCTTCACGTTGCGGCTCTTCGTCGTGCTCGCCCTTCTTGCCGTGCTTCGGGGCGGCTACAGGGTCGCGGCTTTCGGAGACGTTGCGGCGTGCGACGGCGGGGCTGTCGTCGGTCTTCTCTGAATTTTTCTCTTTCTCTGAGCCCTTGTCTCTCGCGGAGCCCGCTTCGTCGTCGGCCCGTACTTCGGGTTCGGACGCGACCGGCGCGGGCGCTGAAGGCTCGGTGGCCGTCGCACTCGTCTCGCGGCTCTGCGATACGGCCTCGGCCGTGGGCTGCGCGGCAGGCGCGGTCACGTCGGCCTGTTGCTGCTGCTGCTGCTGCTCCGCGGCGGGCGCCGCGTCGGCGTTGCGATGCTTCTGATAGAAGTAGAGACCGCCGACGCCGAGCACGCTTCCGCCGAGCGCGGAGGCAAGCACGAGCGCGGCGACGGGCGAGCGGCGCTGTGCGCTACGCAGTCGCGTGTGGAACGGCGGCGGCGCGGCAGTTGCGGAAGCCTCGGGCGCGTCGCCGACATCTTCAAACGGCACGACGGGTCGCGCGAGCACTGTCTCTTCGTTGTCGAAGCGCGGCGTGACCATCGTCTCGTCGCCTTCGTCGTCCGCGAATGTTCGGTTCGTCTCTTCCATCTTCATCCTACAAAGCTGGCCCGCGTCTCGCCGCGCACCCGAAGTTTAGGGGAGCGCACCCGGCGGGGCGCGGGCCGGAATCCTGACACACGTTTGATGCCATTAAATTTAACCCTGCTGCCCCGCCGAAAAGTTACAAAAAGGTTGCGACGGAAGTATGTTCCGGGGACGGAGTGAGTGAGCGATTCATTGAGATTCGGTGCTGAGTCCGTCGCGCGCCTGTGCGGGAGCGCGCGGCGAGGTCAGAGACTCTTCAAAGTGGCCGAGGAGACCCCGCACGGAGTCGTTGACGACTTTACGCACGACACGCGGCGAGAAGTTGCGTTCGACGTGTGCGTAGCCTTTGTCGGAGAGTCTCTGCCAGAGCGCCGCGTCCGTGTAGAGGCGCACGGTCGCGGCCGTGAGGTCTTCGGGCGAGTCCGCGATGAGCGCCTCCTCGCCGTCGCGAAGCGCAATGCCCGCCGCGCCGATGGTGGTCGTCACGACGGGGAGGCCGTGGGCCAAAGCCTCGCCTATCTTCCCGTTTATCCCCGCGCCGAAGCGCAGGGGCGCGACCGAGACGCGCGCGCGCGCAAGCACCTTCTCGATGTCGGGCACATAGCCGAGCACGTGCACGCCCTCGTACGCGGCAAACTCCTTCGGCGCGTTGTCGCCGATTAGAAGCAACTCGACGGCGGGAAGCGACTCGCGCACGCGCGGGAGGACTTCGCGCGCGTAGAAGTGTACGGCGTCTGCGTTGGGCCTGTGGCGGAAGTTTCCGACGAAGAGTATGTGCTCGCGCTCCTCGAAGGGCAGACCGCGTTCGCCCGGCGGGTGGATGGTCGGGACGACCTTCGTTCTGACGCCGGGCGCGAGGCGCTCCATATACTCCTCGTCCGCGGTCGAGGCGCACCACACAACGTCGCACTCGCGCGCGAGACGCGACTCAAGCTTTCGATAGCGCTCGGACTCGCGCGCGAGTGCGGCGTCGCCCGTCAACGCGTGCTCGCGCGCGAGGCGAAGAGAGTGTGCGTCAACCATGTCGAAGACTATGCGCGTGCGCGGGTCTGCGCGCCGTATGGGTTTCAGGAGACCTTCGGCGACGTGCGGGCGGCTCAAGATTGCCGCGCGGAAACGCCTCTCGCGCACGAGCCGCATGAAGTCGAGAGAGCGCGCCGTCTCTATGCCTTCGCGCCGAAGCGCCCTCTCGTAGTCGGGCCACGACTGCTTGCTCAGAGTTATAAGGACTGGGTGCGACCACTCGGAGAGCGCGCGCAGTATGTGAAGCATGCGCGCGCTGCCCGCGTCGCGGTCGGGCGTCGGGATGCAGTCGTCGAAGACCGCGACCTGCGTCGCCCACTTGCGGTTGGCCGCGCGCTCCGTCTGAGAGGTGTCGTGCGAGAGGTGTTTGCGCCCGAGCACCTCTCGCCAACTGTCGCGGAACCTCTCGCGGTCGGCGGCGCGTCCTCGTTCCGGGACGCCTCGCGTGTCGTCTGATCGCGCGACGCGCGACGCGGGTTGATAGACGACCTTGTAGCCGAGCGCGCGCACGCCCATGCAGATACCCGCGCCCGCGTAGTCGTCCGACGCGTAGTGCGCGTCGAAGCCGCCGAGCCTCTCAAACAACTCTTTGCGAATGACGAGCGACGCGGCCGAGCAGTAGTCAACCTCGCGCGCGAACGCGAGTCGCCGGTCTTCGTGCGAGAGCCCGCGTCCGTACTCCAACGTCTCGCCGTCAGACCAGACTATCGCGCCCGCCTCGCGCACGCGCCCGCTCGCGTCGAGAGAGAGCGCACCCGCCGCGCCCGCGCGCGCGTCGCGCTCCAACGTTTCGATTAAAGCGCCGAGCCAGCCGGGGCTGACGACCGCGCCGCCGCCGAGGAAGATTAGATAAGCGCCGCGCGCACGGGCCGCGCCGCGATTGAAAGCACCGACCAGTCCGCCACCCGACTCTTCAACCTTGCCGTTGTTCGTCTCGCGCTCTATCACGCGCACGAGGCCGCGAAAGTGCGAGAGGAGTTCGCGCGTCAAATCCAGCGAGGCGTCCGAAGCGTCGTTGACGACTAAGACCTCCGTCTCCGTCAAGTCAACTTCACGCACGAGCGAGCGAAGGCACTGGAATGTTGACTCGACATCATCGCCGACGGCGACGACGATTGAAGTCCTGACCGGCCGCGCGTCCGTCAACTCTTCGCCCCGTTCAGCGACACCTTCAACACGTTTCCGGGCACGGGCTGCGTGCGCGAGGAGCAGGAAGTCTGCCGCGCCGAAGGGCTCGACCTCCGTTGCGCGCGAACGCGCGAACGCGTCCTTATCGCCAACGAAGTCGAGCCCGTTCACCTCCGCGCTCTCGCGCAGGCGCGCGGCGAGTTCGCGCACACGTTCGGAGGCGCGCAGAGCCCAACCGACGGGCGCGAACGCCGCGCGCTTCATACGCAGCTTCCAGTAGAGCGGGAGTCTTTCGCTAAGGAGTCGTTTCAAGACGGAAGGATTGCTTCTCTCTCAATCGGCCGGGGCCTCTGCTTCCGCGCGCGTAGTCCATTCGAGGAGCGGGCGCACGACGCCCGGCATCGGGCCTACGTAGTCGCCGCGCGCGGAAGCGCCGCCCGGCTCGTCCACGATTTGAAAGGCGACCGCGTTCGCCTCGCGCGCGTGCAGGATTGTAGACGGAAAGTGCGACATCACGGAAACGTGCGCGATGAGGCTCCCTTCGGCGAGCAGGTTGCCGGGTATGCGCACGGCGCTCGTGTATCGCCCGCGCGCGCGCGCGCGCCTGCGCCACTCCCCACCGGCGTCGTGCGTCGAGAAGACCTCCGTGCCCTCTTCGTTGTAAAGCTCTAGGACGGGGACGAGCGCGTGCCCCTCTTCGAGCACGTCGTAAGTGACCTCTATGTGGACGGGCCGACGCACGTCGAAGGCCGAGGCGGTTCGCCCTTGCTCGTCTCGGACGCGCACGCGCCGCAGCCGCACGGCGTTGTTACCGGGCGCGTCCATGCCCTCGTCCCACTCGCGCTCCGCGCCCGCCTTCCAACTCGAATTGAGATAGCGGTTGACGACCTCTTGCGGCTGGCCCTCGGCCGTGACTCGTCCCCCTTCGAGCAGCACGACGCGCTTGCAGAGGCGCGTCACGGCCGACAGGTCGTGCGAGACGAAGAAGATGGTTCGGCCCTGTAGGCGTATGTCGCGCATCTTGTCGAGGCACTTCTGTTGAAACGCCGCATCGCCGACCGCAAGCACCTCGTCCATGATTAGAATCTCCGGCTCAAGGTGCGCCGCGACGGAGAAGGCGAGCCGCACGTACATCCCCGAAGAGTAGAACTTGACGGGCGTCTCGACGAACTTCTCAAGCTCGGAGAAGGCGACTATCTCGTCGAACTTCTTCCTTATCTCGACGCGGCGCATGCCGAGTATCGCGCCGTTCAAGTATATGTTCTCGCGACCCGTAAGGTCTGGATGAAAGCCCGTGCCGACTTCGAGGAGCGAGCCGACGCGCCCCGTTATCTCGACGCTGCCTGCGCTCGGACGCGTGATGCGCGAGAGGATTTTCAGTAACGTAGACTTGCCCGCGCCGTTGTGGCCGATGACGCCGACGAGGTCGCCGCGCCTCACCTCCATGTTCACGTCGCGCAAGGCCCAGATGGTCTCGCTCCGACGGCTGTCACGCCCGCGCAGACGATGAAACGGAGCGGCGAGCGCGTCGCCCAACATCTCGCGCAGAGTCGCGTAGCCGGGGTGCAGCGCACCGATTCGGTAGCGCTTGCCGACGCCGTCTATACGTACCGCGACAGGCTCCAAGAGAGTCTCCTTCAGATAACGTCGGCGAAAGTGTCTTCCAGCCGACGGAAGACGTAGAAGGCGAGCGCGAGAAGCATTGGCGCTACGAAGAAGGGAGTGGCCGCGAGCGTCCAGTCGAAGTCGAGCCCGGCGAGCGACGCGCGGAAGCCTTCGAGCACGCCCGCCAGAGGGTTCAACGTCAGAAGCCATCGCCAGCGCGCGGGCACGGCCGACGAAGGGTATATGACCGGCGACGCGAACATCCAGAACTGCAAGAGGAACGGCAGCGCGTGCCGGAGGTCTCTGTACTTCACGGTCAAAGCCGACGCGAGCATCCCCGTAGCGAGCGCCAGCATCGCCGCGAGCGCGACGAAGACCGGCAGCAGCAGCAGTCCCCAAGTCACGTGCACGCCGTAATAGACTGCGAGCCCCGCCATCAGCAACGCGCCCACGCCGAAGTCAACGAGCCCCGCGCCGACGGCCGCCGCGGGTATGAAGGCGCGCGGGAAGTAGACTTTGGTGACGAGGCTCGTGTTGCTTATGAGGCTGTTCGTGCCCGCCGAGACCGCGCCCGCGAAGAAGGCCCAGAGCAGCAGGCCCGAGTAGGCGAAGAGCGGATAGGGAATCGCGCCCGAGTCGAGGTGCGCGATGCGGTTGAAGACGAACGTGAAGATGAGCATCGTCGCCAGGGGCTGTATGACGACCCACGCGACGCCCATCAACGTCTGCTTGTATCGGACTTTAACGTCGCGCCAGGTGAGGAAGTATAGAAGCTCCCTGTAGGCCCAAAGGTCTCCGAGGTTAAGCTGCACGCCCGCGTCCTCGGACTTCACGAACACGTGCGGAAGCGCGGCCACACGCAACTCCGCGCCGCTCGCCGCCGACGCGGCGAAGCCGTCTTCCGTTCTCTCGCTCGTCTTCAGACTCATCGCTTATCTTCGGCCGCGCGCCGCGCATCCGTCTCGGCGGACTCGTAAGTCTGCCAGCCGTGACTTCAAGCGTCAACAACACGAAGGGACGGCGCGTTACGTGCGCGCCGCTTGTACGGGTCGCCCGCGCGTCTGTAAACTCGCCGCCGTCAGTATGAGCATCGAGGAGAGAATCAGGCGCGCCCTGCGCGGAGGTGTGAGCGCACGCGCGGCCGTGCTTGAGGCGGGCCGCCGTGGCTTAGTCGCCGTGCGGCGGCACGGCGAGCGTATGGCGTTACGCTCGCGCGGCGACGGCGATGCGTACGTGGCGGCGCGGCTCGCGCACCCGTACGCGCGCATGGACGACGCGGAGCTGCTCGAACACTTCCGCACGCGTCAGTCGCCGCGCTTCTTCGAGGGCTTCGGCGAGATTGAAGATGAAGGCGCGCGTGGCGCGGGCGCGAGCGAGTCGGATGAGTTGTTGAGAGAGGCGCGCGAGATGGCCGCGCACCGTTGGCCTCTGCTCGGCTACGGCGTGTTGGAGTTCGGCGAAGAGATCGACTGGCTGCGCGAGCCCGTGTCGGGCGTGCGTTGGCCGCTTGAATATCACAGCGACGTTGCGCTCGTGCGCGGCGACGGCTCGGACGTGCGCGTGCTCTGGGAGTTGAATCGTCTCGGCCAACTGCTCGGGCTCGGGCGCGCGTACGCGCTGACGCGCGACGAGAGGTTGGCCGAAGAGTTCTTCGCGCAGGTCGAGGGTTGGCGCGCCCGAAACCCCGAAGGCTTTGGGCCGAACTGGGCGTGCGCGATGGAGGTCGCGCTTCGCGCAATGAATCTGCTCGCGGCTCTACAACTCTTCCGGCGCTCGCGCGCGCTCGACGAGTCACGGCTCGGCAGCCTCCTCTCGCTCTTCGACGCGCACGGCCGACACGTACGCCGCAACCTCGAATACTCCTACATCGCGACGGGCAATCATTATCTCTCGGACGTGACGGGCCTGCTCTGGCTCGGCCTCTGCCTCCCCGAACTCGAAGCGGCGCGCGGCTGGCGCACGTTCGCACTCCGCGAGCTTCTGCGAGAGTTGGACGCGCAAATTCTTCCCGACGGCGCGGACTGCGAAGCCTCCACCGGCTATCAACGCTTCGTCACGGAGCTGCTCCTCTACTCGTTCCTGCTCTGCCGCGCGAACGGAGTCGAGATTGAGGAGAGGCACTGGTCGCGCCTTCGCTCGATGATTGAATACGTGCGCGCGTACCTGCGTCCAGACGGGCGCGCGCCGCTCGTGGGCGATACTGACGGCGGGCAGGTCTTGCCCTTGCTTCACCGCGACGCCGACGACCACGCGCACCTGCTCGCCGTCGGCGCGGCCCTCTTCCGCGAGCCGGGCTTCAAGCTCCACGACGAAGCGCCGCCCGAAGTGTTCTGGCTGCTCGGGCGCGAAGGCTTGCGCGCTTACAAAGAGTTGGAGACTGCGGGACCGCACGCGGCGCGCTCGCAAAGCTTCAGGCACGCGGGCACGTTGGTGCTACGCGAAGATGATCTGTACCTGATGCTCAACGCGAGCGGCGCTGGCCTCGGCGGTCGCGGCGCGCACGGACACAACGACGCTCTGAGTATAGAGGTCTCGGCCTGCGGCGTGAGCTTCCTCGCAGACCCCGGAACGTACGTCTACACTTCGGACTTGCACGAGCGCGGGCTCTTCCGCTCGACCGCGTACCATTCGACCGTCGAGATTGACGGCGTCGAGCAGAACACGACCGACGAGAGCATGCCCTTCCAGATAGGAGACGAGGCTCGGCCGCGCGTGCTCGACTTCCACGCGGGCCACGAGCGAGACTCGGCGTCCGCGGAGCATCAAGGCTACGCGCGTCTTACGGCGGGGCGGGTCACGCACCGCCGCACGGTCAGGCTCGCGCGCGCGGGCCGCTTCTTCCTCGTCGAAGACAGCTTCGAGGGGTTGGGCGTGCACGAGTTCCGCTTCATCTTCCACGCCGCGCCGGGGCTCGAAGTCCGAGCGCACGTTCGCGATTCTTTGACGATAGATGAGAGCGCGGCTGTGGAGAATCTCGAAAGCACGGAGGCGCGGATTCACGAACGCGCGACCGTGGAGCTTCACGACGCCGCCACGGGCGCGCGACTGCTCATCGTGTCGCTCGACGGGCTCGAAAACGTCTCAATCGAGCCGCGCTGGTCTTCGCGCGACTACGGCTCGAAGCATGAGTCTTCGGCAATCGTGTGGACTCTGCGCGCGCCCGCGCCGCTCGAAGCGCGCTGGCTGCTCTTGCCCGTCCGCGCTGGCGAAGACGCGCGCGCGCGTTTAGAGTTGGCTGATAAGTTGAAAGTTTCAAGTTGAAAGTTCCAAGTTGAAAACGGGTGCTCTTAACTTTGAACTTTCAACTTATTAAAATCTTATGTGCGGAATCTGCGGCGTGTGGGAGTACGGGGCCGGGTCGGGGCGCGTCGAGCTAGGGCTCGTCGAGCGGATGAGCGCGCGGGTCGAGCACCGTGGGCCTGACGACGCGGGCGCGCGCGTGTTCGACGAAGGGCGTCTCGGCTTAGGCTTCCGAAGGCTCGCCATCGTTGACCTCTCGCACGCGGGCAATCAGCCGATGCTCGGTTGCGAAGGGGCGGGCGTGTGGCTCGTCTTCAACGGCGAGATTTACAACCACGCGGAGCTTCGCGCGGGCCTCGAACAGAGGGGCCACGTCTACCACTCGCGCACCGACAGCGAGACCATCATACATCTATACGAGGAGCGCGGCCTCGACTTCATCAACGAGATAGAGGGCGACTTCGCGATTGCGCTGTGGGACTCAAGGCGCGAGCGGCTCGTGCTCGCGCGCGACCGCGTGGGCGTCAAGCCGCTCTACTTCATGCAGGCACAGGGGCGTCTGCTCTTCGCCTCGGAGATAAAGTCCATACTCGCGCACCCGTCGGTCTCGGCGGAGGTGGACGAGGAGGCGCTCTATCACTACCTATCTTTCCTGACCAGTCCGGCGCCGCGCACGCTCTTCCGAGGGATCGGGAAGATTCCGGCCGGGCACATGCTCGTCGTCGGGCGCGGCGGCGAAGTCGAGACGATTCGCTACTGGGACGCGCTCCCGCCCGAGTCGCGCTCGAACGGCGTCGGCGCGCGGGCGTTGAGTGAAGAGGAGCACCGCGCGGAGATTCTTCGCCTGCTGCGCGACTCGATACGAAAGCGGATGATGTCGGACGTGCCGTTCGGCGTCTTCCTCTCGGGCGGCGTTGACTCTTCGGCGAACGTCGCGCTGATGGCCGAGCAGATGTCCCGGCCCGTCGAGACCTTCACGGTCGCCTACAGCGACCACGAGGAGTTGAACGAACTCGACTCGGCGCGCGACATCGCGCGGCGCTTCGCGACCAATCATCACGAAGTACTGATAGGCGAGCGCGACATGCTCGACCTACTGCCTGCGATGGTCTTTCATCAGGACGAGCCGCTCGCAGACCCCGTGTGCGTGCCGCTCTACTACGTGTCGAAGTTGGCGCGCGAGTCGGGCACGATTGTCGTGCAGGTCGGCGAAGGGTCGGACGAGCTTTTCAGCGGCTACGACAAGTACGTCAAGTATCTGCGACTGTATGAACGCTTCTGGCGACACGCGGAGCGCGCGCCGCGTCTGGCGAAACTGGCGGCGGGCGCGTTCGCCGCGCCGCTCGTCAATGCCGCGACGGGCAGCGCCGAAGGCGCGGAGCTTGCGAGTCGCTTCGGCGCGGGCGAGCCTCTGTTCTGGGGCGCGGCCGTCGTCTTCGGCGAGCGTTTGAAGGCGCGCCTCGTCTCGCGAGAGCTGCGTGCGCGGCTCGGCGGTCTCTCGTCATACGAGGTCGTGCGCGAAGACCTTGAGCGCGTCGAGCGCGCGCGGCCCCGCTCGGACTTCCTCGCGCGAATGACCTATCTCGAATTGAAGCTGCGCCTGCCCGAGCTTCTGCTGATGCGCGTCGATAAGATGACGATGGCCGCGTCAATCGAGGCGCGCGTGCCGTTCCTTGACCACCGACTCGTCGAGTATGCGATGGGCGTCCCGCGCTCTCTTAAGGTCGAGGGCAAGAGCGGCAAGCACGTGCTGAAGCGCGCGCTCGAAGAGGTTCTGCCGCACGACGTTCTCTACCGGCCCAAGCGCGGCTTCGGCGCGCCGGTCGAAGGCTGGTTCCGTGGGCCTTCGGCCGCGGAGCTTGAGGCGCGCGTTATGACTTCGACGCTGCGCCGCCGTGGCTTTCTCGACTACCGTTTCGTCGCGCGCCTCTTCGAGGAGCACAGGCGCGGCGCGCGCGACCACGGCTTCCACCTCTGGGCGCTGCTCAACCTTAGCCTCTGGTACGAGCGTTGGATTGAAGGGAAAGGATGAAGGATGAAGGATGAAGGATGAAGGGAAAGCTTAACCGCCTTGCCTTCATCCTTCATCCTTCATCCTTTCACCGTAGCGGCGTGCGGCGTCTGCCTGACGGCGGAGCCTGCGCCGTTCGACGAGCGTGTAGGGTGTGACGAGGCGTAGGGCGACGCGCGCGAGCGAGCGCGCGTCGGGGGCGCCCGAGAGGCCGCGGCGTAGGAACCGAAGGGCGGCGCGCTTGTCGCCGAGTCGCAGGAGGTCTTCAGCACCCGCGAAGTTGAGAGCGCTCTGGTAACGCCTGAGTTCTTTCTCCCCGAGGCCGAGGTGTGTGGCCGCGTTGCGTTGCGCTTCGAGCCGCGCCTCTATCATCCAGGCGAAGTCGCGGCTCGTGTTCGTGCCGTGGCGACGCCACGCCGAGAGCACGCGCGAATCGAAGGCGAACTCGCCCTCGGCGCTCAGGCGGAGGTATAGCTCGTAGTCTTCGAGCCGCGCGCGCTCGTTCCAGCCGTGGCGTTCGAGCGGCGCTCGTCTGTAAAGGACTGTCGGGTTCATCGGCGCGTAGGTCTCGGCGAGCAGCATTTGGCGCGCGTCGCCATCGGCGTAGTCGGCCCAGTCGAGCGTGCAGTCTTCTACCCGGCCGCGCTCGCCGATGATGAAGGCGTGGCCGTAGGCGAGCACGGCCGGCGCGCGTGCTTCGAGCGTCGCGACGCGCGCGGCGAGGAAGTCCGGGAGCCAAAGGTCGTCCGAGCCGAGGTACGCGAAGTAAGGGCCGACGGTCTTGCTCAGGCCCTCGTTGAGCGTCGCGCAGAGGCCGCGGTTCTCGCGCGCGATGAGTTCGCATGGGAAGGGACAGTCTTGGAGAGCCTTCTCTATGACGCGCGGCGAGTCGTCGCGCGAGCCGTCGTCTATGACGAGCAGATGCTCGGGCGCGTGGGTCTGTTTGAAGACGGAGCGCAGCGTCTCGACGACGAACGGCGCGTGGTTATACGACGGCACGACGACCGAGACGCGCGCGCCCCCGGCACGCGCCGTGTCCGTGCGAGCCGCGTCGCGCGCCGCGTCCGACGAATCATGAGAGTGTCGCTGTACTTCCATCAATCCCCGCGCGCGCTTGAGCGCGTTTCGAGATGAGCGGAAAGGTCGTCCTGCTCGGCCCATACCCGCCGCCGCACGGCGGCGTCTCAATCTACGTCGCCTCGCTCTTCGAGTCTCTGAAGGCGCGCGGCCTCCACCTATGGACTTACGGCGAAGAGGAGTTGAACGGCGCGCGCGTTCACTTCATGCGTGATAAGCGGCGCGAGATGGTTCCTCTCCTGCTGCGCGAGGGGCGCGGCGCGCGCGTGGCCGACTGCACACACTTCCTCTTAGAGTACCCGAGCGCGCTCGTGCCCGTCTGGGTGATTCTAAAACGTCTGCTCGGTTTCGAGTGGGTCAAAATTGTTCAGGACGGCTCGCTGCCCGCGCGCCACGCGCGATTCGGCCGCGCCCGCCGCGCTCTCTTCCGCATGGCAGCGGGCAACACGACCGAGTTCGTGGTGCTCAGCGAAGAGCTTCGACGCTGGCTGCGCGAAGAGGTCGGCGTCAGTCAGAACGTCTCGCTGATTAAGAATCTGTTTCCCGCGCCGCAGGTTGAAGGCCCGCTCCCGTCGGAGACCGAAGCAGCGCTCACGAACTTCATGCGCCGCGCGAAGAGAGTCGCGTCCGTCGGCGTCTTCATACACGACTACGGATTCCTACACGTTGCCGAGAGCGTAGAGCGTCTGCGTCGTGAGACGGGCGAGGACTACGGGCTCCTTCTGCTCGACGGCGGCTTCGCCGAAGACTCGGGCTATCGCGCGGAGGTCTTGCGCGGGCGCGAGTGGGTGACAGTTCTCCGTAGCGTCGAGCACGCGAACGTCTTCCGCATACTCCGTCGCTGCGACGCGTTCGTGCGCGGCACGTCCTTCGAGGGCTACGGGCTCTCGCGCATCGAGGCGTTGTGGTGCGGCCTGACGGTCGTCGCGACGCGCGCGGGCGAGACGCGCGGGATGCTGCTCTACGACTTCGGGGACGTTGACGCGCTCACCTCTCAACTACGCCGCGCTCTCTCCGGCTCTCACGCGCGCGAGTCGGCCGAGTGGGCCGAGCGCTACCGCCGCGAATCGGAAGAGAACCTCGCCGCAATCACCGCTAAACTCTTCGAGGATTAATCAGAACCGCGAACGGTAGTGAGCGGGTCGTGGCTTCGCCATACGGACTTGCCTCTGAGCCGCTACCCGCTCACTACCGTTCGCGGTTCTGACAGCTTCGCGCGTGCGGCGCGTGCAAGATGATAAAGGGCCGCCGCCGCCGCGATGAATAAGAGATAATGTATCGCGAGAACGTAGAG
>JBJMGR010000205.1:0-13417 GCA_045807805.1 Pyrinomonadaceae bacterium | reverse complement strand
TGCGTGTTGTCCTCGTTCGTCAAGGTCTCGCGAGAGCTAATCTTGTCGGGGCGGTCGCCCTTGTCCGGGTAGACTTCGAGGTGGACGTTTTCGAGCTTGTGGTGGCCGTCGGAGAACTTCAGATCGTGGTCGGCTTTGAGGACGACCCAGAGGCGGTCGCCCTTCATCTCGCGGTGTTCGAGGTTCGTAATCTCGCCGACGACCTCGGTCGAGAGCTGCGCCTGTCCGGGCCGCAAGCGAAATTCTGTATTGTCCTTCAGACGCCAGTAGGAGATGGCGACCGCCGCCAGGCCGCCCGCCAGAAGCAGCAGCGCCAGCACGCGCATGAGCTTCGGAGCCGCGATACGCAGCCCGATGCCCGCCACCTTTCTACGACGAATCTCTTGCATATAAAGCTTTCAGCTTTCAGCTTTCAGCACTTAGCTTAAAACCTTCGCGGTCTTCGTGCATTCTTTGCGTGCTTTGCGGTTAAGCATAGATTGTCTAACCGCAAAGAGCGCGAAGTAGTCGCAAAGGTCGCGAAGAGGGTTTGCTGAAAGCTGAACGCTGAGTGCTGAGTGCTCACTTGGAGCTTTCCTTCATGTCTTCGACGACGAGTTGCAGCCGCGTGCGGCCGTTCCAACTGTTCGCCTCCATCGCGTAGGCCAGTTCGATGCGCTCGCCGGGGCGAGGCGTTGCTGCTTTGCGCTCGGCCGCGCGCCACCATATGCACTCGTGTACGCGCCCCTCCGAGGTGTTGACGTTGAACTTGAGATGCTTCTCCTTCATGACGCGCGGCTCGCCGACGACCCGAAGCCCGCGCGTGATGAAGACGGGGCGCGGCCATCCCGCGCCGTGCGGCTCAAGCGCCTCAAGCTCGTTGCATAGCTCCAAGTCCAGAGCCTCGGGCGGAAGCTCAACGTCGTATTCGAGGCAGGGCACGCCCTCTTCGTCTTCGCAAACAACGTCGGCCGCGTACTCGTTCAGGCGACGGCGAAGCTCCGAGACCTGCTCGCGCCTTATGCCAAGCCCCGCGGCGTGCGCGTGGCCGCCGAAGCCTTCGAGCAGGTCGGCGCAGGAGGTCAAGGCGTCGAGCATGTGGAAGCCCTCCATGCTGCGCGCGGAGCCGTGGCCCGCGCCATCCTCGTCAACGGAGATGACGACCGTCGGGCGATGAAGCTTCTCCGCAATCTTCGACGCGGCAAGTCCAATGACGCCCCTGTGCCATCCCTCGCCCGCGACCACGATGACGGCCGACGCCTCCTGTCCCGAAAGCTCAAGCTCCACGACGGCGCGCTCCGTCACCTCCTGCTGCACGACCTGACGCTCGCGGTTGCGCGCGTCGAGTTGCGCGGCGATGCGTCGCGCCTCCGTTATCTCCTTCGCCTCGAACAGCTCGACGACCGCGCGCGCCGCGTCCATGCGCCCCGCCGCGTTGATGCGCGGGCCGACTTTGAAACCCAGATCGAAAGCCTTCAACGCGCGCGAGTCGGCGCAGCCCGAGACTTCGAGCAGCGCGCGCAGGCCCGGATTGGTCGCGCGGTGCAAGTCCTTCACGCCGAGCGAAACAATCGTGCGATTCTCGCCCGTCAACTGCGCCACGTCCGCGACCGTCCCGATGGCGACGACCTTCAAAAAGCCGGATACGAGGCTCTCGCGGCCCCGCTCGCCGAAGAGCGCGTGCGCGAGCTTGAAGGCGACGCCGACGCCCGCGAGGTTCTTCTCGGGGTACGTGCAGCCGCGCTGGTTCGGATTCAGCACGGCGAAGGCGGGCGGCGCGCCCTCGTCTTCGTCGGGCAGGTGGTGGTCTGTGACGATAACGTCGAGGCCGTGCTGCTTGGCCCACTCCAAAGGCTCGTGCGCGCGTATGCCGCAGTCGACACTTATGACCAGCGTGTAGCCTTCGGCCTTCGCGCGCTCTAACACGTCCTGCCTGATGCCGTAGCCCTCTGTGAAGCGGTGCGGCACGTGGTAGCCCGTTCGAGCGCCGAGGAATTCGAGCGCGCGGCGCAGGACGACCGTGCCGGTCGTGCCGTCAACGTCGTAGTCGCCGTAGATGAGTATGCGCTCGCCCGAGTCAACGGCGCGCAGTACGCGCCCGACCGACTCGCGCATGCCGAGCATTAGAAATGGGTCGTGTAGTTGTTCGAGCGAAGGTTTGAGAAGAGCGCGTGCGGACTCTTCGGTATCGACGCCGCGCGCGGCGAGCACGCTCGCGACCACGCCGGAGACGCCGAGCGTCGAGGCTAACGCGACGGGGAAGGCTACGCCCTCCGCGCGGCGCGGCGTCCAGCGTCTCTCGTCGGGGACACGCGTGCGACTCACAGTCGTCGTCATTCCGCGAACCACCCGGCGTGGTCCAGAAGCTTGATGCCGATGCGGCGTCGGCCGTCCGCTTCGTCAACCCAGGTGCCGTTGACCTCCGCGTCGAGCGTGCGGCCGAAGGGCGGCGTGAGTCGCACGCGCGCTCCGTCGGCGATTTCGATGTCGGTCACGAGCGTCGCGCCGCCGCGGCTGACGCGCACGGCCTCGGCAGTGATGTGGAAAGTTCGTCCGTCCTCGCCCTCGCCTTCAAGCTCGACGGTGAAGTTGACGGGCACGCGCGGGCTGCGCGGTCGCTGCGAGGGTGATGCCGGGTCGGTCTTTGAGCGTTCGTCCATTTGCACTCGTAGCCCTCCGTTGGCCTTCAGGGGTCAGCACACTTTGAGACGGGAGGGGCACTTACGAGTTTAACCGAACGCGGGCCGCGGGCGCGAGTCCAAAAGACAAAGGATGAAGGCAAAGAGGGTTATGGGTACTGGGTTTTAGGTTCTGGTCACAACCAGCACCCGGAACCTAACACTCTGAACCCCTTCCGCCTTCATCAGAGCGGGCGGACGACTCCGGCGAAGAGCAGCGCGAGGATGAGCGCGCCGACGACGAGGCGGTAGCCTATGAAGACGCCCGTCGAGTGAGTGCGCAGGTAACGCAGAAGAAACCAGATGGACGCGTAGCCGACTACGCAGGCGACTATCGTCGCGACGACGAGCTGCGGGCCGCTCCCCTGCGGGAGTTTGTGCAGTGCCTCTTTGAGTTCGAGCAGACCGCTCGCGGCCACGGCCGGGATAGAGAGCAGGAACGAGAAGCGCGCGGCCGTCTCGCGCCGCTCGCCCACGAAGAGCCCGCCCATGATGGTCGAGCCCGAGCGGCTCGCGCCCGGCACGAGCGCCAAAACCTGCGCGAAGCCCACGGCGAGCGCGTCCTTCAAGGAAAGGTCTTCCATCCCGCGACGCTTACTCCCGACGCGCTCAGCCACCAGCAGGAGCAGAGCCACCACGATCATCATCGTCGCGATGACCCAGAGGTTCTTCGTGAACGTCCCCTCGATGACCTTCTTCAGCAGGAGGCCGAGCACGCCGATGGGGATTGAGCCGACGATTATCAGCCAGCCGAGCTTAGCGTCGGGCGACATTCGGCTGCCGAAGAAGCCCCGGCCGTCCACGTCGGGCGGCGTATGCCCGCGCAGGAGCATAAGGTGGTCGCGGACGAACGCGTAACTGATGTCCCAGATGTCGCGCGCGAAGTAGACGAAGACGGCGAGCAGCGTCCCGAGTTGTATAACGGCGATGGTGGCGGTCACCTGCTCGGCGTTGAGAGTTTCGGAGAGCCCCGTCAGACGCGTCGCGAAGATCAGGTGCGCCGTGGAGCTTACCGGTATGAACTCGGTCAGTCCCTGCACGATGCCGAGTATGATTGCCTGTAGAATGTTCATTGGTCTATTTGAACAAGTCGGCGACGAATATTACCGCGCCGATGATAAGAAGAAGGCTGAAGAATACTGCCGGAATGGTGACGATTCCCTTCATTAGCGTGTCTCCACGTTCCCGCCACTCCTCTTCGCTCTCATAATATAGTTCCGCAGGCCACGGCCTGCGCCTTCTAAATACGTTACGGGCTCGCTTGCTAAAGACGAGCAGCCATGAAAGGGCGCTCAGCGCGAACATGATGAAGAAGCTGAAGAAGGTTTTCATCCCGAACGTCACCGGAATTCCTCAATCCCGAAAGGAGGTGTTCGACGCGAGCCGGTCATAAAGCCTGCCCGGCATGTGACGTATGACACGTACGAGCGAGGCGAGTTGCCAGGGGAACGCGTAGGTGCGCGCGCGACGCTCGACGGCCTTGATGATGCGGCAGGCCGCGTCGTCAACTTCGAGCAGGAACGGGAGCTTCTTCTTACGGTTCGCCGTCATGGGCGTGCGTATGAAGCCGGGGTGTATCACCGTCACGGCGACGCCGCTCCGTCGAAGGTCAACGCGCAAACTCTCGAAGAAGGTCGAGACCGCGGCCTTGCTCGCGCTGTACGCGCCCGACTTCGGCATGCCGCGATATGAAGCGAGGCTCGAAATCGCCACGAGGTGCCCCTCGCCGCGCTTTATCATGTCGGGCAGGACGGCGGCGACGCTGTTGACGACGCCTATCACGTTGATGGTTATCACGTCGCCGGCCTCTGCCGCGTCGAGATGCGTCCCGGCGGTCGTCGTGCTCATCCCCGCGTTGGCTATCAGCACGTCAACGCGCCCGTACTTCTCGCGCAGGCGCGTCGCGACGCCGTTAATCCCCTCCGTACTACGCACGTCCGCAGGCATCGCCAACGCCAGACCGCCCACGCGCGATACCTCCTCCGCGACCTTCGACAACTCCTCGGCGCGCCGCGCCGTCAGTCCCAGACGCGCGCCGCGCCTCCCCAACTCGATTGCGAGCGCGCGCCCGATGCCGGACGACGCGCCCGTGATGAGGACAACTTTTTCCTTCCAGTCGTATTTCATTAGAAGCTTTCAGCGGTCAGCATTCAGCCTTCAGCTTTAATGCAATTCGGAAGTTGTTACTGAAGCGAATCGCGCGGCCGCTCGAAAAAAGCTGACCGCTGAATGCTGACCGCTGACTGCTGACCGCTCTTCATCAACAAAGCTCCGCGACGTGCGGGCCGAGGACGCGGAGGGCGCGCCCGAGGTCGTCCTGCTTTATGAGCAGGTGGTCGCGCGAGAAGGCCGAGAGCGCGCCGACTGCTATTCCCTCGCACGCGAGAATCTGTGTGACGTGTGCGAGGAAGCCGACGACGTTCCAGGGCAGTTCAACGTCGAGCGTGACGAGTCGGAAGCCTGCTTCGACGCGAGCGTCGCGCGCAACGTGTCGCATCGCGCGCCAGTCCGTCTCTTCCAGGAGCAGCGTCACCTCGAAAGGGTCGCGCAGCAGCATGAAGTTCGACTCCGCGCGCGGGCTAAGCTCCGGGTTCTCAAGAAGCCTCCGCCAGTCTTCGAGGCGCAGGCCGACGAGGGCGAAGGTCTCTGGCGCGACCTCGACCCTCGCACGGCGCAGAAGCTCGGCGGCGTCCGCATTCTGCTGCATGGCTTTAAACTTGAACGACGACGGGGACGATGATGGGGCGCGAGCCGGTCTGCTTCTGTATGAAGCGCTTGAGGTCGAGCCGCACGCGCTCCTTCAAAAGCGTTGAGTCGCGGCGCTCGTCGCGCGTGGCCGCTTCGACGGTCTTCGTGACGACGCTCTGCATCTCGCTCAGGAGCTTGGCGGAGCCGCCGTTGCCGTCCATGCCGAGCACGCCGCGCGCGACAACCTCGGGCGGCACCTCAATCTCTCCAGACTTCTCGTTGATTGTGACGACGGGCGTGACGACGCCGTCGAAGGCCAGTTGACGCCGCTCGCGTATGGTCTCGCCGTCAATCTCCTCGAAGCCCGACTCGGAGATGAACGTTCGGCCCACCTCGCGCTTCTCCGTGACCACTGCGCGCTCGCCGTCAATCTCAAGCACGTCGCCGTTCTCGATGAGGATGATGTTCTCCTCGGGGAAGTCGCAGTGGTTCTTCAGGAACTCCTTGTGGCGGTAGAGCATCCGGTACTCGCCGTGGACGGGGATGACGAACTTCGGCCGCACGGCCTCGGTCATAATCCTTATGTCCTCCTGCGAGGCGTGGCCCGAGACGTGTATCAGCCGCCGCTTCTCGTCGATGATCGCCGCGCCCCGCTTGTAAATCTGGCCGATGAGTCGCGAGATTGCGCGCTCGTTGCCCGGTATGATTCGCGCCGAGAGAACGACCGTGTCGCCCTCCTCAATCGTCAGGCCCTTGTAGGACTGCGACGAGAGTTGCGAGAGCGCCGCGCGCGGCTCGCCCTGCGAGCCCGTGATGAGGTAGACGATCTCGTCTTCGTGCAGCTTCTTCGCCTGCTGCAAAGAGACCATCTGCCCCTCGTGCAGGTCGAGATAGCCGAGGCGTTCGGCAATCTCGACGTTCTTTACCATCGAGCGGCCGAGCACGCAGACCTTCCGGTCGAACTGCTGCGCCACGTCGAAGACGATCTGTAGGCGGTGAATCGAAGACGCGAAGGCCGCGACGAAGATGCGACCCTCGGCCTCGGAGAATATCTCCTGAAAGTCGGGGATGACGGCGCGCTCCGAGGGCGTGCGTCCGGGCACGGTCGCGTTCGTCGAGTCGGAGGTTAAGGCGAGCACGCCCTCCTGCCCGTAGCGCCGCAGCGTGCGCAGGTCAATCGGCTCGCCTATGACGGGCGTCTCGTCAACCTTGTAGTCGCCCGTGTGGATGATCGTGCCGAGCGGCGTGTTGATTGCGAGCGCGAAGCAGTCTATGAGCGAGTGCGAGACTCGTATGAACTCGACCTCGAACTCGCCGATTTCGACCTTGTCGCGCGGCTCGACGCGGTGCAGAAGCACGTCGTTCAACATGTCATGCTCATCGAGCTTGTACTCGATGAGCCCCATCGTGAAGTGCGAGGCGTAGAGCGGGACGTTGAACTTCTTGAGCACGTAGGGGACGGCACCGATGTGGTCTTCGTGGCCGTGCGTGATGACGACGGCGATGATGTTGTCGCGGTACTCTTCGAGGAAGTCGAAGTCCGGGACTTCCACGTCCACGCCGTATGCGCTCTCGGCGGGGAAGCCCATGCCGGTGTCGACAAGTATCATCTCGTCGCCGTAGCGGACGGCCATGCAGTTACTCCCGAACTCGCCGACGCCGCCGAGGGGGATTATCTCTATTGCGTTACTCACTTGATTACAATTCTCTCCGAAAGGCGTTTCACACTGTCCGCCTCTTTCACCAATAAGTTTAGGGGGCGAAGACCGAAAGTATAGCATACGGCCGCGCATATGCGCCGAGTCAGAACCGGGAGCGGTAGCGACCGGGTCTCAAGCTCCGACACGCAGACCTGTCTCGAAGCCGCAACCCGGTCGTTACCGCTCCCGGTTCTGTAAACTCTTCGCGAGCACGGCCCACTCTTCGAGCGTGAGCGACTCGGCGCGGCGGTGCGGTTCGACGCCCACGGCTTCGAGCAGAGCGTTCAGGCCGCCCGCCGCTTCGACGAGCGAGCGAAGCTCTTCGGGCGCGCTGCGTAGATTGTTGAAGATGGTCTTGCGCTTCTGCGCGAAGCAGGCGGAGACGAGGCGCGTGAACAACTGCTCATCTATGTCTGACGCAGCGCCCTCGCGCACGCGCAGGCGCGCGACCGTGCTCCAGACTTTCGGTATGGGGCGGAACGCGCCGGGCGGCACGTCGAAGAGCGCCTTCGACTCGCAGTAGGCTTCGACGAGGACTGTGAGGTAGCCGCGCTCGCTCTCGCCGGGCCGTGCCGTGATGCGCTCGACCACCTCGCGCTGCAACATTAGCACGAACTCATCGAGGCAGCGGCGCTGCTCGACGAGCCTTTGCAGGATGGCCGTCGAGATGTTGTAAGGCAGGTTCGCGACGACTCGCGCCGTCGCCGCCGACTCAATCTCCGTGCAGAAGTCAACATCGAGCGCGTCGGCCGCGACGAGCTTGAACTCTTCCCTCCCCCCGAAGCGCTCGCGCAGGAATGACACAAGCTCGCGGTCGAACTCGATTGCCACGACACGCGCCCCGCTCTCAAGAAGCAGAGCGGTCAGCGCCCCGCGCCCCGGCCCAATCTCCACGACGGTCTCGCCCGCGCGCGGCGCGAGCGCCGAGACGACGCGACGTGCGTAGCTCTCGTCAACCAGAAAATTCTGCCCCAGCCTCTTTTTCGCGCGCGTGAAAGACATGTGTAAGGGAGTGATAGGTGATGAGTGATGAATGATGAGTCGAAGGAGACTTGCCTTAACTCATCACTCATCACTCATCACTCATCACTTATGTACCCCGTGACCTCAACGTCGTCGCCGTGGCGACGTGTCTCTATGTCGCGGAGGCGCGCGGCTTCGGCGACGGTCGGCGCGCCCGCGCCGCCTACTGCGCCTAGCGCGTCGCCGCCGAGTATGAGCGGCGCGATAAGGAAGCTGGCCTTGTTGACTAACCCGGCGCGCAGGAACGCGCCCGCGACGCCCGAGCCGCCCTCGATTAGAAGTCCCTGAACCCCTCGGCGGCCGAGTTCCGAGAGCACGTGCGAGAGGTCGCGTCCGCCGCCCTCTATGCGGAAGACTTCGACGCCGCACTCTTCGAGCGCGGCACGCTTCGACGCGTCGGCGCTCTCCGAAGTGAAGATGATGACGGGCGACTCTCTCGCGGTGCGTGCGAGGTGCGAGTGCGTGCCGAGTTGCAGGCGCTCGTCGAGCACGACGCGAAGGAGCGGCCGACGGCGCGGGCGCTCGCTTCGGTCTGTCAGCAGCGGGTCATCGATGGTCGCAGTACCCGCGCCGACGAGTATCGCGTCCATCTCGTGGCGCATCGCGTGCGCGCGCTCGCGCGACTCGGGGCTGCTTATCCAGCGCGCGTTGCCCGTGCGCGTGGCGATGCGGCCGTCGAGCGAGCAGGCGAGCTTCAGATGCACGAACGGCCGATTCGTGCGGAGCGCGTGGACGTACTTCTCATTTAGCTTTGAAGCCGCGCGCGCGAGGACTCCGTTTGTGACCTCGACGCCCGCCTCTCTCAAAACCGTTAGGCCGCGACCGGAGACGAGCGGGTTCGGGTCTTCCATCGAAGAGACGACGCGCGCCACACCCGCCTTTATGAGAGCCGTGGTGCACGGAGGCGTGCGCCCCGTGTGCGCGTGCGGTTCGAGCGTGACGTACGCGGTCGCGCCGCGCGCGCGCCCGCCCGCCTGTTCGAGCGCGATGGTCTCGGCGTGCTTCAAGTCCTCGTAGACGTAGAAGCCCTCACCCACTACCTCGCCCGCGCCGTCAACGACGACGCAGCCGACGAGCGGGCCGGGGCTCACCTGCCCCGCGCCGCGCGCCGCGAGTTCGAGAGCGCGCGCCATCATTCGTTCGTCGGAGTTCAAAGTTACAAGTTGCAGGTTCAAAGTTTGAGGGCAGAGTTACAGGTTGCAAGTTCAAAGTTCAAAGTTGAAGACACGGCTTCCGGCTCTTCAACTTTGAACTTTGAACTTGCAACTTGTAACTATTTGAAGAGCCCGTTGACGTACTGCTCCGAGTCGAAGACGACGAGGTCGTCAACCTTCTCGCCGATGCCTGCGTAGCGTATGGGCAGGCCGAGTTCTTTGGCGATTGCGACGGCGATGCCACCCTTCGCGGTGCCGTCGAGCTTCGTGAGCACGATGCCTGTGACGTTCGCCGTCTTCAAAAATTGACGCGCCTGTTCGAGCCCGTTCTGGCCCGTGACGGCGTCGAGGACGAGCAGAGTCTCGTGCGGCGCGCCCTCGACTTCGCGTCCCGCGACGCGCTTCATCTTCTCAAGCTCGGCCATGAGGTTCGACTTGTTGTGCAGACGCCCGGCGGTGTCCACGATGAGCACGTCGGAGTGTCGGGCCTTCGCTGCCTTGAGCGCGTCGAAGAGGACTGCGGCCGGGTCTGTGCCGCTCTTCTGCTGTATGAGCGGGACGCCCGTGCGCTCGGCCCAGATGGCAAGTTGGTCTGAGGCCGCGGCGCGGAAGGTGTCGGCCGCGCAGATGAGCACGTCGTTGCCCTCGGCCTTGATGCGCTGCGCGAGCTTGCCGATGGTCGTGGTCTTGCCGACGCCGTTGACGCCGACGACCATGATGACGTAGGGCGTGACAGTATCGGGCACGCTCTCTTCCGACGCGACGCCCTTCTTCTCGGAATCCTGAAGGATGGAGAGAAGCTCGTTCTTTATCGCGGCCTTGAGCGCCTCGATGTCGCTTATCTCCTTGCGAGAGATTCCGCGTCGAACCGTGTCGAGTATGTGGAGCGTGGTCGGCACGCCGATGTCCGCAGCGATGAGCGCCTCTTCGAGTTCGTCGAGCAGCGCCGCGTCAATGACCTTGCGCCCCTGAAAGACCGTGTCGATCTTCTCCGAAAGGGACTCGCGCGTGGCGGAGATGGCGCGAGCGAAGCGCGCGGAGTATGCCTGTTCGAGCGATTCGATCTCGGCCTGCAACTCCTCCTCCGAGCGGTTGAGGCCGAGTATCGAGGAGGAGGAGAAGGCCGAGCGCGTCGCGGGCGCGGGCCGCTGCGGCGGAGTCGGGCGCGCGTGCGTTGACTCCGCCGCGGGCGCGACATTCTCCGTCTGCGCGGCGCGCGGCGGAGGGCTTTCGATGACCTCCTCTTTGCGCGTGCCGGTCAGGTCTGTCTGCGCGGCAGGCTGCGGACTGGGCTGCGCGCCGGTCGGGACGGGCTCGACGGCGGGCGGCGTCGCGATGGCTTCGCGCGTCTGCGTGTGCTCGCCCGCGGGCGGTTCGAGTCGCTCGCGGGCAGCGCCCTCTTTAGTCTCTACGCTTTCGTCGGCCGCGGCGGGCTGGTTGAGCCCGAGCGTGACGAAGCGGTCTTCTTTTTTGCGTCTCCAGAAGAGTCCCATGTGATAGACGATTGCCCTTTGAAAATTGGCCTTCGGTTTAAAGCGCCGATTATAGACGCGAACCGCCGCGCGGCGAAAGCGGAGCGGCGGTTCGCGTTCAAAGTTACAAGTTGCAGGTTCAAAGTTACAGGTTGCAGTTCAAAGTTGAAGCGCCGACTCCCGAATGTCAGGAGTCGGCGCTCTACACGTCCGGCGAACTTTGAACCTGCAACCTGTAACTTTGAGCTTGTTACTCTATTTTCCGTTCGGGTCGCTGAAGAGCGCGTCGTCAATCGGCACGTTGTGCTTGACCTCGTAGATGTGGAACGTGAGCGTGAACTTTGTGTAGACTTGACGGAAGATAGTGGGGACGCTCTCGCCGTCCACGAGCGAGTAGCGGTCAATGTAGACCGTCTTCAACTCGTTCTCCTGCTGCGGCACGTGGGGCGAGAACTCCTGCTTGACAAGGAGCCACGTCTCGGCGTCGAAGTACAGACGGACGGGGCGCTCGCCCTTCGGCGTCGCCGCGAGCACGACCATCTCGCGCCCGTCCAAGACGGCCCTGCCGCTTATGCTCGCCGAAGAGAAATATTTCCGCCACCTCTGAACGCGCGGGCCGCCATCCTTCACCCCGTCTTCGCCGCCGCGCATATTGGCGTCGAACCCCCACGGCGACTGCTGCCAGCGCTGGCCCCCGTTGCTGCCCTGTAGGAACTGGCCCGCAGGCGCGTTGAGCACGTTGAGCTTCTTGTCGGGCTCCTTCTCGTACGACTCGAACGTACCCGCCAGAGCCGAGTCGGACATCTCGACGCGGCCGCGCATGATGCGCGACTTTATGCTTGCGGCCCCGATGCCGCCCTGCGCCAACGCGTTACGTGCGAGCAGCCTATCCACCTCGTCAACGTACGCACCCGACTGCTGACGCTCATCATCGGTCGAAACCTTCGCGCGCGTCGGCCGCACGGCGTTCGACTTCGCGCGCGTCGGCGCGACGACGGCCGCGACGCGTCGCGCCTCCTGCGCCGAGGCCGCGGCACAGGTCGTGAGTACGAGGAGTGTAGCAGCTAGTCTTCTCTTCACTTGTTCGCTCCCGTGATATCGATACGTGTTCGCTCCGATGATTTCTATAAGGCCGATTGTCGTCCGTCGTCCGTCTTCAAGCCGCGGGGGCCTGCTCGCTCGCGGGCGCTGGACGGCCGACGAGCACAGGGCGAAGGCTCTTGCCCGCCGCGAGGTCTTTCGCGCGCTGCGAGAGGCGCACGCGGCCCGACGTTATCTGGCCCGAGTCGCACGCGGCGACGAGCGCGTCCACCACTTTCGGGTCGTAGCGCGTGCCGATGAAGGTCTTGATGCGCGCGATTGCGTCGGGGAGTTCCATGCCCTTCTGATACGGGCGGTCGGTCGTCATCGCGTCGAAGGTATCCGCGACCGAGACGATGCGCGCCTGCATGGGTATCTCGTCGCCCTTCAAGCCCTGCGGGTAGCCGCGCCCGTCCATCATCTCGTGGTGCATGTACATCCCCGGAAGGAAGTCCTTCATCGCGGGAATCTGCGACATAATCTTGAAGCCCTTCTGCGGGTGCTGCTTCATTATCTCGTACTCTTCGTCGGTGAGCGCGGAGGGCTTCTTGAGGATGTTGTCCTCGATGGCAATCTTGCCCACGTCGTGCAGCAGCGCGCTTATGCGTAGCTTCTCCATCTCGTCGTCGGGCAGACCCAGACTCTCGCCGATGGCGAGCGAGAAGCGCGCGACGCGCTCCGAGTGGCCGCGCGTGTAAGGGTCTTTGCCGTCGATGGCGGCGGCGAGCGCCTTCACAGTGCCGATGAAGAGCTGTCGGTTCTCTTCGGCCGCGTGGCGCAGGTCTTCGATGTAGTGTTCGAGCTGGTCGGTCATCTGGTTGAACGACTCGCCAAGCTCTCCGAGTTCGGTGCGCGTGCGAACCTTTATGCGCTGCGAGAAGTCGCCGCCCGCGATGCGGTGAGCGCCCGCCGCGAGTTCCCTCACGGGATGCGTCAACTGCTTCGCGAAGAGGAAGCCTATGAGCAGCGCGAAGGTCGCCGCGAGAAGACTTATGTAGAGCGTCTGGCGGCGCATCTCCGTGACGGACTGCAAGGCGGCGTGCTCGTCCTGAATGGCTATGACGCCGAGCGGCGCGCGCTTGTCTAAGCGCGCGGTCGCGTACGCGCCGAGCATGCGAACCTCTTCACCGTCGCGCTCCGCGATGAAGGGCGCGAGCGCGGACTTCACCTGCTTGCCCGTCGAGGCCCAGTCCTGCACGACCTTCAAGTCCATCATCGAGCGCTCGGCGAAGGCGACGCGCGCGTCCGGGTGGGCGACGGCGCGCCCGTCCTGATTGACGACGAAGATGACGGGCATGCCGCGCTCCAAAAGCTCGCGCTCGCTCATCGGGACGGGCTGCTGGACGGAGGCGAAGACATCCTGAAACGAGACGACGGCGACGACGGCCGCGATGACTTCATTCGAGTCGGGGCCGCCCATGACGGGCGCGGCGATGGTGAGCGCCATCTCCTGACTCGAACGTATGAGGTGCGGGCCGGTGATGCGTACGCCCGCGTCCGCCATGTCCGAGAGCGCGACGTTGACGCGCTGATTCATCTCGTCGCGCGTGATGGCGTCGGGCTTGTATGCGACGTGCGGCGAGCCCGTGACCGGAAGTATCGCGAGCGCGTCCAGGTTCCGGTCGCCCTCGACGGTCTTCTGC
>JBJMGR010000204.1:0-19784 GCA_045807805.1 Pyrinomonadaceae bacterium | reverse complement strand
GACTGACTTAAGGCATGCCCCCGAAGAGCCTCAGGCAGAGACGTATCATCGCGCACGCGGCACCCGAATCGTTCGTCGGGCGCGCGGAACAACTGCGCGAGATAACGGGCCTCGGCTCCGCGAAGGCGGGCCGTCAGGGAGTCATGCTCCTCGCCGCGCCGCGCTCGGGCGCTTCGGAGCTTCTGCGCCAAGCCTTCGACGAACTCTTCCGACAGCGCGGCGGAGCCACCCCGGTCTACTTCGCCTTCTCTCGCTCGGACGCCGCATCGACTGCGGCCGCGCGCCGCTTCCTGCACACCTTCCTCACGCACACAATCGCGCACCGCCGTGACGACCCGGCGCTCGTCGCCGCCTCGCCCACGCTCCGCGCGCTCTTGGAACTCGCCGCACCCGCCGACTACGAATGGGTCGAGCGTCTGATTCAGACGTTCGAGCGCGCGACCGACGAGGGCGACGAACGCGCGCTCGTGCGCCTGTGCTTCGGCGCGCCCCGGCAGGCGGCCGCGCGCGGCGTGCGCACGGTCGTCATGCTCGACGACGTTCACCTCGCGGAATCCTTGCGCGGCGAAGTCGCGCTCGGCCACACCGTCGCGGAGGCCGCGGTCGAGTCGGGCACGTCCTTCGTGCTCGCCGGACTTCGCCGACGCATGCTCGACCTCGTCAACGGCGCGGCGCAGCACGCGGGGCTCAACGCGCTCCGAAAGCTTAACCTCGACATACTGAAAGAGTCGGACGCGCGCGCGCTCCTCGAAGGCTTGGCGGAGCGTCACAATGTTGCACTGAACGAGGAGACGCGCGACCTCGTCGTCCAGCAACTCGAAGCTAGCCCGTATCTCATCAACGCGATTGTGGAGGCGGCCGCTGCCGCGGGCTCTTCGCTCTCTTCGTTCCGGGACTTCCAGAGTCTATACGTTGACGAGCTTCTCGGCGGGCGCGTCGGCCGACGCTTCGGTGCGGTGCTGGCCGAACTCGCGCCATCGCCGCCCTTGCGTCGCAACCTGCTCCGCGTAATGCACGAGTCCGCGTCCGTCGCGGGCGGCAAGTCTCCCGTCGAGGTCTGGATGAAGAGGCTCGGCACGGACGTAGTCGAGTTCGAGCGGATGATGAGGCTCGCGCACGTACACGAACTCGCGAGCTTCCACGCGACCTTCGTCGAGACGACGCCCGGCCCGGTCTGGCGCGACTTCCTCAACGTGAGCTACCGTCTTCAGGTCGCGGTCGAGCCGCGCGCTCTGGTCGTCGCCGACACGCTCGTTGAGATGCTCAAGCGCGCGCCGCGCACGATGGCGCGCCACTACCGACGCGAGTCCGCCCTAAACCTTCGCGGCATCATGTCGCGCTTCAACTCCGAGGAGGTGCCCGCGAGCCTGCTCCACTACGACCGCTTCGCGCGCATGTATCGCGGCGTCGTGCGCGAGGAGGTTCAGTCGGGACTTGAGACCGAGACGGACTCGGTGCATCTGCCGCAGATTGTCCACGCGGCGAGCTGCGCGTCGTTCCACCCGCCGATGCTGCAACTCTGCGACGAGGAGCGTTGCGCGGTCGCGCACGGGCTCGAAGGCGGAGCGTACGCGGAGGCCGAGGAGGTCGTGTGGATTGCGGCCGAAGTCGAGTCGAAGCTCGAAGCGGGCCGCGCCCTCACGGAACTCTGGCTCGACAGGTTGGAGCAGGTCGCGCAGTCTTGCGGCTTCAACCGCGTGCGCCTCTGGCTCGTCTCGCGCGACGGTTTCACGACGGAGGCGGCCGAGCTTCTCGGCGAGCGCGAAGCCTACGGCTCATGCCGCGAGCAGTTGGAGCTACTCTCCGCGCGGCTCGGGCGCGCGGGCGAGGGAAGTGCAGAGGGCTCGGCGGACGAGTTCGCGATGGAGCTTCCGATGGGCGAGGACACGGAGCTTATAGCCGCGCACACGGTCGAACAGATTGCGCGGCGCATGGAGTTTCAGCCCGACGCCATCAACCAGATAAAGACCGCGCTCGTCGAGGCGTGCATCAACGCGGCCGAGCACTCCCTGAGCACCGAGCGAAAAATCTATAACCGATTCCGCGTGGAAGGTGATAAATTGGTCATCACCGTTTCGAGCCGAGGGCTCTCCGCCCCGGCCAGCATCTCAGAAAACGGCTCGTCACTCTCCCTGAATGGCGGCGAACCAGGCGCGAAGGGGCGCAGGGGCTGGGGGCTGAGACTCATCCGCACGCTGATGGACGACGTGGAGTTCGAGCGCGTCGACGACGGCACCCGACTGCGGATGACGAAGTACCTACGTAAATAGAAGGGAAGATCATCAAGTGATGACTGAGCCACTCACTGGTGACTCGCCGCCCGAATCTCAGGGCGTCGAGGTCGCGGTCGTATACGCGGGCGACTACGTCAACAAGCTGAGCGGGCAGCGCATCGAGCGCGAGTGCCTGACAAGGCTTGAGCACGGCTGCCGCGCCCTCGTCATAAACTTCCGCGACACAGAGCTTGTCAACAGCATAGGCGTCTCCATTCTGCTCGGCGTGATAGACGTTGCCGAGCGCCGGGGCGCGCGCGTGGCCTTCTCGCACGTGAGCATACACACCGTGAAGCTCTTCGAGTTGTTGGGACTGACGCGCCTCGTCGTACTCGCGGAGAGCGACGAGGCCGCGCTCGCGACGCTCAGAGAGTTCGCGCACGCGCCAAAGTCGGGGGGCCACTAACTTAAGCGATGGCAGATCAGATGCGCAGGGTCTTGCACGCCTTCGCCGCACTCGCAGACCTCGGCGAGGAGATAGCGGAGACGAGCGACTTCGAGGAGATGGTGCGCTCGGCTTTGCACGTCGTCCTCGGCGCTCTAGGCATTCGCCGGGGCGCGGTAGCCGAGTACGAGCGCGAGTCGGACTCGCTCCGCTTCGTAGCCTCGCGAGGATTCGGCGACACGTTCCCGCCCGACTCTCACTTCAATCTAAGACTCGAACCCGCCCCGGCCGCGAACGGTAACGGCGCGTCACCTGCGCATGCGCTCTCGCTCGAAGAGCTTTCGCGAATCGAACGAGAGGTGCGCGCGCGCTTTGAAGATGACGCGGTCGAAGTCGTCGCACCGCTCGTCGTGCGCGGCGAGCTGGTCGGCGCGATTCTGCTCGGCGGTAAGGCGAGCGGCGAGGAGTTCACGCAGGAAGACCGCGAGTTGGTTCGCGCGCTCGGCCGTCACGTCGGCGTCGGCCTACATAATCACCGGCTGCTGCGCGAGGTAGAGCGTCGCGCGGAAGAGAACCATCGGCTCTACGAAGACTTGAAGGCCATCTACCGCGACACCGTACAGTCTTTCGCAGCGGCGATTGACTGCAAGGACAAGTACACGCAGGGGCACTCGGAGCGCGTAGGCAAGTACAGCGAGATAATCGCGCGCGAGATGGGATGGGGCGAAGAGGAGGTCGAAGGCATCGCGATTGCCGGATACCTCCACGACATAGGCAAGCTCGTCGTCGATCGCGACATCATCAACGCGCCCTACCGCATCGACGCCAAACAGTCGTCGGAACTCAACCGCCACCCGGCCGCGGGCTACGAAATCTTACGCCCCATCAACCATCCCTTCGCGGACATCCCTCTCATGGCGCGCTACCACCACGAGCGTCCCGACGGTCGCGGCTACCCCGAAGGCTTGACCGACGAGCAGATTCCTCTGGGCGCGAAGATTGTCTCGCTCGCCGACTCGTTCGACGCGATGACGACCGACCGCCCATACCGCCGCCGCCGCTCCTTCGACGAAGTGGTCGAAGACTTCCGCCGCAACACGGGCAAACAGTTCTCGCCCAACGTCGTCGCTGCCTTCTGCCGCGCCCTACTCAAAGAGGCGCGCGGCGAGACCCGCCCACGCACGATGATTCGCCTCCTCGGCAAAGAATATATCGAAGACCAGACTCTCCCCGCCCTCGAACAACTCATCAACGACCTCGAATCCGGCACTCATGCTATTGCGGGACAGGCATAACAGAGTCACGACAGGCCGTATAAGATAAACGTCACGCCGAAGGGCTTGCCGAGGTATGTCCTGTTGTAGGGGGAGATGATACCGAAGGAGATTAACGCTACAAACAGGCACGCTACGCCGAACGCATGAAACGGTGGGCCGAACTTCGGCGAAATCTTCATACGTCTCTTGGGACTGATCTGATTGAGTGAGACCGACGGAGTAAAGCCCCTCGGCGGAGGCGCGCAAGTGAAACGCCGTTACGGTATTCCTCAAGGGGGCTGCCGTCAAGAATTATTGTCTTGACTTCCGAGGCACCGAACAATAGAGTTCCGCACGACTTCACAAGCGGGTAGTGCCCTGAACACTTGTCCCGGCCGACTGCCATCCAGCCTTAGCCCGGCCGGACTCAAATCAAACCTGCCGCCTAAACGCTACCGTTAGGCTCCAAACGCGAAAGGGGAACTTATGCTGAACAGAGACGGCTCGCGTCTGCGCCGCTGCGTGTCGGCGCTCGTACTCGTTTCGCTCGTCGTGCTGCCCGCGCACAACTGTTTTGCGTGGGGGGCGGGCGGGCACATGATGGTCGCCTTCATAGCCTTCCAGCGCCTCAACTCGAAGGCGAAGGCAGAGGTGAGAAGACTGCTCGCCATCCCCATCAACCCCTCGGGAGTGACGAACAAGAGTAAAGACTTCGTCAACGCCGCCCACTGGGCCGACGACCTCCGGCCGTTCGCGGACTTCAAGTCCACGCTCAACGAGCACTTCGCGGACTTCCCGTTCTCGGCGGACAGTACGTCCGTCCCGACCGACCTGCCCGAGGCCGACAACGTCATCGCCGCGCTCGAACACAACGTGGAGATTCTAAGGACGAGCACGGACGATAACGCGCGCGCGCAGGCGCTTCGCTTCATCATCCACTTCGTCGGCGACATACACCAGCCGCTCCACTGCTCGACGCGTGTGGACAGTGGTCATCCGAATGGGGACAGGGGCGGCAACGAGTTCTTCGTGAAGGTGCGCGACGCGAACGGGAAGGCGAAGACTTTGAAGCTGCACAGCTATTGGGACGGCGGCCTCGACGGTTTCCCGAAGGGCGGGCCGAACTTCGCGCCGCCGCCGCTCAGCGCAATCCCCGCGGCCGCGTCCGCCGCCATGCATGGAAACCCCGAGACGAGCCAGTTTCTGCACCTCAATAATCCGACGGACTTCGCTGCCTGGGCGAGGGAGAGCAGCGACCTCGCCCAGCGCAAAGTCTACGCCAGTCTCTCGCCGAACGGGACGCCCGACGCCGATTACAGGAGAGAGGGGAAGCGCATCGCGCGTCGGCGGGTCGCGTGGGCAGGCTACAGGCTCGCGGCGCTGCTCAACACTGTCTTCCCCTAGTGGAGCATTGGCGATTTGCAGTTGGTGTGACGACCACAACAGAACCGCGAGCGGTAGCGAGCAGGTAGTGAGCGGGTAGTGAGCGGGTAGTGAGCGGGTAGCGAGTTACGCCGAGAGCCTTCCTGTCGAAACCCATACCCGCTCACTACCGTTCGCGGTTCTGTTTGGTCGCCCGCGGCGCTGGTCGCGTCCATTCGCTAATTGCTATAAGACTCATTTAGCCGTGCCTCTATGTCCGCGTTGGTTAAGCGTCTCACTTGGGCTGTATGCGCAGTGTGAAGCCCGCGATGTCTATCTTCTCGTCGGGTTTGACCTCGACGCGCTGCTCGCGCGTGACTTCGCGCCCGCCGACGAAGGTCGGGTTGCGCCCCGTCGGCGTGAACCAGTAGCGGCCGGAGTTGTCGAGTTCGAGCGTGGCGTGGCTGCGGCTCACTTCGGGGTCGCCCTTTATCGGCAGGTCTACGGTGACGGACTTCGACCCGCGCCCGATGGTTATCTCGTTCTTGAAGACGGGCGCGACCGACTGACGCACGCCGCCCTTCCAGACCTCCACGCTGTAAAGCTCCTGCGGTCGCACGGAGACCTTCGTCACTTCGCTCTCGGGCTGCTCCGTCTCTCCGTCCGTCTCCGTCGTGGATGCGGACGACTGCGATGCTCCCTGCGACGCGCCTCCCAACTCCGCGGGCCGCGCCGTCACCATCGTGTGTCCGCCCGCCTCGTTCGTCTCCCAGACAGGCTGCACGCGAAACTGCCCCTTCTCAAGCGTGCCGTCAACGCGAAGCTCCACGGCGAAAGACTTCGTCGCGAGCTGCGTCTGCCCGGAGAGTTCGCGCGCGCGCTCCGAGAGCACGTGGTAGAGCCCCTGCTCCAGCCCGCGCCGTTTCTCGCCCTGCCACTCCTTGTCGTCGTCGCTTGAGAGGTAGACGATGTATTCGGGCGGTATGAAGGTCGTGCCGCCGGGCGGCGTGAACATCTCGCGCTGCATCACGGCCTCGACCTCGCGCGCGACCTTGACGAGAAACTCCTCCCAGACGCGGCGCGGCCGCGACTGCTCGCCCACGTCCGCGAGCGGGTCGTCCGAGACCTCGCCGTCAATCCAACGCCTGATAGATTCGATTATTCCCACAGCCTTCCATTCACCCTTTCAAGAGTAGTCTTCGCCTGCGACCTTATTCCTGAGAACTGAGGAGCGTGCTGTTGACCCAACCCTCGTCGTCCGAGTCCGGGTCTGACTTCGGGCGCGCGTGCTCGACGACCTGCACCTGCCACCACTTGCCGCTCGCCTGCAAGACCTTCACGCGCGAGCCGTTCTCGGCCAGTCCGACCTGCTTGTAGTTCATGCCCGGCCCGCCTCGCAGCTTGGCGTCGGTCGTCGTCACACGTACGTCGCCGGTCTGCGCGCTGTTCCTCGACGCGCCGCCCTGCTGTCCCGCCTGTTGCTGCTGCCCTGTCTGCGCGTTGCGCCTGTTGTTGACGTAACGATACGTCGCGTAGAGCATGCCGGAGAACGCGAGCAGCAGCCCGAAGGCGACGAGCCAGCGTTTCGCGGCCGACGAAAGACGCGGCTCGCGCTCTGAAGGGTAGGCGGGCGGCGACGACTCTTGCCAGTCTTCGCGTCGCGCGACGGCCGCGTCGTGCGCGTCTGCATTCGCGTTCGCGATTGGGCCGCCGCCCTCGGGCGTGAAAATCTCGCGCCCCTTCGACTCGCCGGAGATGGGCACGACGATGCGGTGGCGGCCCGTGCTGCTGTCGCGCGCGCGAGCCTCCCGGTCGAAGGTCGGCGCGAGCGGAGGCGGCGTGGCGAGTCCGCGCGACGAAGACGGCGTGCCAGCATTCGACGCCGAGCCAGCATTCGTCGCCGCGCGCGCGGGCCCGTTCACGCGCGTGTCTGTTGACGCGCGGCCGTTGGCGGATGCCTCTTCGTCGCTCGACACGCGCAGCGGGCGCGTGCGCGCCATCGTCGCGTCCTTTATCTCGCGCCAGAACTCTTCGACCGACTGCTGCCGCCTTGAGGGGTTGTTCTGCGTCGCGCGCTCTAAAACGCGCAGTACGTAGTGCGACCACTCTTGCGAGGCGAACTCCTCGGGCAGATCCGTCACGGGCTTGCGAGAGAAGCGGCGCGGGGCCTCGCCCGTCAGAAGCATGTAGGTCGTCTTGGCGAGCGAGTAGATATCGGCGGCGGGCGTTAGCTGCGCAGGTCGGAGCGAGAGCGAAGCGGTGTCGAGCGGGCCGGTCACGGCGTGCGGATGATGCTCGGGCGCGGCATAGATTTCCGTGCCGACACGCGTAATCATTCCCTCGGCCGCCTCAATCTTCGCGACGCCGAAGTCGGCTATCTTGATCGTGTGCTGGTCGGCAGTGAGCAGAAGGTTCTGCGGCTTTATGTCCCGGTGGATAACGTCGTGCTTGTGCGCGTACGCGAGCCCGTTGCAGACCTGTTCGAGGTAGAAGAGCGCGCCTTCGAGCGGGAGCGGGTGGTTGCGTACGAGCGCCTGCAAGTCTCCGCCCGAAAGGTATTCGAGGACGAGATAGTGAAACGTGCGCCCCTGCAAGTCTATCGCCGTGCCGTGCCCGAGGCGGCTGATGATGTTCGGGTGTCGGACGCGGTCGAGCGCGATGGCTTCGTTGCGAAAGTTTTCGATGAGCGTGCGCTCAAGCTCCGTGTCGGGCACGCCCTGCAAGTGCGTGTTGAGCGCCTTGATTACGACGGTGCGCGGCGCGCCTTCGGCGGCGGCCGCGTCGCGCGCCACGTAGACCTCGGAGTAGCTGCCGCGCCCGAGGCAGTCGAGCACGTCGTAGCGGCCGTCGAGTCTACACTGTTGAAGCTTAAGCTCGCTCATCTGCGGAAACTTTTACGGGGTCGCGCCGGGCGTCGGTTGAGTGTTGGCGTCCGCGCCGGTCTGCGTCTGCGAAGGCTTCTCCTCCTGCGGGTGTATAACCCGGCCAAGCTCGCGCGTGGACTCACCGGCGGCCACCGCGTCGCCGCTACGCGTCTGCGCCGCAATCTTGGCGAGCATCGCGTCTATCAACGCCTCGCCGTTGCGCGCCGTCGTGTTCTCATTCGCCTTCGTGATGGCGAGGTTGAACGCATCCACCGCCTCTTTCTGCCTGTCCGTCAAGAGCAGCGCGCGCCCGTAGAGGTACAGGAACTCGGGGTCTTCGGACGAGAGCGGCTGCCCGCCCGTCTGCGCGTTCATCCTCTCTATCTCCGACGCGGGCGATAGGTCAACGGCCGCGCGCCTGCTCTCGAAGGTCGCCTGCATGTTGACGGTCGAGGGCGTGGGGATGGTGGTGGCGGCGGGCGTCGGCTCGACGGCGACGCCGCGACGATTGTCGTTCGAGCCGTTGCCGGATAAGAGACTCATTCCCTTACGCTCGTAGATCATCCCGACGTAGAAGGCCAGCGCGGCCGAGCCGACTATCAGAAGGAGCAGTAAGGGTATTGCCAGAGCGCCCGTCCGCCCCGTCCGCCCTTTCCGCTCCTCGGCGCGGACGTTTGATGAAGGCGAGCCTTCATGTGATGTCTCCGGGTTCGCCGCGACCGCGCGCGAGACAGTGACCACCGCCGCTGTCGAGGCGTCGCCGTCGAACGGCCTGCGAAAAAGAGTGTTCTCCTCGTGCGTTTGCGCGGAGTCGCCGTCGGAAGAGGCGTGTGCGGAGCGCGCGTTGGGGCGCTCGCGTATGAGCGTCGGCTCGTCGTCGGAGAGCGTGCTGTGTATTGAAGCGTCGCCGCCGACTCGTACGAGCACGGCTGTCAGGTTGTCCTCGGCACCTCGCTCGTAACAGACGCGCTTCAACTCGGCGCAGGCCGCTTCGAGGTCGCGCGCCGAGCGCAGTATCGAAGCCAACTGCTCGTCGGGTATGTGGCGCGTGATGCCATCGGAGCAGAGGAGGAAGAGCGTGCCGCTCTCGACCTCGAACGAGCGCAGGTCAACCTCCACGGACGCCTCCGCGCCGAGCGCGCGGCTGATGACGTTGCGGCCCGGATGATTCAAAGCCTGCTCGGGCGTCATGCGACCGGCGCGCACCTCCTCTTCGACGAGCGAGTGGTCGTCCGTTTCGCGTTGCAGTTGCCCGTCGGGCTTGAGCCTGTAGAGCCGAGAGTCGCCGACGTGTCCGACGGTCGCGCGCAAGCCTTCGACGTGTAGCGCGACGATGGTCGTCGCCATCATCGCGAACTTCGGCTGCTCGCGCGAGAGACGATAGATGGAGTCGTTCGCGCGCTGGATGGCTATCTCCATCAGGTCTTCGGCGTCCTCGCCCGCGCCGTGGTTGGTGAAGGCTTCGGTCAAGACTTCGATGGCCGTCTGCGAGGCGACCTCACCCGCCTGCGCGCCGCCCACGCCGTCCGCGACGGCGAAGATGCGCCGCGCGGGATCGCAGAGCATCGAGTCTTCATTTTGGGGTCGCTTCTCGCTTAAGCCCCGGTCTGTGACCGATGCCGCCTCGACGGGCAGGGCCGTGGGGTTTTCCGTCATTGAACCGCCTCCGGAACTCTCAGGTCTTCCTCCTCCTCGCGCCGTACGGGCGCGACCGACGGGCGCAATTCCGGCGCTGCCGCGTCGCTCGCGTTGCGGTGCGAGAAGGCCAAAAGCATGCCGAGCATGGCGAAGCTAGTGATAAGGCTGAAACCCCCGTGACTGACGAATGGAAGTGTGATGCCCGTCATCGGAAGCGCGCGCGTGGTGCCGCCGATATTGACGATGGCCTGAAAGCCCATGAAGGCGGTGAGTCCCGCCGAGCAGAGCTTCGTGAACATATCGCGCGCCTCTATCGAAGTTCGCACGCCCGCGTTGACGAAGACTATGAGCGCGAGTATGACGACCGCGCCGCCTATGAGCCCGAACTCTTCGGCGATGGCCGCGTAGATGTAGTCCGAGTCGGCGACCGGTATGACTTCGGAGAAGCCTAAGCCTAAACCTCGCCCCGTCGTGCGCCCGGCCGCGAGGCCGAATGTGGCCTGCGAAGGCTGGAAGGCGATGCGGTCGAACCACACGTCAACGTTGACGGTCTTCTGCATGGCGGGGCTCTGCTCGGCAAGCTCCTTCATGCGCGGGTTCTGTGCAAGCTCGTCGTCGTAGTCCTTCTTCCACCAGGGCGTGTCGGCATCGGGCGGGTCGAAGCCGTCGAGCCAGAGATGGAAGCGCTGCTTGATTCGGTCTGGGAGGATTGCGCGAACGGGCACGGCGAGCGTCGTGAGCGTCGGAACCTTCTCCTGCACGTCGGGCGGGAGCGCGCCGACGACGAGAATGGCTACGACTAAGACCATCGAGCCGACGAAGACGAGTATCTGCGGCCAGCGGCGCACGGCGACGAGGTAGAGCGTCGCGTACGCGCTCGTGAAGACGAGCATCTGCCCGAAGTCTTTGAGCGCGAAGAAGGGGATGAACGGGATGAGCCCCATCACGATGAGCGGTATCACGTTTCGCGCGCGCGGCAGGCCCCAGTATGTTCTCGCAAGCTCGCGGTAATGCACGGTGAGTATCCCCGCGAAGCCTAGAAGGAAGGGAATCTTTGAAAGCTCCCACGGCGTCATGTTGCCGCCGAACTTGCCCGCGCGCGACCATATGACCGCGCCGAAGAGCGGGATGAGAGTGCCGAGCACGATCAGGAAGCTGTGGCGCTGCATCCAGTCGAGATACTTGTCCTGCACGCAGACCCAGTAGAAGAAGGCCATCGTCGCGAAGGCGAAGAGCGGAATCCACGTGAACGAGGAGGTGAGCGCGCGCCCGACTGACACGTCCGAGCGGCGCACGGCCTCGGGCGTCGCGGCGGGCTGCGCGGCCGTCGGGTCGAGCCCCATCGCCTGCTTCTTGTCGGGGCCGTAGAACTGGTTGATGAAGCGCAGGCGTTGAACCTGCGTCTTCTCCGCGCGCGCCTGCGCCTTGTTGCCCGAGCCGTATTCGGGGTCGCTGTAGAGACGGTACTGCACGAGCAGCCCGACGGAGAAGAGCAGGATGGCCGTCGTGAAGAGAGTCCAGTGGCCTCGGAACTTCATCACGCGCGTGAGCCAGAAGAGCATCGCGACGAGCGGCACGTAGAGCAGTAGGTCGCGTGCCGCGCCGACGATGGAAGGCTCGTAGCCGCGCAGCAGCGCCGAGTCGTAGACGGCGACGTAGCCGACGACTTCGAGGCCGACGATGAGCAGCAGAATCAGTAAGTGTGTCGAAGCCCTGTTCTTCATAAACCCCTGTAGAAAAGACCAACCTTCGGTCGTGTGCGTTTATCTCTGCCCCGTCTGATTCGCATTCGGCGTGTCGCGCGGCCGTGCGGCGGGCGTCGAGCGCGGCGCGGGCGTCGTGCGTGGCGAAGGCGACGTGCGCGGCTGCGCGGGCTGCTGTGCGGGCGCGGGTGTCTGCGGCTGACCCGTCTGCTGCCCCGTCTGCTGCCCCGGCTGCGCCTGTGCGGGCGCGACTCCTCCGACGTTCAGAAGCCCGAGGTCGCGCGCCTTCAGGACGAGCGCGGCGGCTACGGGCGCGGCGGCCTTAGCGCCGAAGCCCCCGGCCTCGATGATGACGGCGATTGCAAGCTGCGGGCGTTCGAGCGGCGCGATGCAGAGGAACCAGCTATCAACCTGATACTCGGGGTTGAGTTTCGGAACCATATACTCGCGTATGGGGTTGCCGCGCCGGTCTCGCTCGACCCGTTTCTCCATCAGCATCTCGCCGGTCTTCGGGTCGTAGAGCGGCACCTGCTTCTCGGCCGTGCCGGTCTTGCCGCCGGTGATGATGCCCTGTCGGTGAACGTCGCCGAAGACGCTCGTGGCCGTGCCCGATGGGCCGGATGTGACGAGCCCCATGATGCGGCGCATCTCGGCCGCGCGCTCGGGCGTAGTCGCCTGAGCCCAGACGGCGGGCGGCTGGTCGTACTCAATCTTCGGCTTCATCAGCTTGCCTTCGAGATTCGCGATTGCCGACGCGACGAGCACCATCTGGAACGGAGTCATCTGGCCCGCGTAGCCCTGCCCGAAGCCTATCAGGCCGAGGTCATAGTCGCGCTCCTTCGGATAGAGTGCGACGGTAGATTGGGCGGGCGCGAGAGCGCGCGCGAGCGACGGCAAGTTCGTGTTCCAGATTTCAGGCTGCTTGCGCGCGTTCAAAGCCTCCTGCGGGCTGCCGACCGGAGACATGCCGAGTTGACGCAGCGCCTCGGCGAGCTTCTCAGGCCCGAGCTTGATAGCCATCTGCGCGAAGTACTGGTTGCATGAAACTTCGATTGCCGTGTCGATCCCGATGGTGCCGTGAACCTCGCCCGTGCCGCCCGAATCGAAGATGGGCTTCGCGCCGCGCTCGGCGTAGAAGCCCGCGGCCGAGCAGTTAAACTTCAAGCCCTGCATCCCGTTGTTGAATGCCGCGAGCATGACCGCCGTCTTGAAGGTCGAGCCGGGTACGAAGCGGGCGCGCAGTGCGCGATTGACGAGCGGCCGGTCGCGCTCGTTCGCGTTCAGGCGAACCCAGCTCTCCTCGTCCTGCACATCCTTGAGGCTGTAGGAAGGGTTGCTGTACATCGCGAGCAGTTCGCCCGTCTGCGGATTCATGACGACGACCGCGCCGTGCCGCCCGCGCAGTTGCGCGACGGCCTCCTTCTGAAGCTCCGCGTCAATCGTGAGCCGCACGTCGAGGTTTCCGGGCTGCTTGATGTCCGCGCCGCGCACGAGGTCGATGGACTCGGGCGCGGACTGGCTCTCTATGCCGAAGAGCGCGCGCTCCAATCCGGGGTCGCCGCGGTCGGAGCCGAGCAGTTGTGCCATCTCCGCGTCGAGTGGGTATTCGCGCACGATCTGCCCGTTGGGCGCTCGTCGGTAGAGCGCGAGCGCGCGGTCGAGACTCCCCGAGCGGTCGAGAATCCACCCGCGCAGCGTTGACTCCGCGAGACGGCGGTTGCGAAGGTCTTTGTAGCTCAACTCCTGAAAGCGGTCGTTCGACTCGGCCGCGTACTGCGCCCAGTAGACGTGGAAGCCGAAGACGCCGAGCGCGAGCAGTACGAAGAGCCAACGGAGCGCTCGAAGCCCCCGGTTCGTCGAAGTCGCGCCGAGTCGCTGCCGGACTTCGGGCGGGAGGTCGGAGGGCGCGACCGCGTCGAGCGACGAACGCCGACGCCTGCGCGCCAAAAGCAGCGACACGAAGAGCAGCAAGGCGAGGAGCGCCACGCCCGCGACGTATATGAGACTCAGCAGCGCCGGCTGCCTCTCTGGAATGTCTGCTAGAAACATATTTAAAAAGCTGTCAGCATTAAGCACTCAGCGTTCAGCCAATCCCGCCCGATTGCTCCGCAGCTTTAGGACGGACTGCCCGCCCCGAAAGCTTTAAGCTGAGAGCTGAGAGCTGAGAGCTGAACGCTTTAGTCATTGCCTCTTGAATCTAACCTCAACGTCGCCGAAGCTGACCACGTCGCCGTCCTCTATCTGGCGCGCCTCGCCGTAGTTGATGCGGCGGCCGTTGATGAAGGTGCCGTTGGTCGAGCCCGTGTCGGCGACGAGCAGAGTGCCCTCGCGGTTCATGACGAGCGCCGCGTGAATCTTCGAGACGCTCGCGTGTTCGAGTTGCAGGTCGTTGTCCGCGACGCGCCCGGCGCTCATTCTTCGTCCGCCGGGCTTGAACGTGAGCGGCTTGTCGAAGGAGCGCTCAGGGATAGTCACGCGCGCGACGACCGTTACCACTTCGGGCGAAGTCTGCGACCTCGGCACGGCGTTCTTCAAATCCACGGCGATGCGCTCTGCGTCGTCCTTCCGGCGCAACTCCTCCTCGAACTCGCCGAAGGTCGGGTCAACGGCGATGCCGGAGGTGAAGATGTCGTTACTCGTCTCGACCTTGATGGGCGCGAGCGTGCGAAGGCGCTGGTCGTTGACGTAATCAATCGCGGCGGCGAGCACTTCGTTCTCAAGCTCCTTGATGTACTCGGCCGGGGCCTCGGACGCGGTGCCCCACTCGACCTTGAGCTTGAAGAGGTGCGGCGCGATGCGTCGCCCTCCGGCGTCGGTGCGCACGCGCTCTTCGATGAGACGCTTCATGCGCTCGATGAGCTTCGTCGTGGTGAAGCCCGTCTGCGGCTCCGACTCGCGGCCGAGCTTGCGGTCAACGACCGAGCCGACGCCTTCGAGCACGCGCCGCATGAGTCGTTCGACAAGTGCCTCGTCGCGCTTCTTCTCTTTCTCTTCACTCATAAATGGGGCATCAACAACCCGGCCCGCGGCGAGCCCTTCGCGCGCACGCGGCCCGCAAGTCTTGGAGCGGGAGAATGGGGAAACCTTTTAAATGCCTTTTGTACTCTGCACGCATTCTATCCGAAAAACTGCGCCGCGCGGAAGAGCAACAAAAAGCTAAAGGAAAAGGACAGAGGAAAAGGACAGAAAAGCGAGGCTTTGGGGCTGTTCTTTATCGGAACTCCCGCTGGCGCGCGGCTTCGTAGAGCACGACGGCGAGCGCGGTCGTTAAGTTCAGGCTCTCCACGGGCTCGCGCATCGGTATTCGCAGCGACTCGTCGCAGGCGCGAACCTCTTCGTCTGTGAGCCCGCCCGCCTCGGGGCCGAGCACGACGGCGCGCGGCTTCGTCCAGTCAACCTCGGTGTGCGTCGCGCTCGCACGCGCGTCCGTGCCCGCAGTCTTTATGCCGCGCCCGGCGCAGAAGCGAAGCGCCTCCTCGAACGTCGCGCCCGTCCAGACGGGCAGGCGGAAGGCCGAGCCCATCGAGCCGCGCAGGGCTTTGGGCGAGAAGAGGTCTGCCGACCCCTTTGTCGCGACGACGCCCGACGCGCCCGCCGCCTCCGCGACGCGCAGGGCAGCGCCCGCGTTGGAAGGGTTGTTCGCGCCGTGGAGTATGACGACGAGCGGCGTTGAAGTGAGGCGCGCTATTAGTTCGGGGCCGGACCGCGGGCGTCGTGCGACTGCGACGACGCCCTGCGGCGCCTTCGTGTCGGAGACGGATTCAAGCACGGCGTCGCTCACGCCGACGACGCGCGCGCGAGTCTCGCGCAAGGATGCGAGCAGGCGCGCACCGCGCGCCGCCTCTTCGAGCGAGCGTGTGTGGAGAACGAAGTCGAAGCCGAGACCCGCGCTTAGTGCCTCCTCGCAAAGGCGCAGTCCCTCGACGAAGATTGACTCGCGCTCGCGCCCGTCGCGCACGCTTCGAGCGTGCTGCGCGAGAGAGTTCTTGCGGCTCGTGATTAACTCGTCCGTCATACCAACCTGCTGTGATGCCCGGAGCCTGAACAGGTCGAGCTTTCGCCGTAGCCCTCGCTCTCCAACTCGACCCACACGGGCCAGTGGTCGGAAATACCTCGGACGCGCGCCACGCCCCAACGGCGAACGCGCACGCCCTCGCCGCGCGTGAAAATCCAGTCGTAATGCTGTCGGTAAGGCCCCGTGCGCCAAGTGCCCGTGCCCGTCCGGATAGGCGTCGTAAAGCCGTTCGCTTCGAGCGCCCCGCGTGCGGCCTCGCGCGCGACCGAAGAGAGGGTATTGAAGTCGCCGAGCACGACCGAGGGCTTCATGGAACTGTTCGCGATGCCGAGCACGGCGTGATGCTGCTCCAACTGGCCGACGACGCTCGCGTGTGTGTCGATGTGTACGTTGAAGATTTGTAGCTCGCCCGCGCCGAAGGGGACTGATGCCGCGAGCGCGAGGCGCGGACGCCAGGGGCACTCCTTCCACGGCAGAGCGATGCGCCGCACATCCGAGAGAGGCACGCGGCTGAGGATCGCGACGCCCGTATCGCCCTCCTCGCCCACACGCATCCGCTCCTCGAAGTCGAGCCACCACTTTCTATCTCTGGGCTCTACGTCGGAAGGCGTGACGACATGCGCACGCGCGAACTCGACGCCTAAAACTTCGGCAAGCTCGCGCGCGACGTGGCGACCTCCCGCGCGAATCGTCCCACGGTCGGCCTCCTGTATCGCGACGACATCGGCGCGCGGCATCGTCACTCCGTCGGACAAAAGTCGCGCGGCCCGCTCGATGTTACGGCCGACGAGCCGGGGCCGACGCGCGGGCCAGCCGAGGCCGACGCGACGCAGGAGGCTTCCGCCGATGAGGTGCGAGCCGACGGCGTAGCGTATGTTGTATGTGGCGACGACGATGCGCGCGGGGCTTTCGGACGGACGAACCCCATCGCGCGTGAAGTCGCCGCGCTCGACTTCCGATTCGTCTCGCGGCTTCGCGCGTGGCGGCGTCTGTGTTGTGACGCTCATCTCCTTTGGCATCGCGTCTCGAAGGCTTTGCGCGCGCCGAGGCGGTTGATGCACAATCGACGCGCGATAAAGTTAAAGCTCTAACGGACGGAGATTATAAATGAATCGTCGAGTCGTCGCCGCAGTGAGCGACATGATATTCGCGTCGAAGATTCGCGGGACGGCCGAAGCCTTAAACGTCACGGTCAACTTCGCGCGCTCTGAAGATTCACTCTTCGACATGGCGAAGGCCGACGTGCCCTCGCTCATCATTCTCGATCTACACTCCACGCGCCCAGACCCCTTCGCCGTCGCCGCGCGACTCAAGGCCGACGAACAGCTTCGCGACGTGCCCATCGTCGCCTTCTTCTCGCACGTCGAGGTGGAGCTTCGGCGTCGCGCACTGGAAGCGGGCATCGAACACGTCCTCCCGCGCTCGGCCTTCACAATGCGGCTGCCCCAAATCCTGAGCGGCGAAGCCAACTTATAAGAAGAAACGGCAGCTAAATTTCCACTGGCAAAGCTAGTGGCAAAGAGTCATAGAAAAAGGAAGGCTTTAGCCGAATCATCTTTTCGGCTAAAGCCTATGGAAGGGGAACTCCTCTAGCCACTAGCTAAAGCTAGCGGCTATTTATAAAGCCGGAGGCAATGCAAAACTGCTTCGCCTTCAACCGACGAGCGCGGGCGCTATCACGTCGTGGATGGCGCGGACTTCGGGCACGAGGTGTTCGTACTGTTCGAGCGTGAGCGACTGTGCGCCGTCGGAGAGCGCACGCTCCGGATGGTTGTGTACTTCGATGATGAGCCCGTCCGCACCGACGGCGACGCCCGCGCGTGCGAGCGGCGTCACCATGTAGTTCTTGCCCGTGCCGTGCGAAGGGTCTACGACGACCGGCAGGTGCGAGATGCGGCGCACGGCCGGAATCGCTGCGAGGTCTAAGGTGTTGCGCGTGTGCTGCGCGAAGGTGCGCACGCCGCGCTCGCAGAGTATGACGTTGTAGTTACCTTCGGCCATCACGTACTCGGCCGCGAGCAGCCACTCGTCGAGCATCGCCGAAAGCCCGCGCTTCAGGAGCACGGGAATGCGCGCGCGGCCCGCGCGCTTGAGCAGTGAGAAGTTCTGCATGTTGCGCGCGCCTATCTGCATCACGTCGGCGTAACGCTCGACAAGGTCTGCGCTCGCCTCGTCAATCGCCTCGGTCACAATCCTCAAGCCGAACTGCTCGCGCGCCTCCGCTAGAATCTTCAGGCCCTCTTCGCCGAGACCCTGAAAGGCGTACGGCGAAGTGCGAGGCTTGAACGCGCCTCCGCGAAAGAAGCGCGCGCCGCTTCGCTTGACGGCCTCCGCGACGGCGAATATCTGCTCGCGGCTCTCGACGGCGCAAGGCCCCGCGATGATTGCCAACTCGTCGCCGCCTATCGTCGCGTCGCCGCCGACGTTGATGACGGTCTTCTCGGGGCGCAGGTCAACCGTGACGAGCTTGTAGGGCTTCGTCACGCGTATGGCCTCGGCCACGCCCGGCAGCGTCTCGAAGGGCGTGATGTCAACGGGGCCGCTGTTGCCCGTGATGCCGATGGCCGTGCGCGCCGCGCCGGGCATGCTGTGCGGGCGGTAGCCCAACTCCGTTATGACGCGCTCGACCTCCTTAATTTCCTCGTCGGTCGCGTCAACCTTCATCACGATGAGCATCGTTTACCTCTGAACTGATAGTCTGATTTTAAAGTCGCCGCCCCTCATCATAACTTCGGGGCGCGCCGCGTAAGGTGCAAGGCACATGCCGCGCGCCCGTCACATCCTCTCGGGGACTTCAATGCCGAGTGTCGCGAGCGCGTCGGTCAACTGACGCCTGACGAAATCCGTGACGAAGACGAGGACTGCGCGTCTCGTCGCATCGCGCTCTTCGAGGATACGGTTCTCGTCGCGATTGTAGAAGAAGTTGAAAGCCTGCGCCAATTGAAACGTGTACTTGGCGAGATGCGAAGGCTCCGCGGCCGCGGCCGCCTGCGCGAGCACCTCCGGCAGACGCGCGGCGAGCGTCACGAGCGACCAGATTTCACTCCCGATATCGCCGTCGAAGATTGCACGTACGCGCTCGCTCGTCTCCGCGTCGGGCGACGCAGAGACAAGGCGTTGTGCCTCTGAAAGCTCTTCGGTTGGCAACTTGCGAAAGATGGAGTTGGCGCGCACGGCCGCGTACTGGCAGTAAGGCCCTGACTCGCCTTTGGTCGAGAGCGCCTCCTTGAAGTCGAAGACGATGACGGAGTTTCGCGTCCACTTCAAAAGGAAGTAGCGGAGCGCGCCGACGGCGAGCGTGTGCGCGGACTTTCGCTTCTCCTCATCGGACACGGTCGGGTGACGCTCCTCGACCTCGCGCAGGGCGTTCGCTTCGAGGCGGTCAATCAAATCGTCGGCCTTCACGCCCAGACCTCGACGCCCGCTCATCTCGACGAACGTGCGCGAGCGCTCCTCCGTGCTCAACTCAAGTCCGAGTTCTTCGGCGGCGGCGGGCGAGAGCGCGACCATCTCGTAAGAGAGGTGGACGCTTGCGGCTTCGCCGACCTGTGGCGCGATTGAAGCGACGCCTCGCTTGACGACCTCCTGCGGGTACGACTGTCGCGAGTCGATGACGTTGTAGACGGTCGCGCCCGCGCCGAAGTGCGGCGCTTGCTCGTCCGACTCGTCGCGCTTGCTCGTCGTCGTGTAGACGACGCGGCCGTCGGCGTAGGCGCGGAATGGTTTGAAGTAGAAGTTGAGGTCAACCTGCCCGAGCTTCCAAAGCTGGTACGCGATGTCCTTGCCCGTATACGTCACCGTTCCGTTCGAGCGCACGATGACCTTGTCCGCCTCGTGCTCTTCGCTGCCCTCGTGCATCTCCATCGGCATCACCCAGCAGCCTTTGGTTCGCCCCTCGGTCTCAAGACGAATCGCGCCCGACGCCTTCATGCGCTCGAAGGCGTGCGACCAGAGAAAGTGGAGCACTTCGGACTCGCGCGGCAGAAGGTCGTATGTGATGCCGAGACGGAGCATCGTGTCGAGATGGCAGTTGACTATGCGCGTCGCGACGTAGTCCGCAAGCTCTGCCGTCGCGTTGTCTCCCGCTTCGAGCGCGTGGAGAGTTTCGACGCGCAGCTTCAGACGCTCCGGGTCTTCCTTCGCGTCCGGGTCGCCGCCGCGATAGAAGAGGCCGACGCGCGCGTACAAGTCCCAGCAGTAATAGTCGAAGGGATAGTCGGGCTTGAGCGAAGCGTCGAGCGCGCGCACGTCCGCGAGCGTCAACGCTTCGAGATGCTGGAAGCCTACG
>JBJMGR010000203.1:0-12344 GCA_045807805.1 Pyrinomonadaceae bacterium | reverse complement strand
CCGTCGCGCCGGGGCCGTCAACGCGCACGCCCTGTCCGCCGCTGCCCGAGATGATGTTGCCGTCGCCCGCGCCCGCGCCGCCGATGGTGTTGTTCGGCGTGTTGTCAACGAAGACGCCGTGGCCCGTGTTGGCCTGCGCGGCGTTGCCCGCGGCGTTCGTGCCGATGAGGTCGCCGCGGACGATGTTGCCGCCCGCCGTCCCGAGACGTATGCCGTGCCCCGTGAAGTTGTTAATCGCGAGACCTTGAATCGTGCTGCCGCCCGAGACGACGTTCAGCCCCGCCGTGACCGCGCCCGCGCCCGCGCCGTTTATCTCGACGGCGTGCGTGCCCGTGGAGCCGGGCTGCGTGAAGCCGTCGATGATGACGCGGTCTGTGATGTCTGGGAGCGCGGAGACGGGGCTGATGGTGTGGACGCCCGCGCCGAGGATTTGGAAGACGATGGTCTGCATGCCCGGCGTCGCGTTGGCGTCTAGTATGGCTTGACGGAGCGAGCCCGCGCCGCTGTCGTTCGTGTTGCTGACGACGAACGTGTTCGGCGCGGCCGGGCACACACGCACGAGAATCGTCGCGTCGGCCGAGCCGGAGTTGGCGGTCGCGATGTCCTGCTTGCCGTCGCCGTTGAAGTCCGCGACGGCGACCGAGCGCGGCGTAGTCCCCGCGACGAAGTTCGTCACCGCGCCGAAGCCGCCCGCGCCGTCGCCCGATGTTATCGAGACGTTGTTCGTGCCCGAGTTGGCTACGGCGAGGTCTTGTTTGCCGTCGCCGTCGAAGTCGCCGACCGCGACGGAGAAGGGCGAGGCGCCGACGGTGACGGGGTTGAAGAAGACCACTGCGCCCGTACCGTCGCCGATGAGTATCGAGACGTTGTTCGTGCCCGAGTTTGCGGTCGCCACGTCCTGCTTGCCGTCGCCGTTGAAGTCGGCGACGACGACCGACTCGGGCTTAGAGCCCGCGGAGAAGTTCGTGGCGGCGCCGAAGCTGACGCCGTCGCCGAGCCGGATGGTGATGTCGTTCGAGCCGTTGTTGGCCGTGACGATGTCCTGAATGCCGTCGTTGTTGAAGTCCGCGACGGCGACGGCGCGCGGCTGGCCGCCCATCACGGGGCTGATCACAGTGGGGAAGGCGCCGCTGCCGTTGCCGAATAGCACCGTGGCGTCGTTCGTGCCGAAGTCCGCTGTGACGAGGTCTTGCCTGCCGTCGTTGTTGAAGTCGCCCACGGCCACGGACATCGGGCTCGTGCCGACGACGCTGACATTCGGGCCAGCAGTGAAGCCGCCCGTGCCGTTGCCGAAGCGTACCGAGACGTTGTTCGAGCCCGAGTTGGCTACGGCCAAGTCCTGCTTGCCGTCGCCGTCGAAGTCGCCCAAGGCGAGCGCGCGCGGCTGAGAGCCGACGGCGAGGGTCGTCGCCGAGCCGAAGCCGCCCGCGCCGTCGCCGAGCCGAACAGTGACGTTGTTCGTGCCCGAGTTTGCGGTCGCGATGTCCTGCTTGCCGTCGCCGTTGAAGTCTCCGACCACGGACGCGGAGGGCGTGTCCCCGGCCGCGAGCGTCGCCGACTGGAAGGTGGCGGGGTTGCACGTAGTCGAAGGAGTCTGCACCTTCAGAAAAAAGGTCTTCGTGTCGGTCGTGCCGGTGTTGCTGCTGAACGCCCTGACCGCGACGGCGTACGTGCCCGCCGGGTGCGCGTTCGTCACGCGCACGTTGCCTGTGAGGGGGTCGCCCTCAAGTCTGCCCTTGAAGTTGGTGGAGGTCGAGACCGTGAGGTTCGTCGTGTCGAGCGGCGCGGCGTCGGGCTTGACGACGGTGTTCGCGTCGAGCTGCACGGTCGTGTCCGTGTAGTTGCCGAGCGTCGCGTTGAATATGAGGTTCGAGCCACGCGCGTGCGCGCCCGTCGCTACGCGCGCGAGGGAGAAGGCCAGCCCCGCGAGGAGCAGAAAGAGGAGCGGCGTAGATAGGAGTAGAGAGACGCGACGATGGGGGCGGGGGACTGACATTTTTAATCTCTGGGAGACGGGTTACGAGGGGCCTCGGTCGAGAGGCGCGTGCGCCCCGCGAATTGAACAAGGGATGAAAAACGTCGGGTCAAAGGAGGCCGGAGGAAGTACCGCCGGCACGGAGCACGTCTCGGCGCCTTCAAAGCGCGAAGTCCGAAGTGGACACGAATTGACTGAAGGGAAATTATCACCTGAAGGCTTCCTCTGGCAACGATAACACTTCACGAAATGAGGCTTGACAACGTTCGCGCGCGTGGCCTACCGTGCGGGCAGTCTCTTCAAGCTCGGGCGTACCCGAGAACGCACGTCTAAACGTCTTACCCTTCGGCCTGCTCCATGAGAAACATTTCAGGCACGAACGTACGCGGGAGCATGAAGGCGAGAACCTTCGCGCGAAGGCTTCTGCTCGCCGCTCTCCTGCTCGCGCCGCTCGCGCTCGCACGCACGCACACGGCCGCGCGCGCGCCGATAGTGATGCGCCCCGAGTTGGTTTTACAGACCGGCCACGCGATGCGCGTTGACGCGCTCGCCTTCAGCCCCGACGCGCGGCTCGTCGCATCGGGGAGCGCGGACAACACCGTGCGGCTCTGGGACGCCGCGACGGGGCGCGAGCTTCGATGCCTGACGGGCCACACGCTCTACGTTCGCGCCGCCGCCTTCAGCCCGGACGGGCGCACGCTCGCCTCCGGCTCGATTGACGGGAGCGTGCGCGTGTGGGACGTTTCGACGGGGCGCGAGGTTAAAGTCCTGCTCGGCGTCGGCGGGACTGTGAGCCTCGCGTTCAGCGCCGACGGGCGCGCGCTCGCGGCGGGCACGTCCGAAGGGGCTATCAAGCTCTTCGACGCGCAAATGTGGGGCGAGCCGCGCGCGCTGGACGGGCACAAGGCTCAGGTGACGGCGCTCGCGTTCAGCGCGGACGGCCGCATGCTCGCGTCCGGCGGAAAGGACGGAGCAGTCAAGCTCTGGGACGCTGCGACGGGGCGCGAGCTTCGCGCGCTCGAAGGCCATACGGGCCTCGTCAAGTCGGTCGCCTTCAGTCCCGACGGAAAGACGCTCGCCTCCGCGTCGTTCGACGGCAGCGTGAAGGTTTGGGACGCCGCGAGCGTGCGCGAGTCGCACGCGCTTCGAGTCGGTAACGGACTCAAGGCAATCGCCGTCGCCTTCTCGACCGACGGACGCGCGCTGCTCGCCGTGTCGAGCGACCGCTCGGTTCGCCTCTTCGACACGACAACTTGGGGACAGACGCGCGAGGTGCGCGCCGTCGTCGGTTCGGATGATACGGAAGCGCCGAGCGAGGTCGCTGCCTTCAGCGCCGACGCGAAGCAGATTGTGACGAGCAACGGCGACAAGACGATTCAACTGCGCGATCTCAACGGGGACGCGTCCGCGCGCGTCTTCGAGAGCTATTCGAGCGGCGTCTACGCAACGGCCTTCAGCCCCGATAAGCATTGGTTCGCGACCGCTGGCAAGGACAAGACCGTGCGCGTCTGGGAGATTGCCACGGGGCGGAAGGTTCGCACGCTCACGGGCCACACGGGCTGGGTCACGAGCCTCGCCTTCAACCCGGACAGTACACTGCTCGCGTCCGCTTCGTTGAGCGGACAGGTCAAGCTCTGGAACAACGAGACGGGGCTCGAAGAGCGCACGCTTACGGGCCACACGGAGAGCGTCAACGCGGTCGCCTTCAGCCCCGACGGGAAGACGCTCGCGACGGCGAGCGGCGACTCGACCGTCAAGCTCTGGGACGTTGCGACGGGACGAAACACGCTCACGCTTCAGGGCCACGCCGCGGAGGTCAACGCGGTCGCATACAGTCCCGACGGAAAGACCGTCGCATCGGGCGGCGCGGACAAGACCGTGAAGCTCTGGGACGCGGCGACGGGGCGGCAGATTCGAGAGATAAAGAGCGGCGGCGAGGTCTTCGGCGTCGCATACAGCCCCGACGGACGCGCGCTCGCGGTCGCCGCCGGGGACGGCTCCGTCAAGCTCTACGATGCGGGCGGCGCGGCCGAGTCGCTCACGCTCGCGGGCCACGAGGGCGCGGTGCGCGCCGTCGCGTTCAGCCCCGACGGGAAGAGACTCGCGACCGCTTCGGCCGACGCGACCGCTCGCCTCTGGGACGCGGAGACGGGCCGAGAGCTTTTCCGTCTGAGCGAGCACACGGACGCGGTCAACGGCATCGCTTATAGTCCCGACGGCGCCTGGCTCTCGACGGGGAGCGAGGACGGAAGCACGCGCGTGTGGGACACGAAGACGGGCGCGGAGGCCGCGACGCTCGTCTCTACGACGGACACGCGCGACTGGCTCGTCGCGACGCCCGACGGACTCTTCGACGGCTCGCCCAACGCCTGGCAGCAGATTGTCTGGCGCTTCAATCAGGACACGCGCAGCTTCGCCCCCGTCGAGGTCTTCTTCAACGAGTTTTTCTACCCGGACCTGCTCGCGGACATTCTCGCCGCCAAGCGCCCGCACGCCGCGCAGGACATCGCGCGGATAGATAGACGACAGCCCGTCATCAAAGTATCGCCCGCCGACGGCGCGACAGTCTCCTTGAGCGACGCCGTCAACACGCGCACGTTGAAACTGAAGATTGAAGTGACGGACGCGCCCGCTGGCGCGCGCGACCTTCGACTGTTCCGCAACGGCGCGCTCGTCTTCGTCCGTCGCGGCCTGCTCGACACGGGGGCGGGACGCGCTGCTGTCGTCGAAGCGACAGTGCCCGTCGTCGCCGGAGAGAATCTCTTTACGGCCTACGCCTTCAACCGCGACAACGTGAAGAGCGCCGACGCGCGCCTCATGCTCCGGGGCGACGAACGTTTGAGGCGTGCGCCGACGACCTACATCGTCGCCGTCGGCGTCAACACATATGAGAACCCGCGCTACAACCTGAAATTCTCCGTGGCCGACGCGACCTCCTTCGTCAACGAAGTGAAGCGCCAGCGCTCGCTCGTCGAGCCGGGCGGGCGTATAGAGGCTCTGACTCTGCTCGACGCGGACGCGACGAAGCAGAACGTCGTCGCAGCGCTGCGCCGCCTCTCGGGCGCGGACGCGGGGCCGTTGCCCGTGGGTGCGCCGAAGTCGCTCGAAGCGTTGAAGCCCGCCGAGCCCGAGGACGTGGTCATCATCTACTACGCGGGGCACGGCACGGCGCAGCACGACCGCTTCTACCTCATCCCGCATGACATCGGTTACATGGGCGAGCGCGAGTTGAAGAGCGAGGCCAGTCTACAGACCATAATCTCGCACAGCATCAGCGACGAGGAGCTTGAGAAGTTGTTCGAGCCGATAGGCGCGAGCCAGGTCGTACTCGTCTTAGACGCTTGCAACTCCGGTCAGGCGCTCGAAGCAGAGGAGCGGCGTCGCGGGCCTATGAACTCGAAGGGCTTGGCGCAGCTCGCCTACGAGAAGGGCATGTATGTCTTGACGGCCGCGCAGAGCTATCAGGCCGCGCTCGAAGCCGCGCAGTTGGGACACGGCCTGCTCACTTACGTCCTCGTCGAAGAGGGATTGCAGAAGGGCGAGGCCGACTCGCGCGCCGCGCACGACGGCCGGATAGTCGTACGCGAGTGGTTCGACTTCGCGGCCGAACGCGTCCCGCGCATGCGCTTCGAGCAGGTGAAGGGGCGCGGAATAAAACTCGTCGCCGGAACCCTCGACGTGCAACGCCCGCGCACCTTCTATCGACGCGAACTCGACGCCCAACCGCTCGTCATCGCAAAGCCTTAACCGCTTAGACTTCAAACTCCTTCCCCGTCAGCACTCAAGAGTGCTTACACATCACATTCCGCAACAGAACTTTCTGTAAATCTCACCGTATGGAGATATACCTTGCGCTTCTACACGTGTTGCCTTAACATGTAGAAGGACGAGGTATCATCGATGAAGCAGACAAAATCAGACCTGCCGCAGGGTACGTTGGATCTGTTGATCCTAAAAGTGGCCGCGCTCGGGCCTGTTCACGGGTATGCGATAGCGCAGCGCCTCGAACAGGTTTCGCGCGGCGTGGTTCAGGTTCCGCAGGGCTCACTCTATCCGGCGCTGCACAGGCTCGAAAACCGCGGCCTGTTGGCGGCCGACTGGAAGGCGACCGAGACGGGGCGCGAGGCGAAGTTCTATCGCCTGACGCGTACGGGGCGTGCGCAACTAGAGACCGAGACCGCGGGCTGGCAGCGACTCGCCGAAGCCGTCTCTCTGATACTTAAAATGTCCGAAGGCTGATACTTAAAATGTCCGAAGGAGTTCCCGAATGACTTGGTGGCACCGCCTGCTCAATCGAAGGAAGCAGGAAGAAGAGCTTGAAAAGGAACTGCGCTTCCATCTGGAACAGCACACGAGCGACCTGATGGCCCGAGGGCACAGTCCCGAAGAGGCGCGGCGTCGGGCACACATCGCCCTCGGCGGCACGGAGCAGGTGAAGGAGATGTGCCGCGACGAGCGCGGGACGCGTTGGCTGTCCGACCTGATAAGGGATGTGCGTTACGGCGTGCGGGTGCTTGCGAAACAACCCGGCTTCACGGCGGTGGCCGCGCTGGCGCTGGCGTTAGGGATAGGCGTCAACACGGCGATTCTGAGCGCGGTGAACGGCTTTGTCCTGCGCCCGCTGCCCGTCGAAGAGCCGGGGGAGTTGATCTCCCCGTACTGGGGCAAGAAGGCGGACGCGGAAGGTTGGGGCGAGTTCTCCTACGCGAACTACCTGGACTTGCGCGAGCAGAACAGGAGCTTCTCAGACCTCTGTGCGTGGGACGAAGTTTCGGCGGGCGTCAACTCGGGCGAGACACGCAACGCGGGCGACGACGAACGTGCGGAGGTCGCTTGGGGCGAACTCGTCAGCGCCAACTATTTTGACGTGATGGGCGTCAAGCCGATGCTCGGTCGGGCCTTCTCGCCGGAAGAAGACCGGACGCCGAACACGCATCCGGTGGCGGTCATTAGTCATTCGATGTGGCAGCGGCGCTTCGACGCGGACGCAGGCGTCGTCGGTAAGACCCTTTACCTGAACGGCAATGCGTTCACAGTCATCGGCGTCATGCCTGAGTCGTTTCTAGGCTCGACGTTCTATCTGCGCTATTCGTTCTGGACACCATCGATGATGGCGCAGAAATTTAACAGGCGCGCGGAGTGGAGGACGGATCGCGGCTATGCGACGGTCAGGCTGTACGGGCGTCTGAAACCAGGCGCGACGATGGCGCAGGCGTCGGCGGATTTGAATCGGGTCGCTGCCAATCTGGCGCAACTCTATCCGAAGGAGAATGCCGACACCAAGATCCAAGTCGTGACGGAGCTGAACGGGCGGTATCAGGGCGCGACAAAATATATAAGGTATGCCGGTTTGATGGCTCTGTTCATCTCCGGTCTCGTGTTGCTGATGGCCTGCGCGAACGTGGCGAACCTGATGCTTGCGCGTGCCACCACGCGCGCGAGGGAGATAGGAATTCGACTCGCGATTGGCGCGAGCCGCGGGCGCATCGTGCGGCAACTGCTGACGGAGAGCCTTCTGCTCTCGCTGCTGGGTGGCGCGTTGGGGTGCGCGTTCGCGTACTGGGGGACGGGATTGGTACAGGCGACCGTGCCGCCCGTGCCCTACCCGATAAGCCTTGAGTTCGGGCTCGACAGTTACACGCTGAAGTGGATGCTGTTGGTCTCTCTGTTGACCGGGGTGGTCTTCGGTCTGGCCCCGGCCGTGCTGGCTTCGCGCGCGGACTTGGTGACGGTCATCAAAGGAGGCGCGCCGCAAAGATCGCACGGCCGTCGTCGATGGAATCTGCGCGGCGTGCTGGTCGTCGCGCAGGTCACAATCTCCATCGTCGTGCTGATCTGCGCGGGGCTCTTTATTCGCAGCCTCGGCAAAGCCCTCGAAACCGACCCCGGCTTCCGTACGGAGAATCTGGTCACGATGCAGATTAACCCGAAGCTGCTCGGCTACGACCAGCAGGCCGTATGGCGTCTGTTCCCCGAAATCCTGCGCCGCATCGAAACGCAGCCCGGCGTGCGTACGGCCGCGTTGACCGATGACTTGCCGCTACAGGCTGGCAACCTCACGCGCGGGCCCATCGTGAAGGAGGGCGAGGCCGACCCGCCGCCGAATCAAGGGTTCATCTCAGATTGCAGCTTCGTCTCGCCGAAGTATTTCGACACGGTGCGGACGCCGCTGGTGTTGGGTCGCGACTTCACAGACCACGACAACGCCGACGCGCCTTCGGTCGTGATAGTCAATCAGGAGTTCGCGCGCAGGTTTTACGGCGGCTCGGAGCAGGCGATGGGGAGACGCTTCCGCTTCGCGCAGGGCACGCCGCTAATGGAGATCATCGGCGTCGCCAAAGACGGGCTCTATCGCACGCTCTATGAAGACCGGCGGCCGTACATCTTCCTGCCCGTCTATCAGCAGACATACGCGTCGGTGGCCGTGCTCATCAGCGCGCAGTCGGCCGGAGCGTTACAGACGGTGGCCGAGAGCGCGCGGCGCGAAATCACGAAACTCGACGCCCGGCTGCCCGTGTTCGGCGTGATGATGGCGGAAGAGAATATGACGATAGCCTTCTGGGGGCCGCGCCTCGCGGCGGGGGCGGCTACGACGTTCGGGGTGCTGGCGTTGGTGCTGGCGACGATGGGGCTCTACAGCGTGATGACGTACGCCGTCAGCCAACGCACGCGCGAAATCGGCATACGCGTGGCGCTCGGCGCACAAGTCCGCGACGTTCTGCGTCTGGTCGTGGGTCAGGGGATGCGTATGGCGTCGGTGGGCATCGTGCTCGGGCTGTTGGGAGCGTTCGCACTGACGCGCGTGTTGGGGAGCCTGCTCTTAGGCGTGGGCACGACCGACTCCGTCACCTTCGTCGGCGTTACGGTTCTACTGGCCGCCGTTGCTCTGCTTGCCTGTTACGTCCCCGCGCGCCGTGCCGCACGCGTTAACCCGCTGATAGCTCTGCGCCACGAATGAGTGAGCGTCGAGGTGTGCATTCACGCGACCGGCCCGAGACTGTCTCACCTCGCGGCTCTCTCTAAGAGTTGAGGCACGTCGTCGGGGCGTTTGGAGACCGCCGGTTCCGGATGCCAGCGCCCGAAACCGCCGTGCTGGTTAACGGCGCACAGCCACTCGCGCATGGCTTCGCGCTTGACCTTGTCCTTCTGATCCTCTTCGCCCTTCGTCTCGATGACGAGAATTTCGTCGCTCGACAGTTTAGCCAGAAAGTCCGGCCGGTATCTGTGCTCGCCCCCGTTGAAGATGTAGCGAATCTCAAACCCGAGGTGGTCGTTCTTCACCCATGCTGAGACGTGCGGGCTTCTGTCGAGGTGCAGCGCGGTCGTGCTCTCCCACCGGCTGTCGCAGACGCAGAAGTTGACGTGAGACTTTCTGGTGTGGACGAAAGGCTTGCTCGTGTCCCAAGGCCGCATGTCGCCCGTCGAGATGATAGGCCTGTTGGTGTCAACGACCAGCTCGTAAGATTCGACGTTCTCCTGCTGGATGAAGGGGATTAGATGGTTGACGACCGTCGCGGCGTTGAGCCTTACGAGAAGACGCCTCCTCTTATCCTCAGTGTCGAACATCGGCGGCGAGATTTCCAGCCTGTCCGAGTTGACGAAGCTCTCGACCGCAGGGACGAGCTGAGTGAAAAGGGCGTTCGGGTCGCCCTTCCAGTCAATCTTTATCTGCCTGAATATGTCGAGGGTGGCGCGGAAGATGCTGCTTTGCAGACGCACCTGGCTGTAGATTTTTTCAAGGTCGATCTCGGCGAGGCGCGTCACGTCGTGCTTGCCTTCGATGACGGGCGCGAGTTCTGCTATCTCGCGCGTGTCGTATGCGTTCAGCGTGAGCGGCGTCACCTTGCAGAGGTCTAGTTTCAGTACGGGCTTGAACTTGCTCTCGATGCGCAGGACGTTGGGGAAGCGAATCTCGAACTCGGCCCTCTCCGTTAGGGGCTGTATGCGCTGCTTGGGCGCGGAGACTTTGACTTCGCCGTCTTTGGGCGATTCGTGCGGCATGAAGGCGAACGGCACGCCGAAGATATTGACGTACTCGGGGGTGAAGAGGCCGTTCTCGTCGAGGTCGTAGGAGGTGCGGCGCAGGCCGCGCCCGACGACCTGCTCGCAGAGGAGTTGGCTTGAGAAGGCGCGCAGGCCCATGATGTGCGTGACGGTCTTCGCGTCCCAACCTTCGGTGAGCATCCCGACGGAGATGACGTGCTGAATCTGCTCGCCAGGCTCTCCGGGTCGGCCGATGGTGTCAACGGTCTGCCGCAGCCTTTGGGCCTGCTCTCTCCTGGTCAGCCTCCGCGCGGCGGGCTCCGCCTCTGCCTCTTCGTCCGCCGCTCTGGTCTCCGCGGCCGTCTCCTCTTCGGCGTAGGCTTCGGCCGACTCCAGAACCTTCGAGTCGATGTGGAGTGTCCTCTCCGCGTCGCACAGTTCGGGAATCAGTATGTTGCAGCGGTCGAAGGCGTGCTTGATGCGCGCGGCCGTCTCCGTCTGGTTGGCGACCGAGATCATCACGGGCGGCACGGGTACGCCCGCGTCGCGCCACGCCTGCGCCGTCTCGCGCCAGTCCTTGCCGAGCAGCGCGTATGCGTTTTCGACCAGCGGCGGCAGGGCTTCAGTTTCGGACGCGCCTCTCTTGTTGAGCGAGGGTTTAACTTCGGGGTCGTTGTAGAGGTTGTAAAATTTGGACTTGTAATCAACTCCTGGTTGGCCGTCGTCGCGTATGACGACGCGGGGCGTTTTGACGAGGCCGGATTCAATCGCCTCGGTCAGGCCGAAGTCGCTGACTATCCAGCCGAAGAGATTCTCGGAGGTAGAATTCTTGCCGGAGGGCGTGAAGGGCGTCGCGGAGAAGTCGTAGACCGCCTGTAGGCCGCGCGCGCGGTTGAGGCGGTCGAGCCCGCCGATCCAGACGGTCGCCTCCTCGGCCTCCCTCTTCTCTTCGCGGCTCAACTTCGCCCCGGCGGGGATGCGCCATGCGTGATGGGCTTCGTCGTTGATGACGACGAAGTTCTTCGAGTTCGCAAGCTCGCCCAGAACTTCGCGCGCGTACGCCTCGTCCGACTTCGCGCCGCGCTTATCAACCGAGCGCCTCTTCCTGAGCCTCTCTTCCGTGTCCCACGCGAGGGCGTGCCAGTTACGCACGACGACCCTGGCCTGCCGCAGTTGTTCGCGCAGGCCCGGAGGCACGACGTTGAAGGCGTCGTAGTAGTTCTCAACGCCCGAAGGGAGCAGGACGCTCAGGCGGCTGCGTACGGTCAGGTTGGGCGCGACGACGAGGAACTCTCTGGCGAAGCCCTTCTTGTTCGGGTAGTTGATTCTGTTGAGCGACTGCCATGCGACGAGCATCGCCATCAAGATGGTCTTGCCCGTCCCCGTAGCCATCTTCGAGCAGACGCGCGCAAGCTCGCCGCCGTCCGAAGGAATCTCCACGCCGACCTTCTCCGCCGCAGGAGCTTCGGCGAGCCATATCAAGGTCTCGATGGCTTCGAGCTGGCAGAAGAAGAAGCGGTTGGCGCGCGCCTCTCCGTCGCGCCAGTGTCCGAGCAGTTGCTTCGTGATGCCCGAGACGCCCGCGTAGCCGCCCTCGCGCCACTCTTTGACGCGCTGCCGTATCTGATTGACGAGCGGAATCTGGACGAACACGCCGGGGTCGTTGACGAGCCTCTTCTCGGTCGAGGCGACGGTGTAGCCCGAAGGCCGCCTGCCCTCCGCAAGCTCGAACGCCATGCGCCCGTGGTCGTACTCCCAGTGACGGCGCGGCTCCTCGTAAGGGGAGTTGATGATGAGGTGCTTGATGCCCTGCATGATTAGTCACAAAGCGCCGAAGGCGCAAAGAGAAGGTAGCCAGACGTGAAACGTCCGGAATAGTTATCTACACCACGTCGATCAACTTCAAGCTCTCGATGCCGCGGTCGTCGACTATCTTGACGGCGATGCGTTTGTAGCCGCCCGGTGTGAAGGGGAGCGAGAGGTTGCCCCGGTAGGTTTCGACGAGGTCTTCGTCGATTTCGGATTTGAGGTTACGGGCGAGACGCGCCCATCCGTCTTTGTCTCCCGACATCGGGAAGAAGACCTGTTGCGGGAAGAGGCTCCGGCCGTCGAAGTTCGTGTCGAGCATCCAGACGGCGATGCGCGACGCTCCGCCCGACTCGATGACGCCCTCTTTGACGTTGTAGTAGTCGAAGCCGAGGACTTCGACCTGAAACTGTCTCTCGCCGCCGTCGTTCTTCCCCGTCTCGCGCAGTTGCACGTCGGGCTGGCCGATGAGCCAGAAGCTCTCGTTGGAGGAGCGGCTCCTCTTCAAATCCTCCGTGAGCAGGTCGGCGTTCATCTGCGCCTTGAGTAGCTGGATGTTCGGCAGTTGCATCTTCTCGAT
>JBJMGR010000202.1:0-15895 GCA_045807805.1 Pyrinomonadaceae bacterium | reverse complement strand
GTCGCGGGCGGCATGGGCGCGCGCCCCGGCGTGGACGGAGTCGGAGGCGTCCACACGCACATGACCAACAGCCTCAACACGCCCGCCGAAGCCCTTGAGTACGCGTACCCTCTGCGCGTGCGCGCATATCGTCTGCGTCGCGGCTCGGGCGGGCGCGGCGCGCGACGCGGCGGCGACGGCGTAGTTCGCGAGATAGAGACGCTCACCGCCGCGCGCATGTCTCTGCTCGCGGACCGTCGCACGCGCGCGCCCTACGGACTCGCGGGCGGAGGCGACGGCGCGCGTGGGCGCGACTCGATAGTGCGCGACGGGCGCGCGCGCAAAATAGATGCGAAAGGCTCCTGGGAACTACGCCCCGGCGACCGCGTGCGCATAGAGACGCCGGGCGGCGGCGGGCACGGGAAGGAAGAGTGATGAGTGATAAGTGATAAGTGATAAGTGATAAGTGATAAGTGATAAGTGATGAGTGGTAATCACTCATTCACTCGGCTTTCAGCTTACCGACACGAACTCCGTACGGCCGCTCGCACTCCAAAGTCTCCTCGCTCGAACGCGCCGAGACAGCCCTGCGCGAAAGCGGTATGATTGGTGCGGTCACAGGCGACGAAATCACAATCGCCTCCGAGAAACTCGAAGGGCTCAACGTGCGGCTCGTTCAGTAGAAGACAAATATGCGCGTCACAATCGGGCAGATAAATACGACGAACGGGGATTACGAGGGGAACACGGAGAGGATTCTGCGCGCGATAGAGCAGGCGCGGCGCGAGCGTTCGGACTTGATAGTCTTCCCCGAAGTCTCGGTGCAGGGCTACACGTCGCTCGACTGGTTTTTGGATCGCGACATAGTCGAGTCTTCGTTGAAGCCGCTCGAAAAGATCATCCCCGCGACCGAAGGCTTGACGGCCGTTGTCGGGACGGTGCGGCCGACGGGCTCGGTGCAGGGGCGCAAGCTCTTCAACTCGGCGGCCGTCATACGCGACGGCAAGCTCCTCGGCTTCGCGGACAAGACTCTGCTCCCCGAGTACGACGTGTTCGACGACCCGCGCTACTTCCAGTCGGGCGAGCGGCGACAACTGTTCGAGATGGGGAAAGAGAGGCTCGGCGTCGTCGTCTGCGAAGACTTCTGGAACGACAAGACCTTCTGGCGCGAGCGGCTCTACACGCACGACCCGACCGACGAGGTGATAGAGATGGGCGCGACCGTCATCGTCTCGCCCAACGCTTCGCCCTTCAACAAGGCGAAGATGGGGCAGCGCTGCTCGATGGTCGCGCACCGCTCGAAGCTCTCGCGCCTGCCCGTCGTCTACGTCAACTTGGTCGGCGGAAACGACGGCATCATCTTCGACGGCGCGTCGCTCGTCACGGACTGCCGCGGCGAGACGATACTTCAAGCGCCGCCCTTCGAGGAGTTCGTCGGCACAATCGAAGTGGACTGCGGCGTGCGCGACGAGACGTGCCTGCCCGGCGACGACATCGAGACCGTTCGCCGCGCGCTCGTCCTCGGCATAAGAGATTACGCGAGCAAGAACGGGTTCAAGCGCGCGGTGCTCGGGCTCTCAGGCGGGATAGATTCGGCCGTCGTCGCCGCGCTCGCGTGCGAGGCGATGGGAGCCGAGAATCTGCTCGGCGTGATGATGCCCTCGCCCTTCTCCTCGCGCGGGAGCGTGGACGACTCAGTCGCATTCGGACGTAACTTCCGTATGCCCGTAGTCGAGCGCCCAATCAGCGCGGCCTTCGAGGTCTTGACGAGGGAGATGGGCCTGACCAAGCCCTCGCGCGGCGGCGAAAGTCTGGCGGCAGAGAATCTTCAGTCGCGCCTTCGCGGAAACATCCTGATGACCGTCTCGAACGCGGAAGGGCGTCTGCTTCTCTCGACGGGCAACAAGTCCGAACTCGCGCTCGGCTACTGCACGCTCTACGGCGACACGAACGGCGGGCTCGCGGTCATCGGCGACGTTCTCAAGACGGAGGTCTACGCGCTCGCGCGTCAAATCAACCGCGACGCGGAGTTGATACCGTGGACGATTATCAACAAACGCCCATCGGCCGAACTCGCGCCCGACCAGTTCGACGACCAGAGCCTTCCGCCGTACGACGCGCTCGACCCCGTTCTTCGGCTCTACTTCGAGAAGAAGTTCTCGCCCGAGCAGATAGTCGAAGAGGGGCACGAGCGCGCGCTCGTCTACGACATACTCAACCGCGTCGAGTCGCCCGCGAACGAGTTCAAGCGACGCCAGCTTCCGCCCACGCTCATCATCTCGCGCAACGCAATCGGCATCGGACGCCGACGCCCCGTCACGCACCGCTTCAAGCGCCGTCCGCCCGCCGAAGCCTCGGGCGCGATCACTTCGCGCACGCCCGACCCGAGCGACGAGGGGCGCGCGCGCGAGGCGAAGTTGGAATAGAGAGAGACGTGGAGCCACGAAGCCACCGTCCGGAAGAGTGCGCGCGCGCCGTGCGGCGCGGCTTCGAGTTCCTTCTGCGCTTCGCGCGCGTGCCTCAACACTTTGAAGCGTGGGGCAGCGACTTTCTAAACTTCTTCTACGTCGTCGCGGACACGGCCGCCGACGCCGCCCTGCGTAGACGCGGGCGGGCGGAGGGCGTGAAGCTCGCGCGCCGCTGGCGACGCCGCTACCACTCGATTCCCGAAGAGCCCGAGGCCGAAGACATCTATGAACTCATATATGGCGGCCTCTACGCGTACCGCGAGTGCGCGCGCGAACGCGGGCTGAAGGCGCGTCTGAGACTCGCCGTGCGCCGCTTCCCGGCCGCGGACTTCCTCTGGTTCGACCCGAACTCCGAGCCCCCGCCGGGCGACGTTCCCAAAGAGTGCCGTTGCGGCTACTGGAACGAGCGCGGCCGAAAGACGTGCGTGAGCTGCCGCCGCCGCCTCTCGATGATGAGCCCGTATCTCGTCTGGTACGTCGCGCTCATACGCGCGTACGTGGCAGACAGCTACGGCGTCTCGCTCGGCGCTACTTACGCGGACGTGCTGCGCTGGCTGCCGACGCTACGCCCTTACCCGTCCGCGTTCGCGGAGGCGAGCTTCTACGACGCGGCCTACGCCGTCACGCACATCGTCTACACGCTGAACGACTACGACAAGTATCGCCTACGCCCCTCCTGGCTCCCGCGAGAGTTTGCGTTCCTGAAGCAGAACCTCGCGAGCTTAATCGAGGCCGACGACCCCGAGACCGTCGGCGAGTTTATGGAGTGCCTGAAGTCCTTCGGGCTTTCGGGACGCGGCCCGCTGATACGCGCGGGGACTGACTTCCTGCTCGCGTCGCAGAACGCGGACGGGAGTTGGGGTAAGATCGACAACGAAGACATCTACAGGAACTACCACGTGACGCTCGCGGCCACGGGCGGCCTCATGGAAGTCCGCTGGCGCGCGCCGCGCCTGACCTTTCCCGAACTCAAGCCGCTCCTCGCGCGGCTCGCGAAGGCTGAAGGATGAATCGAAGGCTCGCCTTCTCAAGTTGCAAGTTCAAAGTTGCAGGTTAAAAGTTAGAAGGCGCTTGCCCTTAACTTTGAACCTGCAACTTTGAACTTGCAACTTATCACTTCATCCTTCACGAACGGCGGCCCTGTTATATTTCGATTGTTCTCAGTGTCCGCGCTATAATCGGCGCGTTCTCCTATTTCGCCGTTTCGTCCGAATACACATCAACTCCGGGAGGCGAGGCCATGAGCAGTAGACTCTGTACATTCTTTGCTGCGCTTGCGCTGGCGTGCGTGTTCGCGCTCGGCGGTCAGACGGACGTGTCGGCGCAGGGTCGCGGCGGCGGCATCGCAGTCGGCAGGCCGCCCGCGGGCGGCGGAAGCAGCATGGGCAGGGGGCCCGATATGAACCGCGGCCGCGTAGACGACGGGCTCAGCAGAGCGACGGAGAAGCCGGGCGACCGACCCGACCCTGCGCGCGAGCTTGCGCGGATACGGCGCGACAACGCGCTCAACGCCGACAAAGAGCTGCGAGCACACCCCGAGATGGCCGCGAGCCTTCGCACGACGGCCGACAATCTTCGAGAGGGCTACCGCGCGGCGCTCGCGCTCAACCCAACGCTGAAGCTCAGCCAGTACGTCCTGACGACGCGGCTCGCGTTGAACCTCGGCGTCTCGCATCCGCGCGTCACGCGAAGAGAGCTACTCATCGGGCTCACGGAAGGGCACAGCATCAGGCGCACGCTGCGAGACCTGGGGCTCAGCAGCGAAGAGGCAAAAGAGGCACACCTGCGCGCCGAGCGCGAGATAAAAGAGAGCAGACGCCGCACCCCAGTGACGCCTTAAACGGGGCTGTACCTCCAAAGGGTCTCGCACAGGACAGAAGCCCTCGCGACGCGTACGCTGCGTCGCGAGGGCTTTCCAATTCGTCAACACTTTTCAGTTCGGCAGTTCGTCCGTCTGAAGTCCGACGGGGTCTGCGCCCGCGCCCTTTATCGCGTCTATGACGCGCGCGACTTCGCCGTAGCGTATCGAGCCGGGCGCGCGGACGAAGACCGTCCGCTCGATGCGCCGGTCGGGCGCGAGGTCTGTGCGCGCGTCGAAGCCCTCCTTCCAGTCGCCCGCCGCGATGCGCTCGCGCCACTCGCGCGCGAGGCGCGATGCGACCTCGCCCGGCTCCCCGACCGAGCCTTCCGCGACGGTCGTCGCGCCTCGAATTAACTTGAGTGTGCCCGTGCCCTCCACCGAGACTATGAGCGTGCGCGGGCTCTGTCTCTCAATCGGGTCTTCGGGCGGGCCGGGCACGAGCGCCCTGAAGCGCGCGGGCCGAAGCGGTGTGACAACCATGAAGATGATGAGCAGCACGAGCAGTATGTCTATCAGCGGCGTCACGTTGATGTTCGGCGTCGAGCGCGCGTGAGCCTCCGCGCCTTCCTCTTTCATATCTCACCCCTTTCGTAAAAAGGTTAACGCCAACTTCGACACCGCCCCGGCCGCGTGTGTTCCGCAAAGGCACAATCAGAACCGGGAGCGGTAGCGACCGGGTCTCAACCTCCGACACATAAACCTATCTCGAAGCCGCTACCCGGTCGCTACCGCTCCCGGTTCTGTTCCGCGCCCCACGTGTAGTCCGACGGCAGAGAAAAAGAGCCGCGCGCCGCAAGAAGGCGTGCGCGCGTGCGTTCACACACTGAAAACGATTCGCACGCGCGTCCACACGGTTCAAACTTAAGACGAGTCTATTCGAGGAGGCAGGTCAATGAAACAGTTTCGGGGTTCGAGAAGTTTCGCGGCGGCGCTGTGCGCGCTGGCGCTCACGGCGGCGTTAATTCCTTCGTCATCTCTCACGGCCGCGCGCGCGAAGAGCAACCGAAGGGGCGGCGAGTGGACTGTGCTCGCGCCCGTCAGCTACAAGAACCTTACAATCTTCCCCGTGCGCGGCGCAGACCTCGCGGGCTCCGAGGCGTACATAACGCTCGACGAGGGGACGAAGGCGGGCAGCGTCGTCATCACCGAGAAAGGAACGCAGAGCGCGGGCCGCGGCATCATTCACCCGAACGCCGCAAACCCTAGCGCGGCGGTGCGGCAGCAGTCCGCGAGCTACAGCAGCAGCGGCGCGTCCGTCAACGAACTCGCGCTCGTCAACCGCTCGGGCAAGAAGCTCCTGCTGCTCGCGGGCGAGGTTGTGGTGGGCGGCAAGCAGGACAGAATCGTGCAGGAGGACAGAGTCGTCCCGCCCGTCAGCGTCCCCGTCGCCCTGAACGTCTTCTGCGTCGAGCACGGGCGCTGGACTCCGCGCGCCGCGAGTTACAGCGGCGGCGGCGGCTCGGGCAGAGCCGTCGCGCCGACGGAAGCGCCCGACGACGGCCCCGCGAAGTTCTCAAGCCTCGGCGCGGTCGCACACCCGAAGCTGCGCGGCGCGGCGCAGGACAAGAAGGCGCAGGGCGAGGTCTGGAAAGAGGTCAGCGAGAACAACGCGCGCCTCGGCACCGCGAACAGCACGGACACCTATCAAGAGGTCTACGCGAGCAAGAAGGTGGTCACGCAGGTTGACGACTACGTGCGGACTCTGGAGCGCGAGGTCTTGCAGCCGGGCGTCGTGGGCGTTGTCGTCGCACGCAACGGCCGCGCGGTCTGGGCCGACGTGTTCGCGAGCCAGAGGCTCTTCGCCTCCTACTGGCCGAAGCTTCTAAAGTCCTACGTCGTGGACGCAATCGGCGACTACAAGGACGACAAGCGCCCGTCTGTTGACGAAGCCGACTCCTACCTTCGCCAGCGCGAAGGCACCGTCACGACGACCACGCAGGAGGGCGTCTACCAACTCGTCAAGACCGAGCAGGCCGCTTACGCGGTCTTCGAGCTTCGAGACATCTCTCTCGCCTCGCCGCTACAGATTCACTTCAACAAGATGGATAGATAAGCTCAAAGTTCAAAAGTTCAAGGTTGCAGATTCAAAGTTAAGAGCTTTGCGCCTTCCAACTTTGAACCTGCAACCTTGAACTTTGAACTTACCGGCTCATGACCTCTTTCGCGCGGTCGAGGATGGCGCGGCGGTCTGTGATGAAGTGGATACGGGCGGGCGCGTTGCCGCCGGTGAGGCGTTCGACGAGTTGTTCGAGGACTTCAAACTGGTCGCGCTCCGTGATGCCCTGCGCGTCGAGGCCGCCGCCGTGGCGCAGGCGTCTGACGAACTCGAAGAGCGTGAGTCGTCCCTCGGACGTGACGCCGCCGTGCGCCTGCGAGCGGCTCACCAGATACTGCACGAGCAGCACGTCGTTGTAGAGCGCGGGCGCGAGGAAGAGGCGCGCGCCGTCGCGCTCAAAGCCTTCCTCCATTCTCTGCGAGCGGCGGACTGCGCGCGCGCCCTGGAAGGCCGAGGCCCAGTCGGTCTTCGGGTCGCGGCGCTGTAGATATTCGCGCGCGGCCCGTAGCGTCCACACGCCGTCGTCGGCGAAGTCCAAGCCCTGACCCAAACGCTCCAACCACTCGAAGAAGACCTGCTTCGCGGTCTTCCTCTGCTCGTCAATCTGGAACCGCCCGTCCTTCGTCGGCAAGTTTTTGACGAGCGCGCGGCGAGCCGCGTCCAAAGCCTTCCCGCCCTCGACGCGGTAGACCGAGACGTGCGCGTGCCAGCGCCGCGCGGCATCGCAGTAAGGGCAGCACGCGTTCTTATCGTCCGAAGGCTTGAAGAAGGGGCGCTGCGGCTCGCGCGCCGTCAACTCTTCGACGGTCGGCGAGTAGCGCCGTATCTCGTCGTATGCCGTGCGCGGCGCGAGTCCGAGTTGATTCGTGAAGAGACGGAAGATACACGCGAGGCAGAGCGTCACGTCGCTTCGCGAAACAGACCCGGCGGGGAACTCCGAGAAGTCGAGCGCGTCGCGCGTCTGCTTCGCCTTCGACGGCTTCGTGGCTTTCGACGCAACGGCTTTCGTCGGAGCCTTCGGCGTCAAAGACTTCTTCGACGCCTTCGACGCGACCGCGGCCTTCGCCTTCGCAGCACCTACGGCCTTCGCCTTCGACGCAACGGCCTTCTTACTCAACGCGGCGGGCTTCTTGGATGAAGACTTCTTCGGCGAGGAGTTCTTCGACGCCTTCGACGCGGCGGCCTTCTTAACCGCCGCCTTCTTCACTTTCGACGCGGCGGTCTTCGCCTTTGAAGTCGGCTTCGCCTTCTTCGCGGCGGTCTTCGGTTTGCCTTTGGTAGCGGCCATTGTTACTCGCGTATGGATGGACGTTGAGGGCGGACGTTCGCCGCATCACTCGGGCCGCGCCGACGGCTTGACTGCGGCGAGGACGAGACCGGCGACGAGGATGAAGCAGCCGAGGAGGCCGATGTGAACCCAACGGAAGGCGGAGAGCATCCCGTAAGCCACGTCGGCGAGGCCGCCCGTCTCCGCGTTTGTCATGCCGTTCACGGCCTTATGAAGTCCGAAGGCCGTCACGAGATTGCCGACGACGGCGACGAAAAGCCCGAGAATTATCAGGACTCTTGAAAGCATTCTCACGTTTCCCCTTATTCGGAATCGGACGGTTTGACGGATTAATGCCTGTTCAGTCGGCCCCGATGGAGACGAGCGCGGGCGTCGTCTCCTCTTCGACGTGGCCGAGCGCGGCGTCGAGTTCCGTCTCGACGTTGCCGTTCGCGGCGCGCAAGCGTTTGAAGTCGAAGAGCGCGGGGTCGAGCAGGTGCGAAGGGACTGCGTTCGTGAGCGCCGTCAGCATTGAGGCGCGCACGTGCGGAATCTCCTTCTCAAGCTCTTCGACGAGAGCACGGACGCGCGCGCGCTTGAGGTTCGTCTGCGAGCCGCAGAGGTCGCAGGGGATGATGGGGAACTCTTTGAGCGCGGCGTACTCCGCGATGTCCGACTCGCGGCAGTATGCGAGCGGGCGTATGACCGTGTTGCGTCCGTCGTCGGAGCGAAGGACGGGCGGCATCGCCTTGAGCTGGCCGATGTATAGGAGGTTGAGGAGGAACGTCGCGGTGATGTCGTCGGCGTGGTGGCCGAGCGCAATCTTCGTGCAGCCCTCCTCGACGGCGATGTTGTAGAGTATGCCGCGGCGCAGGCGCGAGCAGACCGAGCAGAAGGTCTTGCCCTCGGGCACGAGCCGCTTGACGATGGAGTACGTATCGCGCTCGACGATGCGGAAGGGCACGCCGCGCTTCTTCAAGTAGTTCGGCAGAACGTCGGCCGGAAAGTTCGGCTGCTTCTGATCGAGGTTGACGGCGAGCAACTCGAAATGTACGGGCGCGCGCTTCCGCACGTCGAGCAGGAGGTCGAGCATCGTATAGCTGTCCTTGCCGCCCGAGAGACAGACCATCACGCGGTCGCCATCCTCAATCATGCCGAAGTCTTTGACGGCCTCGCCCATCTGGCGCAGCAGCCGCGTCTTCACCCTGTTTTCTACGAACATCCTTTACGACTCCAGACGTTTCCACAAATTCTCAAGCCTGACGACGGCCGCGTCCGCCTGCCGAGCGCCCCAGCCCGTCCGCTCGCGCACGAGCGCGACGGCCTCGGCCCGCCGATTCGTCTCCAACATCTCCAGAATCTCCCGGCCGAGCGCGACATCAACGCGACGGCCGCGCGCGTTCGCGTCGAGCGAGCCCTTCATGGGCGGGAGCCCCGACGGCGGCGTGAGCATAGGCCCCGCGCGCCGCCTCGACTTCAAGAGCGCGGCGAGCGCGAGGCACGCCAGCGCGGCTATCGCGGCCGCCAGAAGTATCTTCACGTACGGCATCCTGCACGACTGTTTTAAGTCATCACATCAGCCCCGCGCAACCGCGAAGTAAAGGCAAAAGTAAAAAGGCAAAAGGCAAAAGTGAGGGAGCGACCTCTTAACTTTTGCCTTTTGCCTTTTTACTTTTGCCCTCTTTACAGGTGCGCGCGCAGGAACTCTATCGTGCGACGCCAGGCGTCGGCGGCGGCGGCCGCGTCGTAGACTTCGGGGCGCGTGTCGTTGAAGAAGGCGTGGTCTGTGCCGGGGTAGATGCGCGTCTCTATGACCCGGCCGTGCTCGCGCATCGTCTCTTCGAGCGCGCGCACGGCGTCGGGCGTGACGGACTTGTCCTTCTCCGCGAAGATGCCGAGCACGGGCGCGCGAAGGTTGTCGAAGTCGGGCTCGACCTTCGGGTGTATGCCGTAGAAGACGACGCACGCGCCGACCTGTGTGCTCTTTGAAGCGGCGTAGAGCGAGAGCGCGCCGCCCATGCAGAAGCCGATTGTGCCGACGCGTTCGCCCGTCGTCGCCTCGTCGTCCAGAAGATATTGAACAGCGCCGCGCAGGTCTCTCTCCGTCTGAGAGATGTTGAGCGCCATCATCATCTTCCCCGCCTCGTCGGGCGAGCGCGCAACGTCGCCGTGGTATAAGTCCGGCGCGAGCGCGACGAAGCCTTCCGAGGCGAAGCGGTCGGCCACGTCCTTTATGTGCGGGACGAGCCCCCACCACTCCTGTATGACGACGACGCCCGGCCCCTCGCCCGACTCGGGCGTGGAGAGGTAGCCGCTCGCAGTTCCGCCGTTACTCTTGAACTCTATCATCCGGCCTGCCATAGCGTACGCAGCCCTCCTTCGCAAGACTTACGGGTTCGCAAACTCTTCGCGGTTGAATATAGACAGAAGCCGTTTTACGGGCGGCGCGCGGCGAAGTCAAGCGCGCTTGACACTCCGCTCGCGCGGCAAGAATAATGTCGCTCGCCCGCCGACGGCGCGCGGGCGGCCGCGACCCGCCACGCGGCCTCCGCCCGGTCTCCCTTAACTAATCAGGACAATCGAACGCTAACAGGCGTCGGCCTCACAAGCTCTCGGAAAAAGGTCTTAGAGATGCACAACAGAAGTAAGCTCCTCCTCTCGCTCCTCCTCTTCGCGTCGCTCGCGCTGCCGCTCTCCGCGCTGAACGGAGCGCGCACGGCTGCCGCCGCGGCGGACGGCGGCTCAATCGCGGGCACCGTCACAGACCCGCGCGGCGCGGTCGTCGTCGGCGCGACGGTCGCGTTGCTCGACGCTTCGTCGGGGCAGCAGCGCGCAGAGGCGAAGACCGACGCGCAGGGCCGCTTCAAAGTCGAGGGACTGCCCGCGGGCTCCTACGTCGTCGTCGTCACGGCCGCGGGCTTCCGCGAGGCGAGGCGCGAGCAGGTGTCCGTAGAGGATGGCAAGCCCTCCGCGCTCGACTTCCGCCTCGAAGTCTTGGGCGTCGAGACGCAGGTCGAGGTGAAGGCGGGCGGGCTCAAGGCCAACGAAGACCCCGTCTATCGACAACTGCGGAGTCAGGCCGAGTCCGTGCAGGAGTTCGCGGGCGAGTACGCGACCGTGAGCGGGCTCGTGCTGCGGCGCGACGCCGCGACCTTCACGCTGCGCTCGGGCGAAGTCTACTTCCTGCCGCCCGTCGAGGGGCGCGTCACGGGCGCGGTCTTCGTCGGCGACGGCGAGTTCTCGCTCACGCCGCCCGTCGAATACGAGAAGCGCAGCCTCTCGCTCTTCACCGGCCAGCCCTCCATCACCGAGGGCTTCACGAAGCTGACGCTACGCTTCACGGACAAGACCTACGATGAGATAAAGGCTTCGCCGCAGGCGAAGATGGCGACTTCGGGGCCGCAGTCGTCGCGCGCGCGCGACATATACCGCGACAACCAGACGCTCCTGCGCAAGGAGCTGCGCACGAACATGGAGCTGCGCACGCTCGTCGATATCTACACGCCGCAGCAGCCCGGCTTCCTCGTCGCCTTCATCGGAGGCCGACGCTTCGAGAAGCTCGTCTACCAGATTGACCCGCTCGGCATCCCAGAGGTCTCGCCCGAGGAGGAGCTTCTGTCGAGCTACGGCGAGACGGACGGCGGCCTCTGGACTGCCTTCCACATCTCGGACGAGTACGCGCGCGGCGTGGCTTCGAGCGACGAGGATCACCGCATCTTCGACATCACGCGCCACGAGATGGACTGCGCGATAAAGGGGACGCAGATAGCGGCCACCGACGCCGTGACGTTCCGCGCGCTCGTCCCCGGCACGCGCGTCATCCCGTTCTCGCTCTACGGCTCTCTGCGCGTCGGCCGCGTGCGCGACTCGGAGGGGCGAGACCTCAACTTCATACAGGAGAAGAAGGACAAGGACGCCGACTTCGCTCTCATCTGGCCCGAGCAGCTTGAGACGAACAGAGACTATAAGGTTACGATAGAGTACGCGGGCGGCGACGCGCTCTCCGACCTCGGCGGCGGCAACTACTACCTCGGCCCGCGCGAGACCTGGTACCCGAACAACAGCGGCACGCAGTTCGGCGACCGCGCCGTCTTCGACATGACCTTCCGCTACCCGAAGGGCAAGACGCTCATCGGCACGGGCGAGTTGGCCGCGCCCGAGTCGCGCGACGGCGACTACGCGGTCGCGAAGTGGACGAGCGGCGACAAGGAGCTGGCCGTGGCGGGCTTCAACTACGGAGTCTTCAAGAAGAAGATCGTGCAGGACCCGGACACGGGCTACCAGATAGAGTTCTACGCCAACGAGGACTTGCCGAACTTCATGGAGGGCGTCGGCGTCGGCTCGATGTCTACGATGGGGATGGCCGACTCGGCAATCGCCGACGCCGAGAACGCGACGCGCATCTACGACGCCTACTTCGGCAAGCTCCCCTATACGCGCGTCGCGATGACGCAGCAGCCCGCGGCGAACTTCGGGCAGGCGTGGCCGACGCTCGTCTACATGCCGTTCACGGCCTTCATGGACTCGACGCAGCGCTGGCTCGCCACGGGGTCGGCGCGATTCGCCGGAAGCTCCTTCTGGCACTACGTCGGGCCGCACGAGGTCGCGCACCAATGGTGGGGCCACTCCGTCGGCTGGAAGTCTTACCGAGACCAGTGGATGAGCGAGGGCTTCGCGGAGTTCTCCACCTCGCTCTACGCGGAGTTCGTACGCAAGGACATGAACAAGTTCACGGACTTCTGGGAGGATCAGCGTCAGCTCATCATACAGTCGCGCCCCGAGACGAAAGGCCGCAAGCCCTACGAGGTCGGCCCCGTCACGCAGGGCTACCGCCTCAACAGCGGGAAGACGGGCCAGATAGCACGCTTCATGATCTACCCGAAGGGCGCGTACATCCTCCACATGCTCCGCATGATGATGCACGACCGCAAGACGGGCGACCAGCGCTTCATAGAGATGATGAAGGACTTCGTCCGGTCGAACTTCAACCGTGACGTTTCGACCGAGGACTTCAAGCTCGTCGTCGAGAGGCACATGACGCCCTTGATGAACCTCGACGGCAACGGGCGCATGGACTGGTTCTTCGACGAGTGGGTCTACGGGACGGAGATACCGCGCTACAAGTTCGAGTACTCGTTCGACGGCGGGCTGCTGACGGGCCGCGTCACGCAGTCTGGCGTCTCCGACAACTTCAAGATGCTCGTCCCCGTCTACATAGACATGGGCGAGGGCTGGTTCAGGCTCGGGCAGGCACCACTTCAGGGCAACTCGTCGGTCGAGTTGGGGAAGATAAAGCTGCCGCAAGCCCCCAAGCGCGTCGCCCTCTGCGCCCTTAAAGACGTGCTCGCGCTCGACATCGACAACGGGAAGAAGTGACGAGGAAAGCTGTCGGCACTCGGCACTCGGCGCTCAGCTTAAAACCCTCTGCGTCCTTCGCGACTACTTCGCGTTCCTTTGCGGTTAAGCTCCGGACTCTCTAAACGCAAAGAGCGCGAAGTAGTCGCGAAGGGCGCGAAGTGGTCAAAGCTGAAAGCTGAGCGCCGAGTGCCGACAGTTTTTTATTCACTTGTCACTTGCCTTCCAATTGCCTTATCATCGGCGCGCTCGCGGAGGGCGGCTGTCGAGGCGACGTGGAGGCCCGGCGCTCTTCCGTAAACGATCTCTCCTGAAACGATTCCACTTTTAAGCCGGCGGCGCGCCGTGACCCGGCGGTCTTACGCGCGCGGCGTTTCGAGGCGCGGCCGTCCGGCCCCTACGGGCTTCAAGCGCCCACACATCAACCAGAAGGCTCTGACAGGGAGAATGCGTAATGTTTAGACAGGGAAGAAATCCGAAGGATCAGACGCAGACCGCGGACGACACGGCAGACCACACGCCCTCCTCCTCTTCAAATTACGGCGGCACGTCGTCCGCGCAGCCCTCGGGCGGCTCGGCGGCGGCGACGACGCCCACAGAGGCTTACCAGCAGCAGGTCTACACGCAGACCACCTCGCGCGCCGTCACGGAGAGCGAGTCGCTCGCGCGCGACATCAAGGAGGGGACGCTCACGGGCTTCGTCGGCAACGGCACGACGCTCACGGGCGAGGCAAACTTCAAGGGCATGCTACGCGTGGACGGCGGGCTCTCGGGCCGCGTCTCCTCGCAGGACGGCACGCTGATAGTCTCCACGAACGGGCGCGTTGACGCCAACGTCGAGGTCGCCATCGCGCAGATATTCGGCACGGTCAACGGCGACATCGTCGCCTCGAAGCGCATCGAGATGGGCCGCGTCGCGAAGGTGACCGGAAACATACAGACGCCCGCGCTCGTCATCGAGCAGGGTGCCATCTTCGAGGGAAGCTGCAAGATGGTTCAGATAAAGGAGGCGTCCGAAAGGCGCGAGTTAGGGGGCGACCGCAAGCCCGAGACCTCCTCCGCGTCGGCCTCTGCCTCTTCGTCTTCCGGCGGCTCCACGCCCGCATCTTCCGGCGCCACGTCCTCCTCCGCGAAACCCGCGTCCGGCTCCGCGTCGTCCGCGGATGCGAAGAGCGCGTCCGACTCGGCGAGCTGAAAGTCGCCGCTATCAGAACCGCGAGCGGAAGCCTCGCGGGTAGTTCAACCACCGCAGACACGGAGGCACGGCTAATTGAATCTAGCCGTGCCTCTTGTGTCTGCGGTGGTTAATCCCTGAAAGCCACGCGCTCGCCACGCGCAGGAGTTGCCCGACCGAGTGCGCGCGCGGTTGAGTTAGTGCGCGGCGGGTGTGTAGAATGACTACGAAAAGTTCTACCGCCTCGGGACTTCCCCGTCATGGAAACCTTAAACTTGAAGAAGTCACTTCCGGCAATCTCCAACCACCCGTATCCCATTTGACAAAGGATTGAGCGAAGATTATGAGCGCCATCATCGAGAACCCGCCCGTCGAGCGGCAGGTAGATGTTGAAGAGGTCGAGACCGTGACCATACGCTTCGCCGGAGACTCCGGCGACGGCATGCAGCTCACGGGCACGCAGTTCACCAACACTTCGGCCATCTTCGGGAACGACATCTCGACGCTGCCCGACTTCCCCGCAGAGATACGCGCCCCCGCCGGAAGTCTTCCGGGCGTCTCCGGCTTCCAGCTCAACTTCTCAAGCCAACACATACGCACGCCCGGCGACCAGCCGAACGTGCTCGTCGCGATGAACCCGGCGGCCTTGAAGGTCAACCTCGCAGACCTCGAAGAGGGCGGCACGCTCCTCATCAACACGGACGAGTTCAACAAGGAGAATCTGAAGAAGGCCAACTACTCGTCGAACCCGCTCGAAGACGAGACGCTGAAAGGCTACCGCGTCCACAGGCTGCCGATCTCGACCGTAAACATTCGCGCCTTGCAGGAGGCGGACGTGAAGCTCTCGCGCAAGGAGATGGATCGCTGCAAGAACTTCTTCGCGCTCGGCATCCTCTACTGGCTCTACGACCGCCCGATGGAGCCGACGCTCGAATGGATCGACGCGAAGTTCAAGAAGAGCCCGGAGGTCGCGCGCGCAAACGTCGTCGCCTTGAAGACCGGCTATAACTTCGCCGACACGACCGAAGTCTTCACCACGCACTACAAGGTCAAAAAGGCCGCCACCGCGCCCGGCAAGTACCGAAAGATTACGGGTAACGAGGCGACGGCCATCGGCTTCGTCGCCGCCGCCGAACTCGCGGGCCGCCCGCTCTTCTACGGCTCATATCCCATCACGCCCGCCTCCGACATCCTGCACGAGCTTGCGCGCCACAAGAACTTCGGCGTCAAGACCTTTCAGGCCGAGGACGAGATCGCGGCCGTCTGCGCGGCCATCGGCGCGAGCTTCACGGGCCACGTCGGCCTGACCGGAACGAGTGGCCCCGGCGTCGCTTTGAAGCAGGAGGCGATTGGACTCGCGGTGATGACCGAGCTTCCGCTCGTCATCGTCAACGTGCAGCGCGGCGGCCCTTCGACCGGCCTTCCGACGAAGACCGAACAGGCAGACCTCTTTCAGGCCGTGTGGGGCCGCAACGGCGAGTGTCCGGCGATAGTCATCGCGCCTGCCACCCCGGCCGAGTGCTTCACGATGGCGATTGAGGCCGTGCGCCTCGCCTACCGCTACATGTCGCCGGTCTTCTATCTTTCGGACGGCTACCTCGCCAACGGCGCCGAGCCCTGGCTCGTGCCCGAGGTAGAAGACCTCCCGAAGATAGAGGTCAAGTTCGCGTCCGACCCCGCGACCTTCATGCCGTACGCGCGCGACGAGGAGACGCTCGCGCGCCCCCACGCGATT
>JBJMGR010000201.1:0-26929 GCA_045807805.1 Pyrinomonadaceae bacterium | reverse complement strand
TACCTCAACGGCAAGGAGGTCTTCCGCAGCAACATGCCGACGGGGGCGGTCAACTACAAGACCGCGGCCTCGGCCAACCCTGTAAACGAGAACGTCTACGAGGTGGCGACGATAGATCCGGGCTTCCTCGTCAAAGGCGCGAACGTCATGGCTGTCGAGATTCACCAGGACGGCCCCGCCAGTTCCGACATAAGCTTCGACGCCGAACTCGTCGGCTCGACCGTAGTGCCGCTGGTGCCTTCCGGCGCGGTCTGGAAATATCTCGACAACGGCAGCGACCAGGGCACCGCGTGGCGCACGACCTCCTTCGACGACAGCACGTGGGCCTCGGGCGCGGCGCAACTCGGCTACGGCGACGGCGACGAGACGACGGTCGTCGGCTACGGCCCCGACCCCGCCAACAAGTACGTCACCACCTACTTCCGCCGCTCCTTCAGCGTGGCCGACCCCTCGATCTACAAGGGGTTGAAGCTGCGGCTGCTGCGAGACGACGGTGCCGTCGTATACCTCAACGGCAAAGAGGTCTTCCGCAGCAACATGCCCGCCGGGGCCGTCACCTCTTCGACGGCGGCTTACTACTCGAACGGCGAGAACGTCTATCAGGAGAAGACCGTTGACCCGAGCCTGCTGGTCGGCGGCACGAACGTCATCGCCGTCGAGGTTCATCAGGAGACCGCGAACAGCTCCGACATGAGCTTCGACCTTGAGCTTGCCCCGTATAATCCTTCGGCGCTCATCCCGGCCGGGTCAGTCTGGAAGTACCTCGACAACGGCAGCGACCAGGGCACGGCGTGGCGTGCCACTTCATTTAACGACGGCCTGTGGGCTTCGGGCACGGCGCAGCTCGGCTACGGCGACGGCGACGAGGCCACGGTCGTGGGCTTCGGCGCTGACCCCGCCAATAAGTACATCACGACCTACTTCCGCCGCTCATTCAGCGTAGGCGACCCCGCCGCCTTCAAGCAACTGAAGCTGCGGCTGCTGCGCGACGACGGCGCTGTGGTCTACCTCAACGGCAAGGAGGTCTTCCGCAGCAACATGCCGACGGGGGCGGTCAACTACAAGACCGCGGCCTCGGCCAACCCTGTAAACGAGAACGTCTACGAGGTGGCGACGATTGACCCGGGCTTCCTCGTCAAAGGCGCGAACGTCATGGCTGTCGAGATTCACCAGGACGGCCCCGCCAGTTCCGACATAAGTTTCGACGCGGAACTCATCGCCTCTAAAGAGACGCTCGTTGACGGCGAGGGCGCGTGGAAGTATCAGGCAAACGGCGCCGACCTCGGCAACGCGTGGCGCGCGCCCACGTTCGACGACAGCGGGTGGCCCGTCGGCAACGCCGAGTTGGGCTACGGCGACGGCGACGAGGCTACCGTCGTCGGTTACGGCCCCGACCCGGCCAACAAGTACGTCACCACCTACTTCCGCCGCTCCTTCAGCGTCGCGGACGCTTCCCTGTACAAGGCGCTCGCGCTGCGGCTGCTGCGCGACGACGGCGCCATCGTATACCTCAATGGGCAGGAGGTCTTACGCAGCAACATGCCCGCCGGTGCGGTTAACTACAAGACGTTTGCTGCCGACCAGGTACTCGCGCCCGAAGAATCGCTCTACGTCGAGAAGGCGATAGACCCTGCGCTGCTGGTCAACGGCACGAACGTACTCGCGGTCGAGATTCATCAGGACAGCCTCGCCAGCTCCGACATAAGCTTCGCCCTTGAACTCATCTCCGCGAACAGCCCGCCGAGGGTGAATATCACGGCACCCGTGGACGGCTCCACGGCCGCGGGGCCTGTCAACATCACTGTCAGCGCCGACGCCTCCGACGACGACGGCTCGATCAGCAAGGTCGATTTTTATGCCAACTCGAAGCTCGTCGGCACGTCCGACGCCGCCCCATACCGGATCACTTGGGGCAACGTCGCGGCGGGCAGTTATGCCCTGACCGCCGTCGCCACGGACGACGCGGGCGCGAAGACGATCTCGCGCGTCGTCAACGTCACGGTCAATCAAGGGGCCGTTAGTCCGGGCCGCCCGCCTCTGCCCGCGTCGTGTAAGACGGCGGACGTGGTGGCGCTCGATCAGGTCTATTACTACAACCGTCTCGGCGCCGTGAACCCCGCGGGCATGATGTACGCCCTGCGGCGAGACATCGTGCCGGTTGACGCGGGCAAGGGCATCGCGCCGGGCAACGTGCAGCTTCGCGCGGACAAGCGCCCGCGTCCGCTCGTGCTGCGCATGAACGTCGGCGACTGCCTCACCGTCAACTTCCAGAACCTTCTCGCGCCGTCAACGGCCGACGACAACCAGCCCGCGACGCGCACGGCCGGAGTCCACGTCATCGGCATGCAGCCGGTCAACAGCATCCTCGACGACGGCTCGAACGTCGGCACGAATCCTTCGAGCCTCGTCGGCCCCGGCGGCACGGCCGCCTACACCTTCTACGCGGAGCGAGAAGGCAACCACCTGCTCTACTCGACGGCGGCCACGACGGGCGGCGAGGGCGACGGAGGCTCGCTGGCGATGGGCCTCTTCGGCTCGCTCAACGTCGAGCCGAAAGGGGCCGAGTGGTATCGAAGCCAGGTGACCGCCGCCGACCTGCAACTGGCGACGGTCGGCAAGACGGCCGACGGTCATCCCATCATCAATTACAACGCGGTCTACCCGGCGGGACACCCTTACGCGGGACTGCCGATTCTCAACATCTTGCAGGGCGACCGGATAGTCCACTCAGACCTGAACGCGATCATCACGGGGCCGAACCACGGGCGCTTCCCCGCGGGCACGTACCGCGCCAACGCGACCGAGCCCGACCGCGACCAGCCGTTCCGCGAGTTCACGGTCATCTACCACGACGAGGTCGAGGCCGTCCAAGCCTTCCCGAAGTTCTACGACGATCCGGTGCTGGGCCACACGCTGCACAGCGTTCGCGACAAGTTCGCCATCAACTACGGCATCGGCGGAATAGGGAGTGAGATTCTCGCCAACCGCCTCGGCGTCGGCCCGATGGCGAGTTGCGCCGAGTGCAAGTACGAAGAGTTCTTCCTTACGTCATGGTCGGTCGGCGACCCGGCCGAGGTCGTTGACGTGCCCGCCAACGCGAAGGACACTGCGGGCAACCTGATTGCGGGGGCCAAGGCCACGAAGGTCTTCTACCCGGACGACCCCTCGAACGTGCATCACAGTTACATCGGCGACCACGTCAAGATGAGGGTCGTGCATGCTGGCCCGAAGGAGCACCACATACACCACCTGCACGCGCACCAGTGGTTGAGGACGCCGGACGACGACAACTCAAGCTATCTCGATTCACAGGCCGTCGGGCCGGGCTACTCCTTCACGACCGAGATAGCGCACGGCGGCTCGGGCAACCGCAACCAGACCGTGGGCGACTCGATATTCCACTGCCACTTCTACCCGCACTTCGCGCAGGGCATGTGGGAACTTTGGCGCTCGCACGACGTGTTCGAGTCGGGCACGGCGCTCGACGCAGACGGGCGACCCGCTCCCGGCTCGCGCGCTCTGCCCGACGGCGAGATATCGGCGGGTACGCCCATCCCTGCGCTCGTACCCGTGCCCACGATTGCGATGGCCCCGATGCCGGAGGCACAGGTCTCAATCGTTAAAGGGCAGGCGCAGGTAACGGGGGCGGGCAATCCCGGCTACCCCTTCTTCGTGGCGGGCGTCGCGGGCCACCGCCCGCCGCACCCTCCGCTCGACACCGTTGACGACGGCGGGCTTCCGCGCCACGTCATCACCGGCGGGACGACCGCGCACGCCGAGACGCGCCTCGACTTCAGCAAGGAGTTGCTGACCGCTTTCGCGGAGGCCCGGCCCGAGACCGGGACGCCGACGGAAGTGGCGGCCATGAACTACCACGCGCAACGCATACACCCGAGTTTCACGCCCGACGGCACCGCCGCCAGCTACATCCTGAACGGACTCCCGGCCGCGGCGGGCGCGCCCTTCGCAGACCCGTGCGTAGACGATAAGGGCGTCGCCACGGGAACGCCGCGCTCCTACAAGGCCGCGCTCATACAGACCGATATCAAGCTGAACAAGGCTGGCTGGCACTTCCCGCAGTCGCGCATACTCACCCTCTGGGGCGACGTGGCGGCGACTCAATCTGGACAGCGCCCGCCCGAGCCCTTCTTCTTCCGCGCGAACACCAACGACTGCATCACGTTCTATCACACGGTGCTCGCGCCGAACGTTTACCAGCAGGACGACTTTCAGGTGAAGACGCCGACCGACATCATGGGCCAGCACATACACCTCGTTAAGTTCGACGTGACGGCGTCGGACGGCGCGGGCAACGGCTGGAACTACGAGGACGGCACCTTCTCGCCCGAAGAGGTCATCGAGCGCATCAACGCCATTAACAAGACGGGCGGCATGAAGTCGTTCGGTACCGCCGTCCAGACGACGCTCGCGGCCAAGCCGCACCCTTACTTCGGCACGCTCGGCGCGCAGACCACGGTTCAGCGCTGGTACGCCGACAACACTCTCAACAACAACGGCGTAGACCGCACGCTCCGCACCGTCTTCACGCACGACCACTTCGGCCCCTCCACGCACCAGCAGGCCGGCCTCTACGCGGGCCTCGTCGTCGAGCCGCAGGACTCGACTTGGCGACACTCGGAGACGGGGCAGACCTTCGGCGGGCGCTTCGACGGCGGCCCTACGAGTTGGCGCGCGGACATCCTCCCGCAAGATCAGTCGAAGAGCTACCGCGAGTTCCTGCTTGAGTTCGCGGACTACCAACTCGCGTACCAGGCGGGAGGCGGCGTTGACGCCGCGGGCAAGCCCGTCGCGGACCCGCAGCGCGCCATCAACCCGCCCGTGAAGAATGAAGTCGGGTTGCCGTTCATCGTCGAGGCGGCGAAGGTCTGTCCGGGCGGCGTCCCGGCACCGTGCCCCGAGGCGGTCTCTTCGGCAGACCCCGGCACGATGTCGGTCAACTACCGCAACGAGCCGCTGGCCCTGCGCGTGCGCGACCCGCAGACGAACACTCAGACCGCGGGCGAGCCGGGCGACCTCTCGCACGCATACCGCTCGCTGACGAACCGCGCAGACCCGCTCTTCAACGTGCAGCCGAACTTCTACCCGGCGCTCACGGGCGGCGTGAAGCCGGGCGACCCGTTCACCCCGCTGCTCCGCGCCTACGAGGACGACCGCGTGCAGATACGCGTGCTCGTCGGCGCGCACGAGGAGGGACACAACTTCGGCGTCAACGGCGTCCGCTGGCTCTTCGAGCCGGGCACGCCAGAAGACCCCGCCTCTGTGAACAACTCCGGCTACCGCAGCAACCAGATGATGGGCATTTCGGAGCACTACGAGTTCGTCATCCCGAAGATGGCGAAGAACTCGATCGGCGCGGCCGACTACCTCTATCAGCCGGGCCAGTCGGTTGACGACCAGTGGAACGGACTGTGGGGCATCATGCGCGCCTACAACTCGACGCAGCCCGACCTGCAACCGCTGCCGAACAACCCGAACGGGCACGGCCCGGCCGTGTCGAACCCCGGCGACTTCAACGGCGTCTGCCCGAAGACGGCGCCCGTCCGCAACTTCGACGTGACGGCTGTCAGCGCGCAGGCGGCGCTGCCCGGCGGCACGCTCGTCTACAACTCCCGCACGAACGCGGGCGGGCAGTTGCACGACCCGACGGCCATCATGTTCGTGCGGGCGACCGACCTCGACGCGACGGGCAAACTCGCTGCGGGCGTGCCGGTCGAGCCGCTCGTACTGCGAGCCAACGCGGGCGACTGCATCAACGTCACGCTCACCAACACGCTGCCCGGCGGGCCGCCCGACCTCGACGGCTTCAACACGCTGCCGATGATCGTCGAGCACTTCAACGCCAACCAACTCGCGCCGTCGGGCGAGGTCGGGCTGCACCCGCAACTGCTGCACTTCGACGTGACCCGCTCGAACGGCCAAAACGTCGGCTTCAACCCGGTGCAGACTGCGAAGTCGGGCTTGAAGACGACCTATCAGTGGTACGCGGGCGAGGTGACGATTGATTCGGTGACGGGCGTCGGCACGGCGCGGCCCGTCGAGTTCGGCGCGACCAACCTCTCCTCGTCCGACCCCGTCAAGCACTCGAACAAGGGTGCCATCGGCGCGCTCATCATCGAGCCGCAGGGCTCGGCCTGGATAGAGGACGCCAAGTCGCGCGCGCAGGCGACCGTCACCGACTCCAACGGCAGGAGCTTCCGCGAGTTCGTGCTCGCGTTCCAGAACGACGTGAACCTTCGCGTGGGGGCGGGCAACGGCACGGCCGTCCCGAACCTCGCGGGCGAGGAGGACAGCGAGGACTCGGGGCAGAAGGCTTTCAACTATCGCACCGAGCCGCTGTGGAAACGTATGGGGTACAACCCCGACGCGCCGCTTGAGACGACGCGCACGTTCGACTACACAGACGTGCTGTCTAACTCGGCGGTCGGCGGCGACCCCGTCACGCCCGTGTTCACGGCCAAGGTCGGGCAGCCCGTGCGCTTCCGAATCCTGATGCCCGGCGGCCACGCGCGCAACAACGTCTTCAACCTCTACGGGCACATCTGGGAAGAGGAGCCGTACGCGAACGGCTCGACAGTCATCGGCCCGAACCCGCTCTCGGAGTGGAAGGGCGCGCAGTACGGCGTCGGGCCGGGAAGCCACTTCGACCTCCTGCTCAAGCACGGGGCCGGCGGCAACTTCTTGATACCCGGCGACTACCTCTATCGCTCGCAGCAGTCCTTCCAGTTCGACGGCGGCCTGTGGGGCATCTTCCGCGTGACGCCGTAGCACGCGGCGGCCCCGACAGGTCTGACGGACTACGCGCGAGGCGGGCCGGGAATTCCCGGCCCGCCTCGCGCGTAGTCCGCCCCGAGAGGGTTGTAAGGCGGGAGGAAGTTCTCGCTGACGACCGCCGATCCGACACGGCTACCGACCCCGTATGGATGTGATGTGATGAAGCAGGTACCTCCGGCACCCTCGTCTCAGCATCCTCATAGCAACAGACCCGCTGAGCCGAAGGAACCCGCGCGCAATCGACACTTCAAGTGCTTTACCGTACAGGGCATGCGTGTTCTATGCTTGACTACGTGCTTTGTGCTTGACTAATCCCGAACGGGGGTAAGATGCTTTTCCCCCGAACCTCCCGCGTTACTGTTCAACCCGATCCTTACTGCAATGGAGGGAAACTCATGCGATCAAGCATCCGACTCCGGTACTTGTCGAATTACCTGGCCGCGTGCCTGCTGGTATGCTGCGCGGCGGGTACGGCGATGGCAGGCATGCTAACTCACATAGCCCGACGCACACACAAATCGTATCCGTTCTCTCACCTCATCCGCCACTGCTTTCTGCTGCTCCTGACCTATTCGCTGCTGGTAAGCACGCTCGCCGCGCAAAATGATAAAGACACTCCGACGCTCGAACTTGGTAAGCCCATTGAACGCGAACTCGCCGGGGGCCAATCCCACTCATACCGCATCGCGCTCGCTAAGGGGGAGTTCCTCCGCGTCGTGGTGGATCAGCGCGGCGCGGATGTCCTAGTGACGCTCTCGGACCCCGCCGGGAAAAAGCTGACGGAGATGGATGGCTTGATCGGCTCGCGGGGGCCGGAGACCGTCGTGGCGCTGGCCGAGTCGGCGGGTGATTACATCCTCGAAGTCCGCTCACTCAAAAACGACCCGTTGCTGTCCGGGCGCTACGAGGCGAGGATTGAGGTGCTGCGCCCGGCCACGGAGCGCGACCGCGCCAGCGCCGCCGCCCAGAGGGTGTCCGACGAGGCCGCCCAAGTCTTCTCGCAGCCCTCGCAGGACATCCGCACGGCCTTCGAGAAATTCGAGGAGTCGCGACGGCTCTGGGAAGCTGCCGGGGAGCCATCCGAGCAGGCCCGCTCGCTACTCGGCGCTGCCCAACTGTCCAACTTCACAGGCGACTACCAGCGCGCGCTCGAACTCGCGCGGCGGGCTTCGCAACTCGCACTGTCGGCGGGGGACAGGGAGATGGAGGGTCTGGCCCTGATCCTGATGAGCGACGTTCACCACTCGCAGGGCGACTACGATCAGGCGATGGACTTGGCGAACCGCGCGCTGAAGTACGCCGAGGCGACAGACAACAAGGAGGTGCGGATCATCCTCCTCCGTATCACCGGACAAATCCTCGCCGAGCGCGGCCAAGCGCAGCAGGCGCTCGACCGCTTCGACGAGGCTTTGAGGCTGAGCCGAGCCGTGCGCGACGCGGCGGGTGAGGCCCTCTCGCTCGGACACATCGGGGGCGTTTACCATAGCCTCGGCGATTATGAGAAGGCACTCCTCTATTACAACCAGGTCGTCCCCTTCGACCGCGAGGCAGACCCCTATCGAGGCTTGGCGACGACACTATCGAATATCGCCGCCGTCCAGAACGCGATGGGCGAGCGGCAGAAGGCGATTGAAAACCTCAATCAAGCCCTCGCCCTGAGCCGGGCCGCCCAAGACCCGCGCATCGAGTCCGTCATCCTCAACAGCCTCGGCGTGCTCTACCTGCTCGTCGGCGAGAAGCAGAAGGCGCTCGACCATGCTGGCCAGGCCCTGGAGATCGCGACCAAGATCGGAGACCGCTCGACCGAGGCCGTGACGCTCAACAACCTGGGGCAGATTTACGGCGCGGCGGGCGACAGGGCGAAGGCGCTCGACCACCTTCGACGCGCGCTGGCGCTCTGGCCGGCGCTGGGGGAAAAGACCTACGAGGCCGCGGCTCTCGCCACCGTCGCTGACATCGAACGCCAGCACGGCAACCTCCCAGAGGCGCTCGCGCACATCGAGAGGGCGCTGTCCATCATCGAAAACCTGCGGGCCAGCGTCGTCAGCCAAGAGCTTCGCTCCTCCTATTTTGCCTCCGTCCGGGATTACTACCTGTTACACGTGGACGTGCTGATGCAACTCCACCGGGGGCAGCCCGCGGGCGGGTATGCCGTGGCTGCGCTCCAATCCGCCGAGCGAGCACGCGCCCGCAGCCTGCTTGAGCTTCTCGCCGAATCCGGTGCCGACATCCGCCAGGGCGTAGACCCTGCGCTGCTTGAGCGGGAAGGCTCGCTCCAGCGGAAACTCAACCTCAAGGCGCGGCAGCAGATGCTCGACGGCGGCGACGCCCTCAAAGAAGAGATAGAGGCTCTGACGGCGGAAATTCAGACCGTGCGGGCCGAGATCAGGCGTTCGAGCCCGCGCTACGCAGCGCTCACGCAGCCTACGCCGCTCACATTGCGCGAGATACAAACGCAGGTGCTTGATGACGACACGCTGCTACTCGAATACTCGCTCGGCACAGACCGCAGCTACCTGTGGGCGGTGACATCGACCTCCATCACGAGCTACGAATTGCCGAAACGTGAAGAGATCGAAACGTCAGCACGGCGGTTCTACGAATTAATCACCGTGCCCCCTCGACAGGCGGCGAGTGCTGCACCGGAGAAGCGTGAAACGGGCGAAGCGTCGCAGCCACAGGACGGCACACAACTTATGCAGGCGGCTGCTGATTTGAGCCGGATGCTGCTCGCGCCGGTCGCGCCGCTGCTGGGCAAGAAGCGCCTGCTCATCGTCGGTGACGGCGCACTGCAATACATCCCGTTCGCTGCCCTGCCTACGCTTCCTGTCGGCGTAGGCAGGGCGGCAACTAAGCCGCTCATCGTCGAACATGAGATTGTGAATCTGTCGTCGGCTTCGACGCTCGCCGTGCTGCGTCGTGAGATGGGCGGGCGCAAGCCTGCGCCCAAAACGCTGGCGGTGTTGGCCGATCCGGTTTTTGAAAGAAGCGATGAGCGGTTCAAAGCACGAGTCGGCAAGAAAGAGGCGAGCGACCCAAGGTCGAATGCGCGCTCTGACGAATTGCTCGGTCGTAGCGTGGTTGCGGCCACGTCTGCAAGGCAATCGGGCGTGGCGGATGCTGGTCTGCGCATTCGGCGACTGCCGGGGACGCGGCGCGAAGCAGACGAAATTGTCAAATTTGTGCCACCAGCTAATTATAAAAAAGCGCTCGATTTTGCGGCGAACCGTGTGACGGCGACAGGCCCTGACCTGGGTCAGTACCGCTACGTGCATTTCGCCACGCACGGCTTTCTCAACAGCCAGCACCCGGAACTCTCAGGCATCGTGCTCTCGATGTTCGACGAGCAAGGCGCGCCGGAGGACGGTTTCTTGCGCGCGCACGAAGTCTTCAACCTGAAGTTGAATGCGGACGTGGTGGTGCTAAGCGCGTGTCAGACCGGGCTCGGCAAGGAGATCAAGGGCGAAGGATTAGTCGGACTAACGCGCGGCTTCATGTATGCCGGCGCGCCGCGCGTGGTGGTCAGCTTATGGAATGTCAACGACGCCGCGACGGCGGAATTAATGACGCGCTTTTACCGCGGGATGCTGGTTGACAAGCTGCGCCCGGCTAGAGCACTACAAGCGGCGCAAGTGTCCATGCTGAACGAGCGGCAGTATAGCGAGCCATTTTACTGGGCAGCCTTCACGTTGCAAGGTGAATGGCGCTGAGAAGTAGTTAAGCAGTAGATCAAAAGCCCTATTTTGATTTGGCGTCCAGGCGGCAGAGCGTTGCGTACCGCGTCGAGCGTAACGGGCTGCACCGCGCTGTTTTCGGCGTGCGCCCATCCGCTTCGGAGAGATGCTGGGCCGCCAGTTTCGAGAGAGTGTCGGCCAGTCGATCCGGCAGCCTCTTGTCATTCGGCGCGGCGGTGCAGGGCGGCGATATGGTCGGTCATGGCGTCGAGCGCGCGCACCCCTTGCGGCGCGGGATGTCGGTCGAGGCCAGTTGCGCCGCGCGGGTCTTGCGGCCGGGCACCCACGTTGAATGAGACCGTCCTCGAAACACCCAGCACGGTAGAGTTCGATGGCTTGTTGCGCGAGACGCTCGGCCTCCTGCACGCGCACGTCGGCCGCCTGGGCGGGCAACCCGCGCTGCTGCGCACAGCAGAACAAAAGAGAACGTCCATCTCGTCAGGCTCGAACGGCTACGCATAATGTCGGTACCCCCTACGGAGCGCGCCTCCGCGCGGCGACCCCGGAAAGCGCAAGCAGGTCTCCTATCTTGAGCTGCCGAACAGAACGAACGGAGCCCAGTAGTATGGGTGTTCGTACGGGGAGTCGGCGGCGGGTTTGAAGGGGATTCTGCTCTTTGTGTCGTCCGCGTCGGCGAGGTCGGTGCTACGCGAGACGCGTCTTCTCCTGCCGACTTCCGCCGTGCTCGCCCCGTTCAAAAACTTCAACTGGGCCTCTCGTAAAATCTCCGACTTCAGCGCCCCCGGATTCTCCTGGCGCAGTCGATAGAACTCCGTCATCAGTTTGGAAGTTCCGTCGTCGGAGACCTTCCAGAGGGTCGCTATCACCGACCTCGCCCCGAGGCGCTGGGCGAGTTCGGCGAACCCGTCAACCTCTTTGCCAGCGGCGCCGGACTGCTGCGCTGCCGTCTCGCACGCCGACAGCGTCAGCAGGTCCACCCCGGCGAAGAGGGTCAGGTTTAACTGCATGTCGAAGAGGGAGAACTTATCGCCATCGCCCAGGAGGAGGAAGGAGTGCCGCGAGTCCCCCGGCTGGAATTTGAAGTGGCTGGCGATGTGGACGAGCGACGGCCTCCGCTGCTGGATAGTCAGCAGCGCCTGCCGCGTGAAAGCTTGGTTGAGAAAAGTCTGGCCGCTGAGGATTCCCCTACGGCCCGTGGCGGGGTTCCCGAAGATCGCCGTGACTTCGTTGACCACGCCCGGCAACGGAGGGAAATCTTTGTAGGCGACGGAGGTGCCGAAGCCGGCCCCGCTGGTCCAAGGCCGCGGCTCGGTAAGGAACCTCTCCTTCCGCGCCCGCGTGAAGACGGCGTTCTGGTATTTTTCAACCAAGTACTGCTTGTGATCGGCGTCGTAGAGCGCGGCGACGGGCACGTAACGGATGTTGCCGCTCAGCGACCACAGCAGCACATCGGGTTTGACCTCGGCCAACTCCGCCTCCAGCGTTCGGCCGAAGGGCATATGGTCGCCGCGCAGCTCTTTGGTCTTGAAAATCTTGTCGTAGATTTTCGCACCCAGCGGACGCGGGTCGAAGGTGGGCGACTTTAAGACCTTCAGGAATTCCAAGATGATCTCATCCATGTCGCCCTCGTTCACGTATTTCTTCAGGTCTTGTATGTCGGTACTGGTGGCGAAAGGCTTTATGCCGTCCTGCGTAATCAGTAGGATTTCGCCCACATCCTCGACGAAATAGATGGCGACATGCTTGCGGCCGCTCTTCGTCGACAGCTCGCGCAGGGCGGCCTGCATGTCCGCCGTGTCCGGCACATCCCTGGCGACATCTTTCTCCGAGGCGGGGCCGCCGAAGTCTCGTTCCACAGCCTCGAAGGCGTCTTTCAATTCGTCGCCCGCGGCCGCGTAGCCAGCGCTGCGTGGGACGGCGTACTTGGCGGCGATCCTCTTCAGCGCGCCGGCGAACGTCCGCTCGTTTTCAGCCTCCCGCGGGGTCAGGGTCACACCTCCGCGCTCGGGACTTTGCACCAGTTTGAAGTCGAAGAACTCCTGATCGCGTCCCATATTCAGGACCTGCTGAGCCTCCTGTAGGCGCAAGTCGTAAAAGAGGTCTGACGCGAGCGAGCCGTATAACTCATCCATCTCTTTGGCTAGTTGCTGCTGAGACTCTTTATCTAAGACTTTGAAGTCGCGCCTTAAGCCGTGGAACTGGTCGAGAGCCATCTTGTCGAAGAAGATGGCGAGCCGGTCGTTCTCGCCGTCGTAGTATAGGTTCAACTGGTAATAGGCCAGCGCCTCCATCACGGTGTTATTTTGAATCCAGGCGAGGACGAGCGCCTGCCGGAGATAGCTCATCGACTTCGATCTGTTGATGAGTTCGGTGTCTTCGTCGGTGTCCCCCGATAGAGTTAAATCATAGAACCCGAGCGCCAGCCCGAGGAGCAGCCTCAGCTCGACGTCCCTGTCCGCGCCCGCCCTCGCTAGTGGCAGTCCCTCGCGCTCGGCCCTCTGGTACAGAGCGTTTTGCTCATCCCAGGGCATCGCGTCGGACGCGTCCTCGTCAAGCCCGTAGCGAAAGGTGGTCTTCGCCCAGACCGCGGCCTCCGCAGCCTTGTCGTTTTTCGCTCGCGCCGCGGAGATCTCACGTAGGTAGTTCTTTCGGTCGTCCTCTGACTCTGCTTCCTCAGTCATCTCAGCGCCGACCGGTCCCAGCGTGTGCATAGCGCCGAGCAGCTTTTCCGCGCGCCCGTCGCCGAGCCTCTGGGAGATGGCCGCCGATTTGCCGATGTACTCCCTCGCTTTCTGCTCATTTTTGCTGATGATGTAGAAAGCCCCGAGAATCCCGTACGCTGTAGCGAGAGCTGGCGCGTCGTTAAGTGCCTCGAAGATCTTCAACGAGGCACCCAGGTGAAACTCGGCGCGGGAGAAGTCTTCGGCCATGAGGTAGGCATTCCCGAGGCTGGCCTCCGTTATCCCCTCCCAATACCTGTCAGCCAAGGCCCGCCATGTCGTCAAACAAGCTTCGTACTTGGCGGTGGCCGACAGTGCGCTACTTTTATCGCTACTGACGAGCATTTGGCTCGCCTCTTCCAACAGCCTTTCGGCCTGAGCCCGCCGAACATCCCCCGGCCCGACCGCGCCCAACGAGGCACTCAGTTTGTACCCTGCTTCGACGCCCTCCTCCGTAACCTTCTGGGCGCGGACGAACAGCGCGTAAGTCCCGTCCTGCTCCGGGATCACGGTCAGCGATTCACGCATGAAACCGCTCCCGAAGTTCGCGACGGCCGACGCCTTCTGCTCATCGGAGACTCGCACCACCACCGCGACGATGTCGGCCCCGCCCTCCCGCACGTTGATGCGTAACACCTGACCGCGCTTCAGCTCCACGGCGTAAATGTGGATCTCTTGGCCGGTGACTTGTCGCTCAATCTCCGCCCCCACCGAGAGCGGCCTCACGTCGGCTTGGGGCTCCTGCGCGGCCGCTGGCGGACAGGCGAGGGTGAAGGCAATCGACAGGCATGCGCCGAGCAGCAGGCCGCGGCCGGACGCGCGTAGGCGTTGAAGGTGAGTTCTCATCGGCGTCACCTCTTAATCGTGAAGTTTATCTTTGAAGGGCAACCTGACAGTGACCAGCATCGTGCCGCCTGGATTCAAGACCTTGCGGAAGATGAGCTGCGGTGGTGCGTCGCCTTTCGTCAGGTCGCTGCTCTCCTCGTCTGTCGACCTCTCGGAGCGGGCCGGGTCACCGCTCGCGTTCTGTTCGCGCTGCGTGATGAGTTGCCCCGCGCCGTCCTCCAGCTCGCCGCGCCACTCCCCGCCGCCCCAGAGCCGCTCCCACCTGTCAACCAGTTTGTCATCCAGCGTCAGCGAACCCTCGCCGAGGCCGCCGCGTTGCAGCTCGCGGCCCGACGAATCCATCAGGGGCTTCGGAGAGATGATGATAGTGTAAGTCTCGAACGCCTGAGCCGCCCCGGAGGAGCTGCGCGAGACCTTCCACGCGCGATCCGGCACGGGCAACGTCACGGTCTTGCCGGGTAGGACCCGGCCGTCGCCGCCATACGTTCGCCGGGTGGGGAAGATCAGCTTCGGGGGGCCGTAGCGGCCGTCCGGGTACTGCTCGCGGTTGATGACGTAGAGGTAGCCGACGGCGTCCGACAGCGACTTGCCCGCCGCGTCCCGGTGCGCCAGGTACTCGACGATCATCTGTAGCAGCGTGCCGTCCGTGACGGCGGTGTTATCCGGGATGCGTTCGAGGACGTATTCCGACCCGTCGCGCAGTCTCACCTTGGCGGCGCTTCGATCCCCGGCCTCCGCTCCGGTCGCTGGCCGGCCGCGCCCGATGGTCACGCCGACGGCGGCGTAGGAGCGACCCGGCGGGATTTGTCTCCGCGAGCGGTAGCGGCCCGCGTGCGGACTACCTTCGCCGGGCCTTGAGTCGATAAACTCTTTCGCCTTGACGACGCCCCTTTCGTCGCCGCCGCCCGATACCGCAGTCTGTGGCGGGGCGGGGCGGGGCGGCGTGCGACTGAGTGTGACGACGTGAGAGTGCAGCGCGAGGGCGGCGACGAAGAGTAACCATGTGCCGACGATTGTGGGTTTTGAGTTCATCGTCTTGGTATGGTGGTTCCGCCGCACGGAGAGTGACGGCTCAAGGTTGGTATTCCAGATCCCTCACGTCTACTAGGGTGTCGCCGCCCTTTAGCGTGACCCGGAACCGCTCTTTGTCGAGCGTCACGTCGGGCCGGGGCGACGAGTGTCGTTCGACGAAACTCCGCAGCTCGTCCGGCTCTCGGACGACGCCGCGCGTGGCGAATGACCTGTTGGCCACGTCGTCCAGCAGCTCGACCCGCTGCCTGGCCCAGATGACCCAGACCTTCACCGTCCCGCGCCGACCCGCGAAGACGTAGCCTTCTGTGCGGAGCGGCCTGCCAGCGGGGTCGGCTTGGAGCCAGGCGTCGCCGTTGTTGCCGGGCGTCGGGAACATCGTGTTCCACTCGGTGGCACCGCCCTCGTCGCTGCCTTCGCTGAAGAGGTACAGCGCGCCCGGTTGCGTGGCCTGAACGTTGAGCCAGAACTCTGAGCCAGCGTCGAAAATCTTCTCGCCGATGGAAGGGAAGGGTGCCCGGTCGTGCTTACGCCGCACCGTCAGCCAGTATGTCAGCGTGCGTTCCGGCACCGCAGCGGGCATCGTCGTAGCCTGTAGTGCTGGGGCAGGGGCCGTGGGGTCGCCAGAGGCTCGCCAGGCTATAAAGCCGACGAGCACCGTCAGCATGAGGGCGACCGCGGCCAGCAAGAGTCCCTTGCGCGCGCCCGGCGGGGCCGCCGCGGCGGGCCGGGGTAGCAGCTCCTCCTCGGAGGTCAGCGCGCGGGCCAACTTGTCGCCGAACTCTTGTGCGCTCTGGTGCCGCCCCGCGGGGAAGTACGAAAGGGCTTTGATGATCACCGCCTCGGCCGCCTCCGGCACTTCGGGGTTCAGGTCGCGCGGCTTGATTTTGACGCCGTCCTCTTGTAGGACTCTGATCTGCGCCGGGTCTTTGGCCGCGAAAGGGTGGCGGCCGGTCAACATCTCGTAAGCGATAACGCCGAGGGCGTAAATGTCGCTGGCCGCGCTGACCTTTTTCCTTAGCAGTTGTTCGGGGGCCATGTACTGCCAGGTGCCGGCGACGAAGCCGCCCGTCGCCGTGCTTGAAGCGACGAGCGAGTTCCTAACTTTGGCGATGCCGAAGTCAATGACCTTGACCTGAAGGTTGCCCCCGGCGCTGCGGCGCAGCATGATGTTCTCCGGCTTCAGGTCGCGGTGGATGATGTCTTCGGCGTGAGCCGTGGCGAGCGCGCGCCCAGCCTGCTTGGCGATCTCTGCCGCGTCCTGGAGTTGCACCCCCGGCCCCCCGGCGGCCTGCCTAAGTAGGTGGCGCAGGTTAGTGCCCCGCACGAACTCCATCACTAAGTAGGGCCGTCCGTCCGGGAGCGTGTCGGCGTCGAAGATGCCCACGACGCAGGGATCCTGGATTTTGGAGAGCGCTTCAATCTCCTGCCGGAACTTGGTCAGCAGCCACTCCCGCTTCTCGTCACCGCCCGGCGGCGTGTCGTCCTTCAACACTTTGATGACGACGGGCCGGGACATGACCTTCTTGTCGAGGGCCTTGTACACCTCGCCGAAGCCGCCCGCATCGAGCTTCTCCGTCACAGCGTAACGGCCGCCCACCTCCGCGCCGATGAGGTCGGCAGGGGAGGGCGTCGGCGCGGGCTCCGAGTTGAGCACCGTGCTGAGCAACATCTCGTCGCGTTCGTCTTCCATACCTTCCGAGCGGTCATCAGCCCCCGCACCCTCGTTCAAAGCCAGTCCCCGATGAGGACGAACGGCGACCAGTAGTAGGGGTGCGCGAAGGGCTTCTGTTGATCGCGCACGAAGCCCGGCCCGCCCGCCGGCTCGTCCGTTTCCCGCCTCCCGCCCTTCGCGGGGCCGCCGACGTTTGCAGCCTGCCCTCCAGCATTGCCAACTGCGCCTGGCCACCGCCCCTTCGACAGCAGTGGCTGCTCCTTCCGCAGCCGGTAGAACTCTCTTTTAGAAGATCATCCTAAAAGACCCGCGCCGCTTCGCCTCTACCAATCCGTCTCCGGTCGTCAGAACTGCCCGACCGGACCTCCGCGGGTTAGTGCGTCACGCCGGCGGAGGTCGGCCGGTCGAACGCGCATGAAGTTAACCCTGCTGACGATACGTTGGGAGCCCTTGTGCTACCTGTCCAGTGGTTGATGAGATTTCGGTAAAGGTTACAGGCGCGACTCGTACAGCCAGTGCTGCTTCCCCAAGAAGGTGAGGCCGACAGCGCCATTTGATAATAATGCGCCGCAAATATTTACACTTTCTTTAACTGATTACAAGTTTTTTGCGGTGAGGAAATAACGTCGCGGGAGGACGCGCGCAGCCTCCGTGCGCTCAACTCCTTGTTCGTAACACAACTCGTCGATGCGCGCCCGTGTCCGGCTCTGTGAAGTGGCGTCTGTGCGTCGAGTGTTTTCTCTCGTGTCACTCCTCACACGTCTCCTGCGACTCGATGAGGTTTGTTTCACCACTTTGTTCGCGCTCATCGAAGGCAGCCACTGAGCCGCGCGCATGATTGGCACTATGAGAAGTTCTCGACCACGCGCCCTGCCTTGCCCGGACTCAGACCTTCTAGGCTCGAGTCTACTCTTTCGGCTCTCAGGGGAAGGTACGCAAAGGAAACGATTGCGGACTCTTGATCATAAACATTGGTGTGAGGCTTTGTTTATGAGGCACGAACTCAACTTGCGCCCTCGCCGCCGCGCCGCCGCTCACTGAGCTTACGAACCAGCGTGCGGCGCGGGATGCCGAGGAGCTTCCCAGCCTTGGTCTGATTTCCGCCCGTCTCGCGCAAGGCCCGTTCGATGTGCGTCCTTTCTACGTCGGCTAGGGTAGACAAATCTTCGGCGCTCCCGACGAGCACGCTTCGGTCAGTCTCACCCACATCGCCCAGGGCCGCGCGAATCTCGCCCGGCAAGTCCGAGAGCTGGATCACGCCTCCGGAGTCCGCGTCAGTCCGGCAGACCTCCGCCGCGGTGACGACGGCACCCTCAAGTTCGCGCACGTTGCCGGGCCATTCATACCCTTCCAAGAGTTGGTAGTGGTTCAAGTAGGAGAGGTATAGTACGCTCCTCCTGATGGTTACAAAACAGATCACCTGCCGTCATTGCGGCAGCCTTGAGATTACTCGTCACGGGTTGACCGCGAACGGCAAACAACGCTTCCGCTGCCATGCCTGCGGACGCTACAGCCGCGAGAACCCACAGCCTAATGGCTACACCGAGCAAGCACGCGAAACAATCTTGCGCGCCTACGAAGAGCGCAGCAGCTTACGCGGCCTCTCTCGCACCTTCGGCGTCTCCAGGAACACTGTCACCTCGTGGCTCAAAAAAAGCGGGGAGGCTGCCGGAGTTGAACTCAACGCTCGTCGCACCCGAGGCCGCAAAGCCTCTCGACGGCAGTGCTCGAACTGGATGAACTCTAGTCATTCGTGCTCAAAAGAGCGAGCAAGCGTTGGGTGTGGGTGGCTCTGTGTCGCCACACCCGGCAAGTCGTTGCTTACTTCATCGGTGACCGAAGTCAGGTTAGCTGTCAAAGACTCTGGGAGCGTATCCCGGACTCCTATCGCGTCGGTCATTGCTTTAGCGACTTCTGGGAAGCGTACCGGATAGTCATCCCTGCTGAGCAACACACGGCGGCGGGTAAAGAGACTGGCTTCACCGCGCACGTCGAGCGATGGAATAACACGCTCCGACAGCGACTTGGACGCTTTGTCAGGAAGTCGCTATCGTTCTCCAAGTCAGAGGAGATGCACGAGATTTGTCTGCGCCTGTTTCTGCATCGCTACAATCTCGCTCTGGCATCCCCTGATTGAGCCACTACCCAAGAGTTTTACCAAAGATATGGGGCAACTGACCCGGCGGCCCATCCGCGCGGACTCGCGCGCGATGAAGTATGAGACCAGGGGCAGAACGTCCTCGGGCCGCAGCTTCGCGAACTCCAGCCTGCAGTTCTCCAGCCACTCGTAGAAAGTGGATTTGGCTATCTCCAGCCGCGTGTACACGGCCTTGGCTGACACCGCCTTCTCAGCCTCGAACACATCAGCGCCCCTGTCGCGTGCTTCGTCGAATATCTCTCACATCGCCTTCCTGATCGCCGACTCGCGGTCGGCGTTCTCCCTGGCGACATCCTACGCGCTCTTCTCGGGCCGCCCCTGGCCGGTCCTGCCGAGACGCTCCTTCATGTCCCGGATGGCGTCGCCTATCAGGAGGTCCTTCAGATCGTCCGAGCGCTGGTCTTTAACGACGAGCGACGTGTTCCGGTCCGCCAGCACGACCGTGTTGACCTCCTGGATCAGCGAGTTCGTGAAGGCGTACTTCAGCAACTCGACGGTCTTCTGGTGATGGACCGTCAGGTTCTCTTCGACGAAGGCCTTCTGGAACTTCTGGTGCAGAAGAAACATGACGGCCTTTGCCCGGTTGAAGCTGAAGGAGTTTATCTCGGCGAAGCGCCTGATCTCCTCCTCGTTGAACTTCACCGAGTGCGCGTACCGCATGCCGAGACGGTACTCTGCCTCCTCGCGGTCGTAGACGTAAGTAAGCCTCCGGAACGGGTCGCTGATCTTGACGGCCAGTTGCTCGCCGCTCACGTCCACCAGCGGTTTCGGCATCAGTATCTCCTGGAGGCTTTCGACAGAAACGTCTTTGAGCAGTTCCTCTGCCTCGGCGACGATCGCGGCGTCGGACGTCTTCTCGCCGCCCTCCGGCCCCTCCTTATGAAAGCGGAACTTGAGGATGTACTGGTTGACCTCGTCTGCGGGGCGCATGTCGTGGTCGTAGTGGGGCGACAGGTTCCACGAGAACCAGACGCCGGACTCGTAGTTCAGCATGGCGATGTAGGCCATGCCACGGTTCTCCTCAGCCACGTGGAGCTTATAGTCGGGGGCGACGGTGAACCGCGGGACTCTGGCGTCTCCCACATCTTGTAGATGACGCCCCCAGAGTCCACCCCGTCTACATACTTTCCCGCGAGCCTCATCTTCACCAGCTTGACTTCGTCGTAGAAGACCTCGGCCGCGATGGGGACGAACATGTCCGGTATGTCGTAGCCAAGAAAGCGCGCGGTCCCGAGGATCACGTTCTTAACCGGGGCTGCCTCCTGCCGGTTGAAGAGGTAGTTACCCTCGCGCGAGACGCAGCACACGGTCGCGTCGGTCTCGTCGTTGTCGTAAAAGGCTACGCCCAATACCACCGGCTCCTTGAGGGGGGCACCCCCCTCTCCGGCTTGCATGCCCGTGTCCCCGGTGCGGTTAGGCATCTTCTTCCTGGCGGAGCGCTCCCGAGGAGACCCGGCCGGTGGCGGGGTCGCGGATCCCCCTGAGGCGCTGCTTGCTGTAGCGCTCATGATTCAAGAATTCTCCTTACGTAGTTACTTGCGTTCTGTGACCGTGAATTGCCGCACGTGGATGAGCGACCGGATCGCTCGTCGGCCGACGACGGCCGGCTCGCCCGTCATTAGGAAGCCGGGCCTGCCGCTGCGGTGCGATAGCCACGCAGGGAAGGGAAGGTCAGACTAGCCTGTCTCCAGAATGCCCAGGGACTTGGTGACGGGAATCGTGCGGGCGGATAAGGGATGCAGCTCGGATGGGAGCCACATCCCTTATATCAACCACATTAACGATGCCGCAAGTGCAAACCCGCCAACGTCTGATAATCAGTCCATACAGTGGAGGGTATTACCTTTATCGGACGTGATTGAGATACTTCCTATGAGACCCTCCCAGCATGGGTGGTAGTGGTACACTTCTACCTGCTTCGAGGCTTAAGCCGAGGGATGATCTCTAATGACAAGGGGGCTGAAAATTAGTGACGCTCGGAATCGTAGTCCCGCTCCCCGACGGGGACCTATTCGTCGCCGACGGGAGACGGGTTAATCTCTCCGCCGGCGAGCCGGTAGTCGGCGACAAGTTGGAGAAGATTACCCAGATCGCGCCCGAGTGGCCCTCATCTCTTTCGGGGTGATGGGCGTGACCGATCACTTCCTAGCGACGCTGCGGCAGAACAACCCCATCCCGCACGTGAGGATCGGCAGTACACCGGAAGAGATAGCCGGCGGCATCGACCTGTTGCTGGAGCGGATTTGGCAGCACGTAACATTCCCAGAAGGGACAGACATGTCCGGCAGCCTATCGAAAGTCTCTTCAACTGGATCGAGGAGAAGACACGGATTCAAAGAGCGAGCAAAGTGCGCTCGACTGATGCGCTCATGATCCACTGTTGGGGAAAACTGGCAGTCGCTTTCTTCCTGCTCGTTTTCAACTACTGATTCGCATATTTACCTACTGGTGCCGCAACCGGCAACCGGCCGTGCCAGTGAACGCCTTCCGTCAACAGCGGTTCTCTGCTATCCTCACCGGCGATTACCAGAAGGAGGTCGAACATGCTCGGTCCCCCTGAACATCCCTGCGCGGGCGAAATCCCTAGCACGTTGCTTGGCCGCAGCGGCCGCATTGACGTGACGGAAGGGATGTCAGAGCCTTGCTTCGGGGATTCCCACACAACGCCCGTTGCCGGCGACGTTCCTTTCCTGCGGGCTGGCATTGGCCACACCAATCTGTTAGGCGGTATGGTCAACCTCGCGATCTTCGGGAACTTGGAGACCATCCCTATGTGGCAGTGCGGAGGCATCCATACCGACCTGTTCAGCGACGCGAACATACCTCCCGCCGTCGTCGACATTCACGCTGGCCTTTGGGCCGGAGATATGTTAACGGGTGTTAAAGGGCCCGCGCCCTTCGCCGACGACGTGAATACATCTGGGTTCGCGGGTACGGAAACTACGCCCTTCATAGGCGACATGCACGCGGGCATTATCCACACCGGACTCCGTGGAGATTCTCATGACCTTCCCTACTGCTAGGACTGTGGAGACCGGCCGCCTGAGGTCGTGCGGCATCATCCATAGCGACCTGCTCAGCGACGTACATTGCACGAACATCGGGGAGATAGGCACCGGGCCTGTGAGGTCTTGCGGCTACATGGAAACTACCGTTATCTCAGTCACCCCGACCGGCAACTGCGGCGGGATGCCCATCGGCCCGGCCAAGTCCTGCGGAGACATCTATGCGACCGGCTCGGTCAGGCACGCCTGGGGCATTCAGACCACGCTGGCTGCCAGGAACATGTACGCGGGTTTGTGGGCCAGCCTGATGTACACGGGCACCGCCCGGCGATGCGGCGACATGGAAACGACTTAACCTCTCTTCGCTCCCGCCTCAGGGGTTCACCCCAAGACGCTGTCGCCAAAGTGGGATTCGTCGGTGACAATCGGTTCGAGCGCGCCAGCAACTTACTGAAGAGAAGCAGGAGGCCGCCGCGCTGGAGAGTTAAGGGGGTTCAAAAGCACCATGCCGACCATCACGCCAAAGAAAGAAGTAGCCCTCGAAGAGGTCGTTTGGACTGACTCGGAGCGCATGAGCGGTGCCCCATGCTTCTACGGCACGCGCGTCCCCGTCAAGAACCTCTTCGACTACCTTGAAGGGGACCAGAGTGTCAAGACTTTCCTCGAAGACTTCCCGGGCGTCTCGCGTGAGCAGGCGGACGCGGTCCTGCGGCTGGCGATGGACAGCTTGCTGGAGCAGCTCAAACAGTCTTGAGAGTCTTCCTCGACCACTGCCTGCCGAAGCGGCTCCTTCGTTTACTCCCCGAGCACGAGGTGAAGACCGCTTACCAGATGGGCTGGGCGGCCAAAAAGAACGGGGAACTCCTCAGGCTCGTGGAGGGTGACTTCGAGATTTTCATCACGGTCGATCAGAACCTGCGCCACCAGCAGAATCTTTCTTCCAGCCGGCTCGTGGTTATCGTCCTCATTGCAGCCAGCAATCAGTACGACGACCTCGCGCCCCTCATCCCGCAGGTCAAACAGGCGATAACCGACTCACCTCCCGGCAGCTTCATCGAGATCTCCTGATCTTCCTGAATATCAGTAACCCTGCGGGTATCACGCGGGGACGTACCGTGATTGCCGGAAAATCACAGGTAATACCAAGTTGCAGTGAAAAGAGAGGTGGTTCATAGCTCAGGCCACCAATGATATTTCGTTCGAGCCGAGACTTCTGCGGCTTTGATCTTTTGACAACGCGAACAGACCTTTTGCTCCAACTCGTCCAAGCTCTCGTGCGCTCGATTGGCGACGCCTTCTTTGACCAGCGGCCAGACTCTTTCTGAGGGATTCAACTCCGGCGTGTAAGCCGGCACGCTCAGCAAAGAGATACGCTCTGAGACTTGCAAGGTCCTCGCGCGGTGCGCCGGCGCGCCGTCCCAGACGAGCACCACCCGCTTGCCTCCGGTGGCGTGCACAGACACGTCTTCCGGCTTCCGCAGAAAGGCGTTAGCACCGGCGCGCCGAGCCTGTATTCCTACCTCGTCGCCCGAGAGCATGATGATTGGCACCTGCTGCCTGTGGGCAAGCGCCCGCGTCCGCCGTATCAACTCCAATCCGCTCGTGTCCGGTAGGCGGTTGTCGAAGACCAGCACGTCGTAGCGGGCGCCGCTCTGGAGACTTTCAAGAGCCGCCGCTCCGTCGGCGCACGTCTCGACCGACCACCCCTCACCGCTCAACGTCATGTTTACCGCGTCGGCCACGAGGGCGTCGTCTTCGACGTGTAGCACGGAGACGATACGCGTGTCAGGACAGTCCACCTCGTCGCGGAACATCAGGCTTCGCCGGCGCGGCTCCACAGGCGTCCGCAATAACGCGAGCGCCCTGTGGCGTCCCTTTCGCAGCATCGCGTCCAGACTCCGGCGTTCGATGCCGAGCAGTTGTGCTGCCCGCGTTACGACGCCGCCCGCATCCCTCAAAGCACGCTCGATGATGCGTGCTTCGTAACGACGCACAGCCTCTATGAAGTTAAAGCCCTTCCACGTCGGGGGTGAAGGCAGTGAACTGGCGAGGAACAGCACACGGCGGGAACAAGCGAGCAAGCGGTCTTTGCTCTCTCGGTTCTCGGAGTTGGAAAGGAGTTCTGCGGCGTGGTCGTACGTGGCGCTCAGGTCTTGCGCCGGAAGATGCTCGGCGAGTTCTTCGAGGATAACCAGCGAGGCCAACCCCGCAGCTTCAGAGTCGCCCGCGTTCTGCGCGACCTCTACGGCTCGTTGCAGTGTGAGACGCGCGACCTTATGACGCCGCAAGCGGGCCAGCACGAGCCCGTGAGTAGTAAGAGCTTCGGCTAATAACGATTTCTGGCCGCCCTTTTCAAGAATCTGTACCGCCAAGCGGACAAGCCTCTCGGCTTCTGATACGCGGCCCTCAGCTAGCAACACCCGTGCGCGTGTGTCGTCCACCTGCGCGGTATGTACGCTATCTTTCATGCTGGTAAAGAGCGCCTGCGCGCGATCCAAATGTTCGTGTGCCTCTGGAAAATTTTTAATAGTGCAGACTAAGTACGGGACAAAAGTTGAATAACTCGTCGGAACGCAACCTGTTGAGCGACACTCTGAAGGTTGCACAGTATGCGCCGCAGATGGTCGAAGCCATGTCGGAAGATACTCACAGCCTTTCGCCCGTGCTTCTTGATCTTCAACGGCTCTTGCCTCGCCAGCCATTCGCCCGCGAGGTGCGCCCAGCAGAAGGCCAGTGCGAGGAGCCCCACCAGTTTGCGCAACCTCTCGGTGTCGGTGACGTGTGTCTCTTCGAGGCAGAAGCCGCGCGTCTTCAGACACCCGAACAGCGTCTCGATCTCCCACCGCCGCCCGTACTCCTCAAGCAGCGCCTCGGACTCGTCGGGCGCACAGACGATGACGTACTCGCCGTCGGTGCGTCGCAGCCCCGCCACTCTCAACTCCTGCCCCAGAAGCCGCCGTGCGCCCTTGAGCAGGACGGCGCGGCCGATGCGCTGCGAGCGGAACAGGTGGCGCGCCTGCACGCTCTGCCCGCGCCCGTTCGTGACCTTGGTGTTGGCCCTCAGGCGGATGCGGAACGCGAGGCGCTCGCGGCACAGGTACGAGAACCACCGAAAGCGGACGAACTCCCTGTCCGCGCAGAGGTAACGGATGGAGGCGCGCCCGAAGAGGCGGACGAACTCCTCCACCAACTCGATGCGCTCGCGCGTCGCCGAGCAGCCCTTCTTTGGCAAGACCTGCCAGAGCAGTGGGAAGGCCACGCCGCGGTGGGCGATGCCGAGCACGAGGACGTTCAAAGGCGTCTCGCCCAGATACCAGTCGGTGCGGTCTATCGTGACGACCCACGGGGCGGGCACACCGACGAGCCGCACGACGAGGCGGGCCAGTTGCGCGTAGGGCAGGGCGAAGTGGCGCAGGAGGCGCTGGATGCGCTTGTAGTGCGAAGCTGGCTGCGCCCTTCCGGCAAAGACGCTCGCCACCTGCGAGAGGTTGACGGTCTTGACCTGGACTATGGCGACGAGGAAGCGTGCGAGGAAGTTGATGCGCGCCCGGTTCCACGTTACATTCTGCTGAAGCGTCCGCTCCAAGAGGCGGATGTCGGCCATCGTTGCTTTCTCTCCTGACGGTTCGTTTGGCGATGAACTCGTCAAGGATAGAGGCGCGATGGTCTTTTATGCAGTGTCAAAGAACGATTTTTGTCCTGTACTCAGTAGTGCAGAATAAGAAACCGAGATTGTTTTCAACGCAGGCCTGGTAAAGCGTGTGACCGGCTTGCTCAAAGTGGTAGCTGGCGGCGGCGTATTCTATGAGCGCGCGGTCTATGTAATCGCCACGCTTCTCTGTCGTGCCAAGATTTCTCAACACAAAGCCAAAACCGTTATAGAACTTCCCTTTAAGTGAGTCGTTGCTGCTTTTCTGGAATAAAGGCGCAGCTTCAATATGAATACGCAGGGCATCGTGAAATCTTTTTGCCGATCTTTCAACGATGGCGAGTCTGAGCAACGCTGCTGCTCTAACCTCGTCATCTGCATTAGCTGGCAGCACCTCAAGGGCATCTCGCAGCCATACGCGCGCTTCATTAAAGGTACCTTCGCGCCAGTAACAGACGGAAAGATCACTTTCTGCTTCTGCTACTTTTCTAATGTTTTGTAAAGACCTGAATATGGTTATGCTTTCGCTGATAAGATTCTTAGCTGTCTCCTGTGAGCCTTCAATTTGCTTGGCGCTACCGATCCAACCTGTGAGGGCTCCGACGCGCAAGAGCACTTCCGCAACTGTGACATCATTGAGTTCGGCAATTACAGGACGTTCCTCGAACCCCGGCCATAATTCTCCCATCACTTCGCGCGCCGCATCATAAGTACTCGAACAGAATTAGCTTAACCCAAGGCTGAACTCCGAGAACCGTATCTTCAAGCTCGTTCCGACTGCCGCCAGCGCTTGCTTGACTCGGTAGAACAGCCCGTCCGTCGTCGCGTAGTCCGCAGGTTGCAACCACTCATACTTCAACTTGCGCCATAGCCTCTCGGCGATGTTTAGGTGCGGCGAGTACGGCGGCAAGTAGAAGATGAATAATCCACGCTGCCGCCAGAACGGGCGGCGCTCCTGCACCTGCTGCGAGGTGTGAACTCGTGCGTTGTCCAACACCAGAACGGTCATCTTCCTGATGGAAAACGATAGGCGCTCCAACTGCTCGATGATGTACTGACTTGTGATTCGCTGGCGCGTCAGATCGAACAGCAACTCATTGGCCCGACTTAACAGGGCGAAGCAGTTCAAGCCCGCACCCTTAATCGACGGCATGAAAACATCCTCGCCCGCGAACTGCCAGCCGTAAGGCACGCACGGCTCCATCGAGACGCGACTCTCATCACCGTAGTACAAGTCGATCAGCCCCAGCTTTGAGAGGTGCTCCAGTTCGCTCAAGCACTCGACCTTCAACTCGTAGACTTCCGGGCACGACTCCTTGGCGGGACGCTTTCGGATTCGTTTATAGCGAGCACCCTGTTT
>JBJMGR010000200.1:0-39222 GCA_045807805.1 Pyrinomonadaceae bacterium | reverse complement strand
TCGGGGCCGAAACTCTCGGGCAGCATCTACGGCATCGAAGATATGCGCAAGCAGTTGCGCGAGCAGCACGACGAGATAGACGAGTTGCGCGCCGCGCTCAAAGAGCAGTCGCGACTGATAGGCGAGCTGCGCTCGCGCGTCGAGCAGACCGCGCAGCAGGTGGCGACGCAGCAGCAGTCGGCGACGCAGACGGCGGGCATGACTTTGCGCGACGCGACGTACAGGTCGGACGCGGACGCGTCGAGCCTTCCCGGCGGCGCGACGCAGGACGCGAAGCTCGAAGATAGGGTGATGAAGGTCGAGGCGCAGTCGAAGAAGACGAGTGAGGCCGTCGCGAAGCAGATAGGCTCCATGACCTTCGGCGGCGACATGCGCTTCCGCTACGAAGCCTTCTACGGACAGCAGAACTCGCTCGCGTCCGCGGAGACGCCGGGCGCGTTCGGCAATCCGCTCTCGACGCGTCGACGCCTGCGCATGCGCGCGCGCTTCAGCGTGCGCGGTAAGATAAACGACGAGTTCGACTGGGGCCTCAGGCTCGCCACCGGCAGCTTCGCCGACGTGACCTCGACGAACCAGACGCTCACGGACTTCTTCACGCGCAAGCCCTTCGCCTTGGATCAGGCTTACTTCAACTACAGGCCGAAGCCGCTCCAGAGCAAACAACAGGTCTTCCAGATACAGGTCGGCAAGTTCGACACGCCCTGGACGCGCACAGAGATGACTTGGGACAACGACCTGTCGCCCGAGGGCGTTAACGAGAGCTACAGGTACGCGTTCAAGAAGTCCGCCTTCAAGAACGTCGCGCTCGTCGCGTGGCAGCTTCCGATGCTCGAACGTAACTCGGCCTTCGTGCTCGGCGCGGACGGGCGCGTCGACCTCTCCGCGTCGGGGCGCGCGGGGAGAGACCTCGCGCTCTACGGCGCGCAAGGCTCGACCGAAGTCGCGTCGAAGAACGTCTCGCTCAGGCTATACGCGTCAGACCTATACTTCTCGGGCACGCAGCTCATCACGCCCGCGCAGGTCTTCGGCGCGAACATACAGCTCCCCGTCACCTTCACAATTCCGGCGGCGGGTACGACGCCAGCGCGCACCATCACGACGCAGGTCTCCGTCCCGCGCGACCTGCTGGTTGCGGGCAATGCTAACCTCGGGCTCTCGCTCGCGAACACGAACGCCGTGAACCGCGACGGCCGCCTCTCTTCGGGCTACAACCTCGTTGACCTCATCGCGCGCGCGGACTTCAACCAGAGCAAGCGCTGGCCCGTCATGCTCCTCTTCGACTTCGTCACGAACACGCAGACGCACGACGTTGTGACGGCCGGCGCGTCGGGCGCGGACGTGCTTCTGCCGAACGATCAGGGGCAGGGCTACTGGGCCGAATTTCAGGTAGGCAAGGACATTCTGCGTCTGCCCGTGGACAGAATCGCGCGCGGCGACACGGTCTTCAACTACACCTTCTCGCGCATCGAGAAGGACGCGATTCTCTCGCCCTTCAACGCGAGCGACATAGGGCTCTCGACCGACGTGCGCGTCCACCGTTTCATCTTTGGCTACGCCCTGGACCCGCGCGTCGCGCTCACCTTCACGGGCTTCTTCACGCAGCGCCCGACGGGCCTGCTCGGAGCCTTCGGCCAGACGCCGCCCGGCTCGCTCAACCGCGCGCTCACGCGCCTACAGTTCGACACGATACTCCGCTTCTGAAGGCAAATTCTGAAGTCAAAAAAGCAGAACCGCGAGCGGTAGCGAGCGGGTTGCGGCTTCGATACACGCACTCATCTCGAAGCCGCTACCCGCTCGCTACCGCTCGCGGTTCTGTTTACTCTCTTTTAAGTCTCGACGACGCGCGTCGAGACTCCGAGCCAGTTGCCCGACGGAGCGCGCCCCGCGGCGTAGACTTTCACGTCTACGGAGCCGACGCGGTAGACCTTCAACTCCGAGAGCGCGGTCTCTAAGAGACACAGCAACGCCTGATACCTGCGCGCGACCGCAAGCTCCGCCTCGCCCTTCCACTCCGGCTCCGACACGGCTGCGCGGAAGAACTCGCTCGCCCCTTGCGTCTCGACCCGCGCCGACGAATCCTGCTCTGTCAGACCTCGCAAAAACTCGCGCGTCGGCTCCGCGCTCGTCCACCTGAAGACCTCTAAGGGGTAGTCCGACTCGCTCATAAACAGGAGCCCGCGCGTCGCCTCCCTCAACTCTTCGATTAACTGCTCGTCACTCTTCATCCGGAATCTCGCGCCTCCGCGCGACAGATTTAACCACACAAACGCATGGGGCGCGGAGGCCGCGCGAGACAAATCCCGCGCGCTCGGCCTCCACGCCCCACGTTCAATCCGCGACGAACCCGCGTCGAACCGGGCGCGTGCGCAAAGCCCTACTGGTTGTCCACCTGCGCCTCTATCACGTTCTGTATGGCGACCGGGACGTTCGAGAAGAAGTCGAACCCCGTGAGAGCCTCTACCTGGTCAACGCTCACGCGGTACTGCTGCCACGTGTTGTTCCTTATGCCCTGCGTGTTGGGCATGATGATGGCGATGACGCGCGTCGAGTTGTTCACGCGCGACACGTCGTTGCCCGACGCGGCGGGCAGAACCATTATCACCTTCCACGTCACGTTCGGTACCGTGACGTGACCGTTCGCGACCGTGTTCGTCGTGCCTCCGTTCGAGCCCGTTCCGCCCGTGCCGAAGCCGCCCGCGATGATATACAACTCGTTGCCGCCCGAGACGAGCGTGCGCGAGTAGCTCTCAAGCGCCTCCCAGGGCCCCTGATTGTTGTCCGGAGCCTGCGGCATCATGTTGGTCATCAGGAACGTCGCCGAGTTGCTTTCGACCGTGTTCGTGCGGTCTGCCGAGGGCGCGTGGTGGCCTCGGTCGAAGCCCGAGCCCGTGTAGTCGGTGTTCTGAACCTGATACCAGCCGGCGGGCAGAGTCGTGTCGGCGCGGAAGTCGTTCTGCCTCGGCGCCGAGCCGAGCCACGTCGAGTCGAGGTGCCAGCTAACCCAGTTCGGTATGCCTCGGTCGCGATGGTAGCCGACCGCGTACTGCGGCTTGTCGAGCAGGTAGTTCGTCGGCTGATTCACGTCAACCACCGCGTTCGACGGATTGCCCATCACCAGATGCTCGCTCGCCGAGGCGGGAGCCTGCGTCACGGCCTCCACGTTGACGTAGAAGCGGAAGACGCCGCCGTTCTGCACGCCGAGCACGAACTGTAGGTCTGTGCTCGCGCCGTCGGCGAGCGGCGAGTTGAGCGTAATCGTACCGGCCGCGAGCGTCGAGTTGTTGCCCCCGCCCTGCGGCTGCGTGGGCGGCGTCTCAAGCGTCGTGCCGAGCACGTTCTTGCTCGCGCCGCCCGTCACGGTGACGGTAACTGGGCCGGAAGTTATCGCGCGCATGTCCGCGTAGCCCGCGGGCGCGGGGTACGTCGTCATGTTTATGACGCGGAAGCGCAGTTGCGTGACGAGAGCGCCCGTGTTGTTCGTCACGGTGCGACGTATGTACATCCTCCCCGCGGGCGCGTTGTTGGCCGGGTCGGAATTGAAGTCGCGCTCGCGGTTGGGATAAGCGGAGGACGATGCTGACGGGTCGAGCATCGCGACGCTGATCTGCGAGTTTCTAACAAGAGGGCTCGAACTGTTCTCAGGCCCCGGAGCGCCCAGACCGGACTGACGCGAGTCGTAGATTCCGCCGTCGGTCGAGACGAACATGAAGTCCGCCTGATTGTCGTCGATGTCATTGGACAAGCCGTTCGACGTGTAACGCACGAAGCTGAACTCCGCGTCCGAAGTGACGCCGCCCGCGGGCGTAAGTCCTGTGCCTTCCCTGTAAGTGGAATCGCCCACGCCCGAGAATCCGACCGCGTCCAGCCGCGTGCTCGCGTCGAAGACCGTGCCGCTGTTGAAGAGCGCCACGCCCGCGCCGTCCGGAATGTCTGCGGCTAGCGTCGAGTTCGCGGCGGCGTACGACGAGAGCCCGTAGCCCGAGCCCGCGACCAGATAGTGCGAGCGCGCCGGTACGATGGCCGCAGGTAAAGTCAGGAGCGTCGTGCTGTCAGACGAGCGAAGCGTCCAACCCGTCACAGTCACGCTCTCGTCCGTCTGGTTGTAAAGCTCGACGAACTCGTTCGCGGACGCCGTCAGCGGCCCGGCGCCGTCAGCGTCCGGGCCACGGAAGCGAAACTCGCTGATGATGACGCGCGGAGTGCCCGTGAAATCGACGGTCTGGTTGGAGCCGAGTGCGTTAACCGAGACTGATACGGGCGAGAACTTGAAACTCGTGGACGTGGGCGTGACGCTGTAGTCCGCGCCCGCTGTGACGCTCGCGAAGGAGTAGTTGCCGTTCGCGTCCGTCACGGTGTTGGCGATGGACGTGTCGCCCGTGGAGAGTGCCACAGCAACACCGCTCAGGCCCGCGCCCGTGCGGCTGCGCACGGTGCCGCTTATTTGGTATGCGGCCGCGGTCGTCTGGCTTCCCGTTCCGGGGTTGGTCGTAAGGTAGTTGATAGAGGCGTTGAAGCCGTTGTACTCGAAGACAGCGAAGTAGTACGTGGTGCTCGGTTGCAGGTTCGTGACGTTGACGCTGTTGCCCGTGCCCGCGTAGACCACGAAGTTGCCGCTTCCCACCGCGACTACCGATGCGCCCGAGGTAATAGGGGTCACAGACTTCGAGACTAAGGCCGTACTCGTCGTGTCTCTCGTAGTAGTCAGCGTCGGGGGCATTCTGCTCGTTGTAATGCCGCGCGAAGACGTTGGGGCGGCCGCCGCACTCAGTTCGGAGCCTGAGCCGAAAGCCGCGTTGGCCGTATAGGAGGTTCCATCCACGGGAACCGCGTCCACGGGCGAGCCCTGCTTCGCGACGACGATGCGCCCCGAGCCGTTGCCGTTCGTCCAGTTGACCGTGAGAGAGGCTGAAGAGACGTTAGTGAAGGTCACGTTCGAGGCGGGAGTGGTTGGTTCCGACGCGGGGCCTGAAGATACGGATGTGACTTTGAGGTTATCCAGCGCGAGTTTCGGGCGCGAGCCCGTGGTGCCGCCCGTCCCGTTGTAGTAGTAGAACCGTATACGCGCGTTCGGATTGTTGTCGAACGTGGCGGGCAGTTGCACGTTCACGATGGAGCCGCTCGTCAGCGAGTTGTTCGTGAAGTTGAGCACGGCGGCTCCGGTCAACTCCGTGAAGGTCGTGCCGTCCGTGCTCGTGTAGACGCGCATAGAGCCTTTGCGGTCGCCGGTCGAGTTGTTGACGGAGGCCCAGTCGAAGCTGAGCGTGCCCGCATTCACGCCTGTGTAGTCGAGAAAGAGGTCTACGGCGGTGGAACTCGTGTTGTCGGTCGTGCCCGTTGAGAGTAGTACGAGCGTTCCCGTGCCTTTCTGGACTCCGCCCGAAGTTCCGGAGGTGAAAGTCGTCGAGGCGGTAGTGACTCGCTTACCGTCGGGGATTGTGCCCGTGGCGTTGACGGCCACGCCCCCGAAGCGTGTCGCTTGCGTCGGGCTCGCGAAGCCGTTCGTCCAAGTAGAGATGGTCGAAAAGTCTTCCGTGTAAGTGCCGGTCGAGGCCATGGGCACGGGCGTCTGCCCGAAGGCCGTGGCGGACAGGAAGAGCAGGCACATCAAGGCCGCCGAGATTAGTAGCAGTTTCTTCATCAAACCTCCGTCAAGCATCAAGGCAAGAGATTCTTCTACGCCGACGCGGAATGGTTGCTTCCGTCGACAAAAGGATAGGGGCAAAATTTAAACAGTGGCGCATTCGAGCCTTCGGGCCAGAACGCGCGCACACGGGGGCAGACGTTTATCTTGAACATCGGCCATCTCCGATATGAATTCGGCCGATTATTCGGTTACTTCGGGGAACTTTCAGGAAGACCCTTCTATGAGCGGGAAGAATGTTGACCCGAAACTTCTTTTACTAAGAGGCTGCTCTTAACAAGAGTGGGGATTATACTTGTCTGACTTATCTAAATAAAGCCAAGCGCGATTGCGATTTTGAAATGCAGAATTCTTGAATCTTTAAGCGCGTTTTTGATGCGTGAAATCTTGATTTAGAAGCTTGGGGTTGTGAGATTGAAGTGAGCAGTCGCGATTCTTTGTTTCAGTTCTGTGGTTTTGAAAACTGCGTCTGTAGTTTCTGCACGATGAGGCGTGCATTTGGAGTGTTGAGTCGCAGTTTTATGTTTCGGAGTTGTGATTTATTGCCTCAGTGTTGAGAGGTTGAAGGCTGAGGCCGTGATTCAACACTTAAGAACAGTGATTTCGGGCCGTGGAATTTTAAACAGAACCGCGAGCGGTAGCGAGCGGGTATCAAGTTACGCGATGAGGGCTCTTCGACGTAACTCGCGACCCGTTCGCTACCGCTCGCGGTTCTGATTCCGCGCTTGAACAGCTTCTATCGTGCTGACGTAGTTTTTTTCGTCCGAAGGTGATCCTTTTTCCACACCCCGCCCGCGTTAAGGGTTGAGGCGGCGAAAGCGGCTGCCGCGGCAGAGATGTTCGAGCCCGTGTTCATAAAAAGGATTCATAGCGGAGAACGGGCTTAATACTTTTTACGAGTGAAGGAGAAGGAATCATGAAGAAGCTTCAACATAAGACGCTCGGCCTCGCGCTGCTCGCACTGGTCGCGTTCGGCGGGGTAAACGCGTCGGCCAAGCAGACGGCACGCCAGCAGGTTCTGAGTGGGGTCGTCATGAGCATTGATTTGGGAGCGCGCACCATACAGGTTCGCGAGCAGGGGACGGGGCGGACTCTGTCGGTGCGCGTGCCAGAGGGCAAGAACATGCGCACGAACCTCGCCACGTCGCCGAGCCTGCCGATTGAGAGGCTGCTGCCCGGCATGGTCATACGGGATATCGTAGTGCAGTAAATTCCCGGCGTGACCTGTACCGGGCGCGTGAGCGGGGCGTGGAAGCCAGCGCTGGCTTCCACGCCCTCGACCGAGAAGCGAAGGGCGGAGAGTCTCAAGAGACTCTCCGCCCTTCGCTCTTTCGAGACGGCGAATGCGAGCGGCGTTATGCCGCGCAGACCTTGCTGAGCGCGTCGGCCCATTTGCCCTCGACGGGCGCGCCGTACATCTCCCGCTCCTTCTCGCGGCGGATAGCGCAGGCCATACGGAACGCGCGCGCCTCGCCGTACTTCCTTATCGAGACCGACGTGCGCCCCTTCTTCTCGCGCCCCGCGTTCCACGAAACCTCGTAGACCTCGTTTAGATAGACTCGGCCGTCCTTGCCCTTGTACTTTTTCACGGCGCGGCGGACGCCCGCGACGCCCTCGGCGTTTCGCGGGTTGCTGCCGACGACCACCCAGTCAGTCCTCGGCTTGCCCATCTCGCGCTCGAACTCGTTGCGAAACTCTACTGCGCGCGACAGTGCGGCTTCGCGGCCGCCGTACAATCTGTCGGGTACGAACTTCGATTTAGTTACGTTGTTGAGCCTGACTCTCACGTACCAGCCGTGCATCTTCTTCTGCGGGCTGTCTATTCGACTGACGCCCTTGTGACCTGACTTAGACATGTGCCTTTCTGTCGGGAGCCTCCTGAATGGATATGCGCCGTCCTACGACGGCGGGATTAAAGTCGGATTGTTTTTTTCCAACGGGAGAGCGCGCGACATACGCCGCGCTTTTTGGCCGCGGCCTGAGTTTCCCTTCTACTCAGACTCGGTAACTCCTAATATAGCCGCCCCGCGCGCGAATCACCTAACGCGCCCGCGCCGTTTCGTCTTCACGAAGGCGTCGCTTCATCGACGGAGGTTCGGGCTTGCTCAAGTCGTGAGGTGCGTGAGCAGCGGGAAGTGGTCTGACGCCGTGCGGACTGTCTCGCCTTCGGTTATCACGCGGCAGGCTTTGAGCCGTTCGGAGAAGCGCGCCGGGAGGAATGCGAAGTCGAGGCGGACGTGCGGGTCCCAGACCGGGAAGGTGTAGCCCGCGTCCCCTCCGTGCAGCAGCCTGTAGCAGTCAACGTGGCCCGCGTCGAGCATCGTCTGGATGGTCACGTAGCGGACGCGCCCGCCGCTCAGCCAGACGAGCGCGCGCAGGCGCGGCGGCAGCTTGCGCACGTCGAGCATCTCGCCGGGCGCGAGCGTGTTGAAGTCGCCGACGAAGACGTGAAACTCTTCCGTGGCGTGCGCGACGGACTTCAACATCAGGTCCAACTCGCGCCGTCGTCGGCGCTCAGTCCAGTTCGAGTGCACGGCGCTCAGGTGTACGTTGTAGACGCGCGCGCCGCCCGCGAGCACTATCTCCATGAAGCCGCGGCCCGGCCGAATCAGAGGGTGCCACTCGTAGCGCTCGACGGGCACGCGGCTGATGAAGCCGACGGAGTCGCCTTCGCGCGAGGCCCAAGTCTCCATGCCCGTCTCTTTCGCCAGCGACGCGACGACCGAGGGGCGCGTGGCCTCCTGTAAAGCGACGAGGTCGGGCGCAGACGCGTTTATGACGGAGGCGAGACGTGCCTCGCGGCCCGCGCCGCCGTGTTGGATGTTATAGCTGAGAAGCTTCAGGCTCACTCGCCTCCAACCTTCCCCAGAAGCGTTAGGTAAGGCTGGCCCATCAAGTCGCCGCGAAGCTGCATGACGAAGTCACGCGTGGCCTGTATGTTAACGGGCCGCTTCACCATCGCCATGAGCCTGTCGCGTAGCGGCACAAGCTCGGGCGCGATGTCCGGGTCTTTGTCGCTGAGCGGCTTGGTGTGTATGCCCGGAATGTAGAACCCGTCGAGTATGTAGTGGCCGAGAACTTCCACGCCGACGAGCGTGAGGTCTAGGTCGCTCGTGCCGGGGCCGTCGGCGTCGAAGGGCGCGCCGTCGTCATAGCGCACGCCCGTCACGGAGCTGCCGCGTAGGACTACGGAGGTGTCGGGCGGTATCCCGGCGCGCACGACTTCGCAGAACTCCTCGAAGCGGCGCGGGTCGCCGCCGAAGGCGAGCCTTATCACGCGCTCGCGCATCTCCTCTTCGCTCAAACCTCCGACCGACTTGCCGCCTTCGCGCGTCTCGTCCTTCGACTCGTTCTCGTCTTCCTTCAACTCTTCGCCCATTCTATCTTCACCCTTCTCGTCCATGTTCGTTACAGTCTCGTCCTCTTCGTCGCTCGTCAGCAAACGTCATACCCCTTCCCGCGCGTGCGGCCGGGCCGACGCTCGCCGAGCGTCTACGTTTTAGCGTTCGTCGGATTATAATGTCGCCGCCGGCCCGCCGCACGTATGAACCCGCGACTCACAGCCACGCTCGCGTCCGCAGCCGTCCTCGCGGCGGCGTTCGCGGCGTTCTACTTCTGGGGCATCGCGGCGGCGCTCCTCCTCCTCTCCGCGGCCGTCCTCGCGCTCGTCGCGGCGCGACAGTTCGGCGCTGAAGCTCGCGAGGCTTCGAGCGAGAGCGCGCACCTCTCAACCGCGCCCAACGTCGCGTCGGCCGTGGCTGCGAGCGACGTGCCTGCGGCGGCGCTGTTGGAAGTGACGATGGACAGCATGCGCGAGGCCGTCGTCATCATCGACAGCGCGATGCGCGTCGTCGCTCTGAACAACTCTGCGCGCGGAGTCTTTCGCGCGGGCGGCGGCGACTCCGCCCTGAGCCCGCGACGACTGAGCGACCTCACGCGTAACCCTTCGGTCTATTCCGCCTTCGCGGCGGCGGTCGCGCGCGGCGAGCGCGCGGAGGTGAAGGTCGAGATAGAGCGGGGCGACTCGCGCGGCACATACGACCTGCACGTCGCGCCTCTGCGCCAGCGCGAGGCCGTCTACGGGAGCGACGTGCGCGGCGCGGTCGGGGTCTTCTTCGACATCACGCGGCTCGAACGTCTGGAGCGCGTGAGGCAGGAGTTCCTCTCGAACGTCTCGCACGAGCTTCGCACGCCTCTGACGGCAATCATCACCTTCGTCGAGACGCTCGAAGACGTGGGCGCGGACGACCGAGAGAACACGGCGCGCTTCCTCGCCGTCATACGCCGCAACGCCGAGCGCATGAACGTGCTCATCAAAGACATACTCGAACTCTCCGCGATAGAGGCGGGCACGGTCGCGGTCGAGCCCGCGCAGGTTCGCCTCTCGTCCCTCGTCGGCGAGTGCTTCACGGCGCTCGCCTCACGCGCCGATGCGCGCGGCGTCAAGCTCACGAACGACGTGAGCCGCGACGTGTTCGTGCGCGCGGACGCGCGCCGCCTCGAACAGATGCTTACGAACCTCGTGGACAACGCGGTCAAGTACACGCGCGAGGGCACGGAGGTTCGCGTCTCGCACGAGCGCGAGGGCGAGCGCGACCGCGTCCACGTCGCGGACACGGGCGAAGGCATCGCGGCCGAACACCTGCCGCGCATCTTCGAGCGCTTCTACCGCGTGGACAGCGCGCGCTCGCGCGACATGGGCGGGACGGGCCTCGGCCTCGCAATCGTCAAGCATCTCGCGCGCGCACACGGCGGCGAGGCGACCGCGCGCTCCGAGCCCGGCCGCGGCTCGACTTTCACGTTGGAGCTTCCCTCCGCGCCCGAAACGCAAGCGGACGCGCGGACGTGAGACGGCAATCATACTTACGGCTGCATCCCGCTCGAAGAAGTAAGACGACATCCGCACATCACAAGGAGGTGTTCGAGTGTTGAAGAGTACGCCGCGAGCGTCCGCCTCTTCATAAGCTTCAAGAAGCTTATGAACCCCGCCGACTCCTTCTTCGGAACGCCGGGGACGCCGCCGCCCGGCCGCGAAGTCATCCGTGCTTACATCAACTTCGTCCTAGAGACCATGAGCCCGCCGAGCAGTCGAACGCCGTCGCCACGCAGATGCGCTCGATGCTCCGCGCTCCAGGCCCGCGAGAAGGCTCGGACACAGCGTTGACGCGTCGAACGTGACATCGCTCGGCGTCGAGCGTCGAGCTACACGCCTTCGAGCGAGCGCCGCGCGGCGAACGCGCGGCGCTCGCTTTTTGCCGACGCCCTCTCGCTTTCCGTTGCAATTTCGACAAGAAAATTTTCCCGACTTTGCGCATGATTGCTGAACCTTGACGCTCGCGCTGAGCGCTTGTTACACTTTCGTTAGAATTCAGAAGCGCCGCCGCCGCGCCGCGAAAGACCCCTCAAGGGCAACCCCAAGACCCGAACCCGCGACGCGGCTTTGTTTTTTTGCAGCACAGGAGGTGTGTGGTGGGTTTCAAAGTGGGCCAGAAAGTCGTTTACCCCAATCACGGCATCGGCACAATCGAGCAGATAGAGCAGAAACAGATCGGAGCTACAAGCCTTCCCTTCTACACGCTCCGCCTCGCGCAGACCAACACGGTCGTTCTCGTCCCCGTAGCCAACGCAGTCGAAGTCGGACTCCGCTCCCCGATAACTTCGGCCGAGTGCGAGATGCTTCTGCGCCACCTCGGCGACGACTTCCGCGGCGCGGCGGGGGACTGGAAGGATCGCTTCAAGGACTTCTCCGACAAGATGCGCACGGGCGACGTATTTGAGGTCGCCGACGTTCTGAAGAACCTGACCTACCTGAGCCACTCCAAGCCGCTCTCATTCCGCGAGCAGCGCATGCTGGAACGCGCACGATACCTGGTCATCTCCGAACTCGCCGCAGTCTGCCGCCAGCCCGAGTGCAGCGTCGAGCCGCGCGTCGAAGAGGCGCTCGCGCGCGCGTGCGCTCGACATGACCGCAGGCCCGCCCGCGCGCGTGTCGCCGCGGGTGCCGTCGCGGGCCACTAAGCAAGCAACAGAATAACCCCCAATCGTTCGACGCGGGAGCACTCCCCTTTCCTTCGCGGCGGGACTGTCTCTCTCCGCGCACGTAAAGAGAGGCCACGGCTTCAAACCGTGGCCTCTCGCTTTTGAGCGTCGCGCGAGCGCGAGCGTCTGCCTGTCGCGCTTCAGACTACCAAATCTGGCAGCGCTGCTCCGTGGAGCGAACCATCGCGTCGCCCACCTTGCACTGGAACGCGGAGGCGAACTCCGGCATGTTCGAGAGCGGCCCGTTGACGCGGAAGCGCGAGAGCGGGTGCGGGTCACTCTGCGCCTGAAGGCGCGCGGACTCGGGCGTGTACTTCTCGGCCCAGACCTGCGCCCACCCCAGGAAGAAGCGCTGCTCCGGCGTGAAGCCGTCAATGTCGGCCGGGCGCGGCTTGCCCTGCATCGACTTCTGGAATGCGGTGTAGGCGACCGTCAATCCGCCGAGGTCTGCGATACTCTCGCCCGCGACGAGCTTGCCCGTCATGTGCTGGCCGGGCTCATACTCGAAGCCCGAGAACTGGTTGACGACGCAGTCGGAGCGCGACTCGAAGTTCTTCAGGTCGGCGGGAGTCCACCAGTCCTTCAGGTTCCCTTCGAGGTCGAACTTCGCGCCCTGATCGTCGAAGCCGTGCGTTATCTCGTGGCCGATGACCGCGCCGATTGCGCCGTAGTTGATGGCGTCGTCGGCCTCGGCGTTGAAGAAGGGCGGCTGAAGGATACCCGCCGGGAAGACGATCTCGTTCTGGAGCCAGTTGTTGTATGCGTTAACGGTGGGAGGCGTCATGCCCCACTCGCCGCGGTCAATCGGCTTGCCTATCTTGTTGAGGTCGCGGCGCACGGAGAAGGCCGAGGCGCGCAGGGCGTTCTGCACGTAGGAGTCGCGCTTCACGTCGAGCGTCGAGTAGTCGATCCACTTGTCGGGGTAGCCTATCTTCTGGTGGAAGGCCGCGAGCTTCGCGAGGGCGGCCTTGCGCGTCTCATCGCTCATCCAGTCGTTAGAGGTGATGCGCGCGCGGAACGCCTCGATGAGGTTGTTGACCATCGTCTGCATGCGCGCCTTCGCCTCGGGCGTGAACGCGCGCGAGACGTAGACCTGACCCAGAGCCTCGCCCAAGCCAGCGTCCGTCGAAGAGACGCAGCGACGCCAGCGCGGGTACTGCTCCTTGCGGCCCTGCAAGGTCTTCCCGTAGAAGTTGAAGCTCTCGGTCTCGAAGCTCGAAGAGAGCGCGTTGGCCGAGTCCGTGATGAGATGCCAGCGGAGGTATGTCTTCCAGTCGGCGACGGGAATCTCGGTCAGCATCTTGTCAACGGCCTGAAAGAACTCGGGGTGCGCGACGTTGATTTCGAGGTTGCGCGGAAGGCCCAATCCAGCGAAGTAGTCGCCCCATGAGAAGTTCGGCGTGAGCTTGGCGAGGTCGGCCGGGCCCATCTTGTTGTACTGCGTCGAGAAGTCCCGAAGCTGTACGGGCGTGCGCGAGTTCTGCGCGAGCCGCGTCTGAATCGCCATCACGGTCTGCGCGTTCTTCGCCGCCGCCTCGGGGCTATCGCCGACGAGCTTGAACATGTTCGTCATGTGCTCGACGAACTTCGCGCGCAGCTCCTTCGAGCGGTCGTCGTCCTTCGTGTAGTACTCGTTGGTCGGGAGCGAGAGCCCGCCCTGCCCCGCGAAGCCTATCACCATCGAGCTGTTCTTAAGGTCGGGGAGCGAGCCGAAGCCGAAGAGCGTCGGCGTGCCGATGGAGTGCAGGTGCGAGACCTCCTCCTCGACGCCCTTGATGTCCTTAATCTTGTCGATGCGCGCAAGCTCGGGCGAGAGCGGCTTCGCGCCCGCGGCCTCGCGCGATGCCTCGTCAACGCAGGTGGCATAGTAGTCGCCGATCTTCTGCTCGACCGAGCCTGATTTGGCCTTCGTGTTCTTCGCCGACTCTTCGAGTATCTCGTGGAGGGTCTTGCGGTTGTTCTCGGCGAGTACGTTGAAGCTGCCCCACGAAGAGAAGGCGGCGGGAATCTCCGTCGTCTTGAGCCAGGTGCCGTTGGCGAACTGGTAGAAGTCCGTGCAGGCCGCGGCCGTCGCGTCCATGCGCGACTTGTCGAAGCCGCGTCCGCCCTGCTGCGCAGCGGCGGCGAGGCCGAGCGCGCAGGCAAGGGCGAGCGCGCTCGCGACCTTATAGTTAAAAAAACGCATACTGAATCACTCCTTGTCTCTTCAAACTTGAGTTGGAATTTTGACTATTCGGGAGACCGTCCGGGTCAGTTAATACGCACGGCCCGACGGATGGTTTCAGGCCCCTCAGGCCCGCCCCTCCGCCAACGCCTCGGAAATCCCCGCACGGCCCAAACCCGACAGTTTAACCGAAACTGCGCGCCGGGCGCCCGCTTTGTGACGAGCCGCCCGCCCCGCATGACGAACGGGCCGCAGGCAGGGACGAAGGCAAAGGCAAAACGGAACCGCGAGCGGAAGCCTCGCGGGTGTGCGCTTCGACTCAGAGCCTGCACAGCGTAAGCATTACCCGCTCGCTACCGCTCGCGGTTCCGTTTTGCCTCCCGCCTTCACGGCTTGCCGTGGAGCTTCTTCCAAGCCTCGACGTAGGGGGCGGCCTTCGGGTTCTGCTCGTTCCAGCGCGGCTCGCGCGCGTCGTCGGCGACGAGGAGCGCGGCAAGGCCGACGGCGCGCACGACGCGCTCCATGTTCGCGAAGTCGATCTTCGCCCACTCGTCGCCGACGGCGTGGTAGTCGGGGTATTCGTAGGCGACGCTGAGCGTGTGCGCGGGGACTCCGGCGTCCGCGAGCGATTGGTTGTCGCTGCGTCCGAAGTAGGCGTCGGAGTTCGTCGGATGCTTGTAGACTTTGACGCCCTCGGCCTCGCCCGCGCGCTGCAAGGTCGCGCCCACGTCGGAGAAGTCGAAGCCCGTGACGGCGAGCGTGCCGACCTGCGGCCCCTCGCTGTCGTCCGTGCGCCCGATCTGTTCGAGGTTTATCTGCGCGACGGTCTTCGCCAAAGGCACGAGCGGGTGGCGGCCGTAGTAGCGCGAGCCCACGAGCCCAAGCTCCTCGCCGAAGAAGGTCATAAATATTATCGAGCGTTTGGGGCGCGGGTTGAGACGAGAGAGAGCCGTCGCCAACTCTATGACTCCGACCGTGCCCGAGCCGTCGTCGTTCGCGCCGTTGAAGATGCAGTCCTCCTTCGACGCATCGCAGCCCTCGCGTATGCCGAGGTGGTCGTAGTGCCCCGAGACGATGACGTACGTGTCACGAAGCGCGGGGTCTGAGCCGCGCAGAATCCCCGCGACGTTTCGCACGCGCGCGGGCGTCTGCACGGGCGCGGGCAGGTGTGCGGAGAGTCTCGCCGTCCCCACGCCCGCGGGCAGAGAGTTGAAGAGGCGCGCGCCTTCCGCCCCGTGCACGAAGACGAGAGGCGGCGTAGGCTCCGGGCCGAGCGGCGAGCGTCGGCCGCCGCCTTCCGGGTCAACGAGGCGCGGCGAACCTGCGCCCCGTCCGCGCTCCGAAGTCGCGTCGAAGGCGACGACGAGCGGCGAGCCGAGTGCGCTCATGCGCACCATGAAGGACTGCTCTTCGCGCAGGAGTTGGAACGCACGGCCGCGGTCGTCGCGCGGGAACTCGGGTAACTGCACGAGCACGACGCGGCCCGCGACCTGCTCGCGCGTGAGCGACGAGAGCGCGGCGGAGGCGCCGTAAGAGACCTTCAAGACGCCCGCGCCGTCGAGCGCGAGTTCCGAGTCGGGCTGCCAGAAGTTGAAGCCCGCGATGGAGAAGCCGAGGCTCAACTGCTCGGGCCGCAGGCTCAAAGTTTCGCCGCCGTTCGAGCCTCCGTTGGCGAAGCTCACGCGCGCCGCGCTCATGTCGCGGCCCGTCATCGTCCAGTTGGCGTTCTGGAAGTAACCGTCGTCGCCCGCCGGCTCCAACCCCGCGCGACGGAACTGCGCGGCGATGTACTCGGCCGCGATATCCAGGCCCCGAGAGGGAGTCTTGCGACCTTCGAGCGCGTCCGAAGAGATGAACGAGAGGTGGCCGCGCATGTCGTCCGCGCTCACCTGTTCGAGCGCCGCGCGCCAACGCTCGGGGACTTCCGCCTTACGCGCGGGCGTCTGCGCGAGCGCCGCAAACGACACGAAGACGCAGAGCGCGAGAGCCGTCAAACGTCGAGGGACGCCGCACGCGAAGCGGCGTCCTCTTTGGTCTCTTAAAGTCATCGCTTCTCTTCTCATTCGACCTTCACGCCGCGCCAGAAGGCCACGCGGTCTTTAATCTCGCGGGCGGCGTCTTTCGGCTCCGGATAGAACCACGCGGCGTCCTTGTTCACGTCGCCGCCGACGACCACGTCGTAGTAACTCGCAGTTCCCTTCCAGGGGCAGACCGTGTGCGTCTCGCTCTCGCGGAAATTCTCGCGCTTAATCGAGTTCACGGGGAAGTAGTGATTGCCCTCGACCACGACCGTCTCGTCGCTCTCCGCCAACACCTCGCCCTTCCAAGTCGCTTTCATCATCAACCTCCTTGTCGATTCGTCAACCGCGCGTCAACTGGCGATACTTGATGCGGTGGGGCTGCGTTGCGTCTTCGCCGAGACGCGCGCGCTTGTCCTCTTCGTAGTCGGAGAAGTTGCCCTCGAACCAGTAGACGCGGCTGTCGCCCTCGAAGGCGAGTATGTGCGTGGCGACGCGGTCGAGGAACCAGCGGTCGTGGCTGATGACGACGGCGCAGCCCGCGAAGTTCTCCAACGCCTCTTCCAAAGCGCGCATCGTGTTCACGTCGAGGTCGTTCGTCGGCTCGTCGAGTAAGAGAACGTTCGCGCCCTCCTTCAACATCTTGGCGAGGTGTACGCGGTTGCGCTCGCCGCCGGAGAGAGCGCCGACCTTCTTCTGCTGGTCGGAGCCGGAGAAGTTGAAGCGGCCGACGTATGCGCGCGAGTTCACTTCGCGCGGCCCGAGCTTTACGGTCTCTGAGCCTCCCGAAATCTCCTCCCAGATAGTCTTCTCCGAATCGAGCGTGCGCGACTGGTCTACGTAGCCGAGCTGCACGGTCTCGCCGACGCGTATCGCGCCCGCGCCCGGCTGCTCCTCACCCGTGACCATCCGAAAGAGCGTGGTCTTGCCCGCGCCGTTCGGGCCGATGACGCCGACGATGCCGCCGGGCGGGAGCTTGAACGTCATGCCTTCGACGAGCAGGCGGTCGCCGTAACCCTTCGATACTCCGTCGGCCTCTATGACGATTGCGCCGAGACGGGGGCCGGGCGGGATGTAGATTTCAAGCTCGCGCGCTCGCTGTTCGTTCTGTTGTGCGAGCAGAGCCTCGTAGGAGTTGATGCGCGCTTTGGATTTGGCGTGGCGCGCCTTCGGGGACATGCGAATCCATTCCAACTCGCGCTCTAAGGTCTTGCGACGCTCGGACTCCTGCTTCTCCTCTCGACGCAGGCGCTCCTGCTTCTGTTCGAGCCAGGAGGAGTAGTTGCCCTTCCACGGGATGCCCTCGCCTCGGTCGAGTTCGAGAATCCAGCCCGCGACGTTGTCGAGAAAGTATCGGTCGTGTGTGACGGCGATGACCGTGCCCGCGTACTGCTGCAAGTGCTGCTCAAGCCACCCGACCGACTCGGCGTCGAGGTGGTTCGTCGGCTCGTCGAGGAGTAGTATGTCGGGCTTCATCAACAGCAGTCGGCAGAGCGCGACGCGTCGGCGCTCGCCGCCCGAGAGGACACGCACGGGCGTCTCGCCCGGCGGACAACGCAGCGCGTCCATCGCCATCTCAAGGCGCGAGTCCAAGTCCCAAGCGTCGAGCGCGTCCAGGCGCTCCTGCACTTCGCCCTGTCGTTCGAGGAGCTTGTTCATCCGTTCGTCCGACATCTCCTCGCCGAAGCGCGCGTTTATCTCGTCGAACTCCTTCAGAAGAGCGACCGTCTCCGCGACGGCCTCCTCTATCGTCTCGCGTACGGTCTTCGACTCGTCGAGTTGCGGCTCCTGTTCGAGGTAGCCGACCGTGTAGCCGGGCGAGAGCACGGTCTCGCCCGTGTAGCCCTTGTCCGTGCCCGCGATGATGCGGAGCAGAGAGGACTTGCCAGAGCCGTTCAGGCCGATGACGCCGATCTTCGCGCCGTAGAAGTAGGAGAGGTATATGTCTTTCAGGACTGCGCGCTTGTCGTAGTGGCGGCTTACGCCGACCATCGAATAGATAATCTTGTTGGGCTGTGTGCTCATAGCGGACGGGTTAAATCCTTCGCTGACTTTTAAGGTTTGAGACCTACAAGGTACGACACGCGCCGTCGAATCTCAAACGGCGGAAGGCAGAAGGCAGTAGGCAGAAGGCAGTAGGCAGTAGGCAGTAGGCAGTAGGCAGCCGCTACGCGCTAAGGGAGTTGAAGGTTTAAGCCGTAGTTCCGACGGCGGCCTCTTAACTGCCTTCCGCCTACTGCCTTCTGCCTTCCGCCTTCTGCCTTCCGCCTACTGCCTTCTGCCTACTGCCTTTTGACTTCGAGGACGTTGTTGATGTTACCGGCCTCGTCTTCGGCGGTGTCGGGGTTGGAGGGGTCTAGGAGCCAGTCACCGTCAACGATGAACTTGTAGCGGTAGACGCCGGGGTCGAGGTCTATGCGGCAGACCCACTCGTTGCCCTCGCGTCCGAAGAGGAGTTGCGACTGGTTCCACTCGTTGAAGGTGCCCGTGAGGACTACGACGGAGGCGTCGTCGTGACCTTTGAGGCGGAAGGTCGTGTTGCCCTTGAGGCTCGGCGGCAGGAGTTCGACGCGGCGGGCCGTGTAGGACTCGCCCTCGTATGTAAAGGTTAGGCCGACTATCTTCCCTTCGTCGTCGCGGTTGAAGATGACGGGCGTGCCTTCGACCTCGTCCGTGAAAGCGGCCTTCGACTTGTGGAAGAGGCGTCGGCGCTTCGAGGCGGTAGGCTTGACCCAAAGCTCTCCGTCGGCGACGGTCACGTCGAGCGTAGAGACCGGAATGAGCCCGACCTCAAGCTCGTAGCGGCCCGCGTACTTCTTGAGCGTCTCCGCCGGGAGCTTCGGCCTCGCCTTAACTTCAGCCTTCGCCGCGGGCGTCTGCCGCGCGTTTGTTGTCGCGGCGGGGTGCGCGCAGAGAAGGAGTAGAATCAACGCCGACGATAACGCGACGCGCGCGCGGAGTCTCCACGTTGTCGCCTTTACAAACGGCACGTGCATTCTCATACGGAAATAGTTAACAGGGATGTACGGGAGGCGCGGGATAAAGCGATTTCGGATTTGAAATTTCAAATCTGAAACCTGTAACTCTTATCCGGCACATCCCGTCCATCCCTGTTCAAACTCTTTCGGCTCAGTACTGCCAGTTGACGTTGACGGAGCCGGTGCCCGACGCGGGCACAGTGTAGCTGTGGTTTGAGCCCGCCTCCCACGTGACCCCGCCGCCCGAGGCTATCTTAATGAACTTGAACTGTATCGTCTGGCCCGCGGGGACGCTCACGTTCAAGAACCAGTTCGGGTAGTTGGGCGTGAGCATCGGCCCCACGGCCCCGTCCCAAGTCGTCGCCCAGTTGCCAAGCTCCACGGTGCTGCCCGTCAGGAAGATGTAGTCGCCCGTCATCGTCGGCGACGCGTTGAAGACAGTGAAGGTGACGGGGATGAGTTTCGCCGTCAGCGCCGTGAACTGTATTCCGTTCGACACGGCCCCGCCGTTCTTCGTCACGGTCACGTTGTAGCTGCCGTTCGTCACCGACGGGACGGTCGCGACGATCTGCGTGTCTGACCAGGAGTTGATTGTGGCGGTCGTCGTCCCGAACTTCACGTTGCCCGTCCCTTGAGTCGAGCCGAAGTTCTTGCCGCCGATGATGACCTTGACTCCGGGCTGCGCCGAGGTCGGGCCGATGGAACCAATCTCCGGCGTCGTCACGCTTTCGGCGAACTGCCAGACGGCCACCGTGTGCGCCGGGAGCGAGAAGGCCGCGACCGGGTTGTTGCCGCCCGTGCCCGTACTGACCGTAATGCTTGAGCCGCCGAGCAGGGCCGTCAGGTAGTCGCCGTAAGTTCCGGCCGGGAGCGACGAGTTGAGGCCCGAGATGTTGTAGGCGGTCGTCTCGTTCTTGTTGATGGCGACGAGCACGACAGAGCCGAAGAACTTGCGCTCGTAGATGTACACGTCCGAGTTCATCCAGCGCTCCTGCGTCGAGCCGTAGCCTATCGCGGGGTTGTTGCGGCGAAGCGTCGAGAGCTTGTTCGTCAGTTGATAGGCCGTGGTCGAGGTCGAGAAGTTAACCATCTGTGGGCGGTTATAAGGGTCTGTGCCGCCCGACGTGTCGTTGTGTAGGTACTGCTCGGTGCCGTAGTAGAGGCACGGGATGCCGCGCGAGGTGAGTATGAAGGCCATCGCCTCGTGCAGGCGGTTGTTGTTGTTGTTGACGGAGAGGAAGCGCGCCATGTCGTGGTTGTCTATGAAGGTTACGAGGTCTTCCTTCCAGGTGAAGTTACTGTTCTCGGCCGTGAGCACGGTGTCGATGTCGGAGAAGTTCGTGTTCGAGGCGAAGACGCTTCGGATGGCCTGGTTGAGCGGGAAGTCCAAAAGCGAGATGCCGCTCTTGTTCGCGAACTTGTAGGAGTCGTGGTAGAGCGGATCGGAGGTGTTGCCCTGATACCACTCGCCGAAGAGGAAGCTGTCGCCGTTCGTGTAGATGGAGTTCGCGAAGCTGTACTCCCAACCCCACGTGACGTGCTTGACCGCGTCGATGCGGAAGCCGTCAACGCCGTGCGTCTGGAAGAGCGCGGCGGCCGATTTCAGGTATGCGTCAACTGTCGCGTGCTCCTGATTCAAGTCCGCGAGGTCGAAGAGGGTGTAGTACTGAACCTGATAGCGGTCGTCCCAGCCCCCGCCCGAGATGTTCGCGTTGTGGTGGAAGTAGCCGTTGGTGTCCGAGGTGTAGTTGCCGACGAGCGTGCCGTTGTCGTAGAAGGCGCCGAACTCGCCGCCGTTGTCCTGCGTCGTGTGATTGGGCGCGAAGTCTATGATGACCTTGATGCCGTTCGAGTGCGCGGCCGTGACGAGGTTGTCGAAGTCAGTCCAGGTGTTGGACGAGTTGCCGAAGTGCTCCTCGATGCGCTTGAAGTCGCGCCCCTGATAGCCGTGGTAAGAGGCGGTCGGGTTGCCCGAGCCGTCGGGGATGTTCGCGTTGAGGTTATCGACGGGCGGCGAAATCCATATGGCCGTGACGCCCATTCCGGCGAGGTAGGACATCTTCGCTTGGATGCCCGCGAGGTCGCCGCCCCAGTATGCGCGCCAGTTGGTCTTCGTAGAGTCGTAGAGGCCCGAGGACTGCGGCGGGTTGTTGTTAGACGTAGAGCCGTCGAAGAAGCGATCCGTGATTATCTGGTAGATGACTTCGCGCTTGAAGTCGGCGGCGCGGACGGGGATCAGGGCGGCCGTGATTAAGAGCAGCGCGGCGAGCGCGGCCGTGAGCGATTTGATTGAAGTGCGGTGCATGGATGTTGACTCCTCCGGGTAGAACCCCTCTTGAAAAGAGCGTTCGGCGAACGCCTTCGCGGACTTTGACGAGGTTGATGCGTACGGCCTCCGACCGGGGCTAAGTGCGGTGAAGCTTGTCGGAGGCGTCGGAGTATACAGGAGTCGCGCGCGGCGTGGGAAGGGGAAGAGGAAAGGATGAAGGCGGAAGGATGAAGGATGAAAGAAAAGAAGCCTTCACTTCATCGAGAGTTGATGAAGTGAAGGCTTCTTTTCTTTCAGTTTCGCGTTGCGCGTTTACTGACCGGCGGGCTTCTTGTACTTGTCGAGCAACTGCTGTAGCCCCTGGTCGGAGTTGTTGTGGCGGAACTTGTAGAACTTCGTCACGTCCTCCTTCAGGGCGTCGTGGGCCGGCTGATACTGTGCGTTGCCCTCGGTCATGCCTACGGCCTGCGCGTAGGTCTCGATGACCCTGTCGAGGGCGGCCTGAGCCTTCGCGAGCGCGGCCGTCTTCTGCGCGGCGGGCGCGACGTTATACTCCTTCGAGAGCCTGTCGTAGTCGTCGTATGTAAGCTCGCTCAGGATGAGGTAGACGCCGGGGTCGCTGAACTTCATGTCGGCGGCCTTCTGAAGTCGAGCCATCGCCGTGGCCTTGTCGTCCGTCTTGTAGGCGATGATGCCCGTGGCGCGGTAGAGCGTGGGCAGAGACTCGGCCTTGTACGCGGCCCACTTCGCTTCGTCCACGCCCTCGGGCCGCTTGTCCGCTTCTAAAAGCTCGATGGCCTTCGCGCCGTACTGAAGCCCCTGCGCTGAGTAGGTCTTGTTGTCCTTGATGGTCTCATTCGAGGCGATGACGGTGAGGCTGCGGAGCAGGTCAACGTCCTCGGGATTCTTCGCCAGTCGCGCGCTCCCCATCTTGAAGGCTTTGTCGGTGCTGCCCGCGTTTATGTATGCGTTGAGCAGCGCGTCGTTGACGAGGGCGGCCTCCGAGGGGTCGCTGAAGAAGTCGAGATAGGTCTCCGCGAGAGAGATTTTGAGCTGCTCGTCCGTAGTCTTGGCAATCTCGTCGGCGACGGCCTTTGCCACCTGCGGGCGCAGGGTGCTCTTCGGGTATTTCTTGACGAACTCCGAGCCGGCCTGAAGCTTCGCCTCCGTGCCCTTCACCTTCTCGAACTTCGCGAACGCGTCGCGCTCGCCGCCCGAGACTTTGACCTCCGCCTGCTTCGTCTTGTCGCCCTGCGCGTATACGGCCGTGGCCGCGCCGGAAGCGAATGCGCACGCGAGCGCGCACGCAGCGAGAATTCTCAACTTCATCAGCTCAACTCCCTCTATTTAAGATTGCTTGTTCGGGACTCCGTCGGTGCCCGATAGGTTACAACAGCCCTTCGGGGAAGGCAAAACAGAACCGCGAGCGGTAGCGAGCGGGTAGCGGCTCCGTGAAGAGTGTGCATCTCGGAGCCGCTACCCGCTCGCTACCGCTCGCGGGTCTGTTTATGCCCTGCCCGCGAACTCGCCCGTCTCCGTGTTGACGCGTACGCGCTCGCCCTCTTTGATGAAGAGGGGGACGCGTATTTCGAGGCCGGTCTCTAAGGTCGCGGGCTTGAGGTCGCGCCCCGCGGCCGTGTCGCCTTTGACGGCGGGCTCGGTCGAGGCGACGTTGAGTTCGACGAACTGCGGGAGTTCGAGCGAGACGGGGTGGCCGTTGTACTTGAGGACTTGCGCGACGAGGCCGTCGGTCAGGTAGCCGCGGTCTTCGCCGACCTGCCCGGACGGGAGCATGAACTGCTCGAACGTCTCCTCGTCCATGAAGTGGAAGCCCTCGGAGTCGGCGTACATGAAGGTCGCGCCCGCGTAGGCCACGTCCGGCTCCTCGAACTTCTCGCTCGTCTTGAAGCTCTTCTCCAGAACAGCGCCCGTCAGAAGGTGGCGCAGCCGCGTCCGCACCATCGTCGAGGCCCCGCGCGCAGAAGGCGACGCGAACGTCACGTCAACGATTGCGTAAGGCTCGCCGTCAACCTTTATCATCATCCGCCGCTTCAACTCGTTCGCACCTATCAGCGCCACACTCGTCCTCCTACAGTCCCTTTAAAAACTTCCGCCTCCGACGCGCGCGCCGCCTCCGGCCTCTTTTCAAGCACGAGGCCGTACGTCGCACGGTATATGTTCGACTCCTTCAGATGCTCCTTCACCTTCGCCTCGACCTCCGACCTGTCCGAGAGCTTGTAGTGAGTCTCGAAGAAGGCCCAGCCCTTCCCCTCCTCACCCGCGTAGACGTACTTCAGGAGCACGTCCATGACGGCCGAGAAGTGCTCGCCGTGAAAAGCGCCCGTGCGCTCCTCGCGTGTCAGACGCCCGTTCATCGCCTCGACCTTCGCAACGTCGCGCGCGATGCCGCGAAGAAGGTACGCGGAGAACTTCCGGTTCGACGGCACATACTTCCCCGCGCCCTCGTCGTACGCGAAGACGGCCGTGGGAAAGACCGAGCCCGCGTGTGAAGTCAGGAAGTAGTCGAACGCCATGACCGACTGCGTGAACTCGTATCGGCCGTCGCCGTCTATGTCTACGAGGTTCATGTCTTCGCCGACCTCCTCGATGCCGTACTCGTCGCCGTCGAAGAGCACGCGAAGCGCCGCGCCGAGGTCGTAGACGCGATAGATCGTGCAGCAGTGCGCGCCGCCCGTGTACTGCTCGACGACGAGCTGCCTGCCCTTGCCGCCGAGGAAAGGGAAGAGCCCTATGCGCGTCGCGTCAACGCGCGGCGCGCCGTCCGCCACGCGCACAAGCTCGCGCCCGCCGCGCGTGATGACGGCGCGCGACTCGCCCTTCTGCTCGACGATTGCGCGCGTGACGACGTAGCCGCCGTATGTCAGCCGCGAGCCTTTTATGAAGACGCGTTCGAGCGTCTGCGCCGACACGCAGACGGACGCCGACGCACACGCGACACAGACGAGCAGAAACTCGCGTAAGCCTCTCAACTTCTAGCCGCCTCCCCTTTAAAAGTCTGCCGTCGAACTTCAAGACCGCCGAAACCGAAAGACCCGGAGCACGCGTGCGTCGGACGCGTCCGGCACTCGTCGGAAGTTTCCTGCGCCGCGCCATCGGCGTGAGGCCGCACGCGGCCGAATACTGAAGCTTTCGCGACGCGTTGCTCGGGGCACGACGCTTGCACTCTGTTAACGAGAGCGCGGGAGTCTTCTGCCTGCGCTGAGAACAGAGGAGAATTAATAACATGAGAACAAGATTTTTCGCACTCACGGCGGCAATCATCTTCGCCTTCGCGCTGAGTCCGGCCGCGTATGCGGGCGACACCGGCGCGGCGGGCAACACCGACTGGACTTCCGTGCAGGCCATCACGCCCGGCGAGGAGATCGCAGTCCGTCTAAAGGACGGCGACCGCCTGACGGGCCGTTTCGCTTCGGCGACCGACCAGAACATCAGCTTCACGCACGACGGCCACAAGGTCTCGCTCACGCGCGAGAGCGTCAGGAACGTGAAGATCGGCCGCGGCAAGAACCGCCTGAAGGGCGCGCTCGTCGGCGCGGGTGCGGGCGGAGGCTTGGGGACTGCCGGGGGCGGTTACCTCGTCGCGCGCGGCGCGAACGTGCCCGCCCTCGTCGGCGGCAGCATCCTCGGCGCGGGCGTCGGCGCGGCCGTCGGAGCCGCCCTCGGCCTCGGCACGAACTACGAGACGGTCTACGAAAGTAAGCAGTGAGCGGTGAGCGGTGAGCAGTAAGCGGTGAGCAGTGTTTGAGTGTAGACGTGCGTAGCGCCTTACTCTTTCAACTGCTCACCGCTCACTGCTCACTTTCTTCTCACTGCTCACTCTCTTCTCACTGCTCACCGTTCGTGTCGTAGTCGAAGCGGAGCGGCGCGTCGGAAGGGCGGACGGAGATGACTACGGATTTCGAGGCGGGCGTGTTGCTCTTGTCGGCGACGTGGGCGACGGGGACGAGCACGTTCGTCTCCGGGAAGTAGGTCGCGGCGCAGCGGCGCGGTATGCGATAGGGGACAATGATGAAGCGGCGCGCGCGTCGCTCCTCTCCGTCGAAGTGGCTGACGAGGTCGACGACCTGACCCGCAGAGAGCCCCTGCGAGGCGATGTCCTCGGGATTGAGGAAGACTACGCGGCGCTCGCCTTGAATGCCCCGGTAGCGGTCGTCTAGACCGTAGATGGTCGTGTTGAACTGGTCGTGGCTTCGCACGGTCATCATCAGGAACTGACCGGGCGCGAGTTCGTTTCGCGGCAGTGCGTGAACCGTGAAGTTTGCGCGGCCCGTCGAAGTCTTAAACACGCCTTCGCGCGCGAGGTTCGGCAGGTAGAACCCGCCCGGCTCGCGCACGCGGCGTCTGTAATCGTCGAAGCCCGGAACCACTCTCTCTATCAAGTCTCGCACGCGGTCGTAGTCCTCGACCAGCCACTCCCATTCGACGCCGCCTCGCCTCTCTAAAGTCGCGCGCGCGAGCCGGGCGACTATCAAGGGCTCGCTCAGGAGTTGCGGCGACGCGGGCTCCAAAGAGCCGCGCGAAGAGTGAACCACGCCCATCGAGTTCTCGACGCTGACGAACTGCTCGCCCGACCTCTGCACGTCGCGCTCGGTGCGGCCGAGACACGGAAGAATCAAAGCCTGTTCGCCCGTGACGAGGTGCGCGCGGTTGAGCTTCGTCGAGACGTGAGCGGTCAGACGGCATCTGCGTAGCGCCTCGGCCGTGAACTCCGTGTCGGGCGTGGCCGAGAGGAAGTTTCCGCCGACGGCGAAGAAGACTTTCACCTTTCGGTCGTGCATCGCCTTGATGCTCTCGACCGTGTCGAGGCCGTGGCGTCGCGGCGGCTCGAAGTCGAACTCGCGCGCGAGCGAGTCGAGGAACTCGTCGGTCGGGCGCTCCCAGATTCCCATCGTGCGGTCGCCCTGCACGTTCGAGTGGCCCCGCACGGGGCACGCGCCCGCGCCCGGCTTGCCCAACTGACCGCGCAGCAGAAGCAGGTTGACTATCTCCTGAATGTTCGCGACCGCGTTCTTGTGCTGCGTGAGCCCCATCGCCCAGCAGACTATCGTTCGCTTCGACTCGACGAAGAGGCGCGCGGCCTCTCGCATCTCTTCGCGCGAGACTCCGCTCTCTTCGACGAGCGCCTCCCATCGCGCCTCACGCAGAGAGCGCGCGAACTCCTCGAAGCCGTGCGTGCACTCGTGTATGAACTTCCAGTCGAGCACGTCGCCCGGCCGAAGCTCCTCGGCTTCGAGCACCTCCTTCATGATGCCCTTGAGCAGAGGCACGTCGCCGTTGATGCGCACTTGCAGGAAGAGGTCTGCGAGCTGCGTGCCGCCGCCGAGCATGTCGAGTGGGTGCTGTGGGTGCTTGAAGCGGTTGAGTCCGGCCTCGGGCAGAGGGTTTATGTGAACGATCTTGCAGCCGCGATGCTTCGCCTCCTGCAAAGAGGTGAGCATGCGCGGGTGGTTCGTCCCCGGATTCTGGCCGATGACGAAGATTGCCTCCGCGAGTTGGAAGTCTTCGAGCGTGACCGTGCCCTTGCCGACGCCGATGGTCTCGGTGAGCGCGCGGCCCGAAGATTCGTGGCACATGTTGGAGCAGTCGGGCAGGTTGTTCGTGCCGAACTGCCGTACGAAGAGTTGATAAAGAAAGGCGGCCTCGTTCGACGTGCGGCCCGAAGTGTAGAAGGCGGCCTCGTCGGGCGAGGCGAGCGCGTTCAACTCTTCCGCGATTAATTTAAAAGCCTCGTCCCATTCTATTGCTTCGTAGTGAGTCGCGCCGCGCCGAAGGACTACGGGGTGTGTGATGCGCCCCTGCTTGCCGAGCCAGAAGTCGGACTTGCGCGACAGGTCGGCCACGCTCCACTCGCGGAAGAAGTCGGGCGTGACGCGGCGCGTCGTCGCCTCCTCCGCGACCGCCTTCGCGCCGTTCTCGCAGAACTCGGCGTGCGAGCGTTTGCCGTCGGGGTCGGGCCACGCGCAGCCCGGACAGTCGAAGCCGTCCTTCTGGTTGAGGCGCAGGAGCGTGCGCGTGCCTCGCAACAGGCCCATCTCGCGCGCGACGTGCTTCGTCGCGACCCAGACCGCGGGGATACCGCCCGCGACCTCCTTCTGCTTACCCGCCCTTCCGCCCGTGAACTCTTCGGGCGGCTGCGCGCGCACGTTCGACGAAGGCACGCCTTCGACGGACGCGCCGCCATTCTCCGCGCTCACGTTCTCCGGGTTGACGTTCTCCGAACCGGCGGGCGCGGCTTCGCGTTGAGGCGTCTCCCGTTCGGCCTCCATGCGCGAGTGGTAGTGCGACCCTTGCGAACCGGACGCGTCCTCGGCCGCCTCCGCGCGCCCGCTCTCCGTATCGCCCCGCCTCTCTTTATCGGCGCTCATCTCTTCTGCCACGGTGCGTACAAGTCTACTACAGGCGAAGAAGATTCACGTCGTACACTTCCAGGCAGAGAAGATTCCCATTGTACGCTTTGAGTCACTGTGCTAGAGTCTGCGCGTTTTAGTGCAGAGAAGTTGAAGCTCTTTCGCCCCCCCTCAAGTCCGAGCATTAGCGCCACGTGCAAGGGCTGTCTTTCGTCAACGCGAACTCGATTTGAACGAACGCCTTCGGCCTGCCCAGGGCAGCCTCTACCGCCCGCGCCGACGGCCGGAACCGTGAACCCTTCTTCAACCTGAACGCGGTATGAGACGCGCGCGCGGCGGTCCGCGCCGCTTCATGCATGCCGCGCGGCCAACTCTCCGGAGGCTCTCCCATGCCCAACGGCAACATGCTCTCGTCCATCGAGCACGTCGTAGTTCTCATGCTCGAAAACCGCTCCTTCGACCACATGCTCGGCTTCCTCTACGCCGACACGGGGAACAGGTCGCCCTCGGGCCAGGAGTTCGAGGGGCTCACGGGCGACGAGTCGAACCCGGACTCGAACGGCAAGCCCGTCCAAGTCTTCCAGATTACGAAGAGCATGAAGAACGCCTACTTCATGCCGGGCTCAGACCCCGGCGAAGGCTACTCGGCGACCAACTCGCAACTCTTCGGGAACGTGGACGCGCCGACGCCGCCCGTCGCGACGAATCAGGGCTTCGTCACGGACTTCGCATACACGCTCGGCTGGCAGAAGAACAATCCGAGTTGGGCTAAGGATATACTTCCCGGCACGGTCGCGAACAACATCATGGGCTGCTATACGCCCGAGATGCTGCCCGTGCTCTCGGCGCTCGCGCGCGGCTACGCCGTCTGCGACCACTGGTACTCTTCCGTGCCGACCGAGACGTTCCCCAACCGCGCCTTCGCCAACGCCGCGACGAGTCAGGGGCACATGGACGACCACACGAAGGTCTACACCGTGAAGTGCATCTTCGACTTGATGACCGCGCAGAACGTTAGCTGGATGATATACGGCTACGACTCGCCGCCGCTCACGCAGAAGGACTTTCCCGGCACGATCTCCGCCCCGGCCTCGAACTTCGGACTCTTCAAAGAGTTTCAGGCGTCGGCCGCCGCCGGGACTCTGCCCGCCTACACCTTCCTTGAGCCCGAATGGAGCGCGAGCGGCAACAGCCAGCACCCGAACTACGACGTGTCGAAGGGCGAGCAGTTGATGCACGACGTGTACTACGCTCTGCGCAACGGCAAGGGCTGGAACCAGACGCTCCTCGTCATCACCTACGACGAGCACGGCGGCTGCTACGACCACGTCGCGCCGCCGCAGGGCGCGACGCCTCCCGACGACTCGGTCGGCGAGTACGGGTTCGACTTCAAGCGCTTCGGCGTGCGCGTCCCCGCGGTTCTCATCTCGCCGCTCATCGCGCCGGGCACGGTCTTCCGCGTCCCCGACGGCTCCGTGCCGCTCGACCACACCTCGACTCTGAAGACGTTGGAGAAGCGCTGGAACCTGCCCTCGCTCACCGCGCGCGACGCGGCCGCGCCCGACTTCGGCGACGTGCTGACGCTCCCGAAGCCGCGCACGGACGACCCGCTCAAAGGGGTCGTCGTCCCGAAGTCGAAGGGCAAAGGCCCCGACCCGACGCACCCCTCGCACATCGAGCAGGCGCACGCCGAGCTTTCCTCGCAGCTTCCCGTCAGAGACAAGTACGGCAACGCGCGCCCCTCAGAGACGGGACAGCTTCGCACCTCCAAAGACTACAAAGCCTACATACGCTCGCGCACGGCCGCGTGGGAAGCTCAGCACGAGTCGGCCTCCGGCGGCGCGAAGAAGTCCGCGAAGAAGTCCTCTAAAAAGAGGAGCGCCAAAAAATCTTCGACGAAGAAGAGCGCGCCGAACTCTTCGACAAGGAAGGGCGCGCGAAAGTCGAAGTCGAAGAAGTAACTGCTGCCCGCAGTCTCCGACGAGAGGCGGCCTTCCCGACGGCCGCCTCTCGAACACAAACAATCCCATAGAAACTTAAGGAGGAACTTATGGCCCGCCAACGTAAGACCGCCGCCCTGGTCAAGCGTATGCTTCTCTTCTCGGCCATCGTGTCGTTCGGCTGCTTTATGGCCGCGCGATACCTCGGCGAACGTAGTCAGGCGACCAACGCCGCGCCCGCCACGCACGTCCAGCAGACGCTGCCGCCGCAGCCCGCATTCCCCAACGCAAATCCGCAGTTCATCCCGCCGCCCTCGATATACAGCGGCCCGCTCTTCGTCCTCAGTCAAGACTACCCCGTGCAGAAGCCGACCGAGCGCCCCGACTTTCTCTCGATGAACTTCAAGGCCGACTGGAAGGCTTACATGATGAAGGTGCGCGACTACTGCTTCGAGGGGAACACGGGCGTTGACTTCCGCGTCGAGCACAACACGGCGCGCAAGTGGTACCACATACCCTGGCAGGACTACGGCCCGCGCGGGCGCGAAGGCATACACGGCCTGACGAAGGAGGCGCAGGTGCAGGTGCAGCAGCTCGCCTCGTCGCAGACCTACGCGAACGGCCAGACCGTCGCCGTCGGCTTCTTCAACGCGCCCGGCGGCTACACCATCGGTCAGGTCTGGACCGACCACATGAACCCCGACGCGTCGAAGAGCAGCAGGCCGAACGGCTTCCCCATCGGCACGGTTATCTTCAAGCTCCTCTTCGTCGACGTGCCGCCCTCGCAGGTGCCGAGCCTCGCCAGCCCGAAGCTGTGGCAAGGCTACGTGGACACCTGCTACAAAGCGCCCTGCAACCCGCAGCAGCCGAGTAACACGAACAACCCGCGCGTGCTCAAGCAGGTCGCGCTCATCCAGATGGACATAGCCGTCCGCACCGACGACACGCAGGCCCCGACGGGCTGGCTCTTCGGAACCTTCCAGTACAACGGCGCGATGGGCAACGCCGACGGCTGGAGCAACCTCGTCCCCGTCGGCCTGATGTGGGGCAACGACGGCAAGAACACCGCCGACACGCACACGCAGATCAGCTTCACCAAGCCGCCCGACAAGACCGACATCAACCCGCAGCTCAAGGAGACCGCCATCAACTCCGACCCGAACGAGCTGCCGCCCACGCACCTCGGCTGGAACGGCCGCCTGAACGGGCCGGTCGATAACCCGATCAGCTCCTGCATGAGCTGTCACATGACGGCCCAGTGGCCGAGCTACGCCACGCTCAACCCGGCCTTCCTCGGCTACAAGGGGCCGCGCGGCAGCAAGTACTGGATGCGCTGGTTCCAGGACGTGGACTGCGCCACGCCCTTCGGCAACTACCTGCCGCCCAACGGCACGCCCGAGACCGGCTTCAACCCGCCCCCGCTTTCGACCGACTTCAGCCTGCAACTCTCCGAATCAATCCAGAACTTCTGCTCGGCCAACCCGAACGCCGCGCCCTGCCCGCCTCCACCGTCCAACACGAACGACGGCGCGGACAAGGCGGCCGAAATCCTCGGCGGGACGCGCACGCGCATGCTCAAGGCCACGAGGCCGCACGTCGTCCAGCCCATCGTCCGCGACATACCCGACGCACACCCGCGCCGGTAATGAACCGTAGGCGCTCCCGTCTTCCGGTCGCGCCTGAACAGAAGTCCGGACAACACTTCGGCCCGCCCGTGTCGCACCATGCGACACGGGCGGGCCGAACTTTTCCGAAGCGTCCGACGCTCCTTCCGCCCGACTCCATCTCCAATGGCACCGGGATTGAATGTGTAAAGGGTCAACGTCTGTTCACGTATGGATATAGTTCAAGGCCCGGCCATAAACACGAATCGGGAGGAGTACACATGAACGCTTTTCAATTGCTCAAGGAAGACCACCAGAAAGTCTCGGGCATTTTCCAGCAGCTAGAGCCCACGACGGAGCGCGCCGAGAAGACGCGCACGGAGTTGTTCGCGAAGCTCAACGAGGAGTTGAGCATCCACGCGCGGATAGAGGAAACCATCTTCTATCCGTCCATCAAGCAGGCCGCCGAGACGCGCGAGATAGTGCTCGAAGGCTTCGAGGAGCACCACGTCATCAAGACGCTCCTCAGGGAGCTTGAGGCGATGCCGGTGGACACGGAGCAGTGGGCCGCCAAGTGCAAGGTGCTTCAGGAGAACGTCGAGCACCACGTCGAAGAGGAAGAGGCCGAGATGTTCCAGAAGGCCCGGCAGGTTCTCTCCGAGGATGAGATAGACCAGCTCGGCACGCGCATGGAAGAACTCAAGACCCAACTCAAACAGCAGTCGAAGTCCGCGGGCGCGTAACGTTTAAAGGATGAAGGCGGAAGGATGAAGGATGAAGTTAAGGCTGAACTGCTTTAGCTTCATCCTTCATCCTTCCGCCTTCATCCTTTCCCAATGAGCCTGCTCGCCTTGAGTATCAGCGTGCAGGAGATGCCCTGCGTTATCTCGCCGTCGATGACCATGCGTACGGCCTCCTCGAACTTCACCTTGAAGGGCTCAAGCGTCTCCGTGCTGTCGGTGTTTGTCTCGCCGAAGCTGAGTGAGCGTGCGAGGAAGAGGCGCGCGGGCGAGAAGACCTGCGAGGTTATCGCGTCAACGAGCCCGAGGTCTGTGAGTTCCGCGGCCTCGATGCCAAGCTCCTCCTTCAACTCTCTGCGCGCGGCGGCGTCAAACTCTTCATCCTCTTCGATTGAGCCCTGCACGGCCTCGACGCAGTGCTTCCCCACAGCGTAGCGGAACGTCCTGACGAGGTGCGCGAACCCTTCGCCGTCTACCGCGAGCACGGCCACGCCCGGCTTCATCCGTAGCGTCGCGCGACGCCCCGGCTCGCCGTCCGGCTTCAGAACCTCGTCAACCCAAACTTCGGCGAACTCGTCCGCGTAGATCCTCTCCGAAGACTTCACAGTCCACGCACCATGCTTTCGCTCCATCTCCCCTTGCCCCCCCTTCAACCTTTTTAACTCTTCGCTTATCTCTTCCCGTGTGCGATGCGCGCGGCTTCCGGCAGACGGCGCAGGCGCATCATCGAGGCGACGCCGAAGGCAGGCCCGATTGCTAACACCGCGAAGGCGTAGCGCCAGCCGAAGCGCCCTTCGAGCATCGGTATCAACTGAATCGACAGCGTAGTCAGCAGAAACCCGCAGCAGGTCTGCATCGTCAGAGCCGTGCCCATGTAGCGCGCGTCGCCCAACTCCGTCACGCACGCGGAGAACTGCGCCGAGTCCGCGACGACGCTCGCGCCCCACACGGCCGCGACAGTCAAGAGCAGTGCCGGGTGCGCGCCGAACAGGAACCCGACGACGACGCAGCACGCGCCGCTCACAATCATCGCCGCCGAAGTGACGATTGTGCGCCCGACCCTGTCCGCGAGAAGACCCGCCGCGACGCATCCGAACGCGCCCGCGCCGATGACTACGAATGACGCGGCATCCGCGAGCGGCCCCGCTCCTTGCCCGCGCGCCGCGAGGCTCGCGCGTATCATCACGGGAGCCCAAGTCCACATAGCGTAAAGCTCCCACATGTGGCCGAAGTAGCCGAAGTTTGCGAGACGCACGCCGCGGTTCTGGAAGACGCGCGCCGCCTGTCTTATGTCGAACTTCGCGGGCGCGGTAGCATGAGGCCCGTCGCCGACGAAGAGTAGCACGACGAGTCCGCCCACAACCGCGAGCCCCGACACGAAGAGGACGTTCGCGCGCCACTCGGAGCTTCCGACGGCGTTGACGAGATACGGCGAAGCCTTCCCCAACGTGAGCGCGCCGACGAGCACGCCGAGCGCTGTCCCGCGCCCGCGCCGGAACCACGTCGCCATTATCTTCATCCCCGGCGGGTAGACTCCCGCGAGACACACGCCGACGAGGAAGCGAAGCACGACGCCGCCAGCGAAGTCCGACGCGAAGAGACCGAAGCTCGCGTTAACAATCGCGCCCGCGAAGGCCGACAGTGCGAAGAGTTTTCGCGAGCTTAAAACGTCGGGAAGGTTGAGGAGCGCGGAGAGCAGCGTGCCCGCGACGAAGCCTAGCTGTACGGCGAGCGTGAGCCAGCCCGAAGCCGACTCCGACAGATGCCACTCCGCGCGCAACGCGGGCACGGCAGCCGACGCCGAGAACCAGAGCGACATGCCGAGCAGTTCGGCAGCGCCGAGCAGGGCGAGTGCGCGCCAGCGCCCCTCGGCCTCGACCGCTTCAACGTTCTCTATAACAGCGCCGTTCAACTCTCTCATCACCCGCTCCCGACATAATCACTCGTCGGACTCACACGGCGTCGCCGCACGCGATTCTTCTGAGAAGCCTGTAGGTCGCGAGCACGTCCGCGTCCGCGCGGTGCGTGCCGCCCTGTAGCCCGTAGTGCGCGCAGGCTTCTGTGAGCGTGAGGTTCTTCTTCGTCCCCACGCGCGTCTTCGCCAACTGCATCGCGCAACGCCAGCCGCGCTCCGTCGCCTCCTGCCTGTGTCGCACGCGCATGGCCGCGAGCGCGCGCCGGTCGAAGGCCGCGTTGTACGCGATGAGCAGCCGGTTGTCTGTAAGCGGCGCGACCTCAGCCCAGACCTCCGACCATTCGGGCGCGCTCGCGAACTCATCCGCGCCGAAGCGCTGCGATTTGGTCGCGCGCGGCAGACGGTTGTAGAGCGGGCGGACGAGCGAGTGGTAGACGATGCGCCCCTCGCAGTCGCCGAGGGCAATCTCTACGACCTCGACCGAGGGGCCTGTGCCGACCGTCTCCGTGTCGATGATGAGCGAGCGTTCGTTGAACTCGGAGGGGTCGAGCGCGGGCGTGTAAGACTGGCGGGCGTTATGAAGCACGTGCGTTGGGCAGCCGGGACAGGGCAGTCTCTCTAAGCGTTCGCACGCATTGTAGCACGCGGCCTGGTTGACCGACGGCCGGGCGCACGCGCCTAAGTTGACCTCGCCTTGCCCGCGAGGTCTGCGATCACTTCGAGCAGCTCGCGCGTCTCGACGGGCTTTGCGAGGTGGCGCTGGAAGCCCGCGCGTAGGGCCTGCGCGCGGTCGCCGTCGGAGGCGTAGGCCGTGAGCGCGATTGCGGGCGTGCGGCTGCCGAGCGCGTCGCCCGACGCGCGCACCCTCCGCATGAGTTCGTAGCCGTCCACGACCGGCATCGCTATGTCGGAGACGATCACGTCGAACTCGCGACCCGAAAGCTCCTTCAACGCCGATGCCGCGGACGCGGCCTTCGACACCTCCGCGCCGTTTTGGCCGAGGAATGCCGCGAGCATCTCCAACGCGTCCTCGTCGTCGTCCACGAGCAGCACGCGAAGGCCGACGAGCGGCGGCGCGATATAGCCTTCGTCATCTACGCCGGAGCCCGCTGGCCGCGCGTCGCCCGCCTGCCCGTCGCTCTTCAAGACTCCCGACCCGGCCGTACGGGTAGGCTCGCCGGGGAGTGGCGGCAAGTCAACCGTGAACGTCGCGCCCGCGCCCGTGCCCGCGCTGTACGCGTGGACGTTTCCGCTGTGGGCTTCGACTAAGTGCCGGACGATTGCGAGCCCGAGGCCGAGGCCGCCGTGCTGTCGCGTGGTCGAGCCGTCGGCCTGCCGGAAGCGGTCGAAGACGTATGGCAGAAAGTCGGGCGCGATTCCCTGCCCCGTGTCGCTCACGGTGATGCGCGTCTGCGCGAGCAGCCGCTCGACGCCAATCCTCACGACGCCGCCCTCGCTCGTGAACTTGACCGCGTTCGAGAGAAGGTTCCAGACGACCTGCTGAAGGCGCGAGGGGTCGCCCGCGACAAGGCCCGCGCGCGGGTCGAAGGAGCACTGAAGCTCTATGCGCTTCGCGTCGGCCGCGGGCCGCACGCTGTCGAGCGCGGCGCGCACAACGTCGAGCAGGTTCACGGACGTATGCTCTATGCGTAGCTGCCCCGTGACGATGCGCGAAACGTCGAGCACGTCCTCGACGAGTTGTCGCTGCGCGTGCGCGTTGCGCTCGACGGTCTCGACGGCGTGGCGCGTGGTCGCCTCGTCCAAACCACCGGCCTTGAGCATGTGCGCCCAGCCGAGTATGGCCGTCAAGGGCGTGCGTAGCTCGTGCGAGAGCGTGGCGAGGAACTCGTCCTTGAGCCGGTTCGCCTCCTCCGCCTGCATGCGCGCGGCCTGCTCGCGCGCGAGGGCGACCTCGCGCTCCTGCTCGGCCCTCTTCTGGTCGGTCACGTCGCGCTGCGTGCCCCACCCGCGCACGACGCTGCCGTTCTCAAGGACTGCGACGAGGTTGTTCGAGAAGTATTTTATGTTCCCCTCGCGGTCGCGCTCGACCGACTCAACGCCGGTCAGGCGGTAGCCCGACGCGATGAAGGCGCGGAGGTATTCGAGGTTCGCGGGATCTGCGCGGATTAGCAGGTCGCCGAGCCGCGCGCCGACAATCTCCTCTGCGCGCTCGTAGCCGTACATGCGCGCCATCGCGTCGTTGCACTCGGCGAGGTGGCCGTCTTTGTAGAAGCGCTCTATCTGCTCGTCGGCGTCGAGGTCTACGGGGACGTGCTCGTCCAACTCAAAGCGCCAGATGCCTTCGGAGCTGTTCGCGATGAAGGCGCGGTAGCGCTCCTCGCTCGCGCGCAAGGCATCCTCCACCTCGACGCGCGCGGCGGTGATGTCGCGTCTTTGGAGGTCGTCGGGGGCGGGGGTCTCGTCCGTCACTTGATTAGTGTTCCCGGCGAGTCGTCGGGGCGTGTTCGTAAAGCGTTGCTAGATTATCATCACGCCCGCGCGCGTGTCGTCCTTCAACGTACGGATGCAAGGGCCGTACGCTCGCGTCATCCTTTTGTGGAAACGGCGCGCGGGAGGTTAGAGTACGCGCGAAGCTCGTCCGAGGAGACGACGAACAATTCAAGGAGCAGCGCCGATGAGAGGCACGTTCAACTTTATCCTTCTGGCGGCGACACTCTTCGCTGCGTCCGGGGCCGTGAGCGCATACGCCCCCGACAGGGTTAAGACCGCGGACGGAACAATCGAAGGCGCGGGCCGACAGAGTTCGGGAGTCCGCGCGTTCAAGGGCGTCCCGTTCGCCGAAGCCCCGACCGGAGACCTGCGCTGGCGGGAGCCGCAAGCGTCCAGAAGTTGGAAGGGCGTTCGTCAGGCTTTGGAGTTCGGCCCGCGCTGCATGCAGGCACCCATCTTCGGCGACATGAGCTTCCGCTCCGACCGGATGAGCGAAGACTGTCTATACCTGAACGTCTGGACTCCGGCGAAGTCCGACCGTGAGCATCTGCCCGTGCTCGTCTACTTCTACGGCGGCGGCTTCGTCGCGGGCTCGGGCGACGAGCCGCGCTACGACGGCGAGCAGATGGCCGCGAAGGGAATCGTGACCGTCACGGTCAACTATCGCCTCGGCGTCTTCGGCTTCATGGCCCACCCGGAGTTGACGAAGGAGTCGCCGCACAGGGCGTCGGGCAACTACGCGCTGCTCGACCAGGCGGCGGCGCTCCGCTGGGTGCGACGCAACATCGCCGCGTTCGGCGGAGACCCGCGCCGTGTGACCATCGCGGGCGAGTCGGCTGGCTCCGTCTCCGTCAGCGCGCAGATGGCTTCGCCCCTGTCGAGGGACTTGATTGCGGGCGCGATAGGCGAGAGCGGTTCCATCATCGCGACGCTCGGCGCAGTGCCTCTATCTCAAGCCGAGGCGGCCGGGACGAAGTTCGCTTCGGAGTTGGGCGCGACTTCGCTCGCGGCGCTGCGCGCGCTCGGCACGCGGCAGGTCTTCGACGCGGCGACCAGAGGCGGCTTCGCGAGCGTCGGCCGCTTCCCCATCACTATTGACGGCTACTTCTTCCCCGAAGACCCGGCCGCGATCTTCGCCGCCGGACGACAGGCGCACGTGCCCCTGCTCGTCGGATGGAACTCGGAGGAGATGTCCTGGCTCGCGCTGCTTCAGGGCAAAGAGCCGACGCGCGAGAACTACTACGGGACCGTGCGCGCGCTCTACGGCGCGAACGCCGAAGAGGTCTTTAAGCTCTACCCGGCCTCGACGCGCGACGAAGTGATCGCCGCCGCCACGGACTTAGCCTCCGACCGCTTCATCGCCTACAGCACTTGGAAATGGTCTGACCTGCACGCGAAGACGGGCGCGAGTCACGTCTTCCGCTATCTCTACGCGCGCCCGCGCCCGGCGATGCGTGCGGAGATGGGCAACGCCACGGCGGGCCTCGCGGGCGGAGTCGTGCGCGGCACGAGCGCGTCGCCACAGCCGCCGCCCGCGCGCGGCGCGGTACACTCCGCGGAGATAGAGTACGCGCTCGGGAATCTCCCGACGAACAACGTCTACGCGTGGGCGGAGGACGACTACAAGGTCTCGAAGGTCATGCAGGAGTTCTTCGCGAACTTCATCAAGCGCGGCGACCCGAACGGCCCCGGCCTTCCACTCTGGCCCGTCTCCATCGACACACGAGAAACCCCGCCGCAGTTCATGCGCATAGACGTTAACTCCCGAGCCGAGCCGGACACGCACCGCGCGCGCTACCTCCTGCTCGAACATCTCTCAGCGAAGCCTTAACGAATGAAAATTGAAGAGACTTCATACCCGAGGGAGCGAGTCAAAATCCTCCTGCTCGAAAACGTCAGCGCGTCGGCGGCCGACGAGTTCAAGGGGCGCGGCTACGCCTCGGTCGAGAGGCTCACGCGCGCGCTCGGCGAGGACGAACTCGTCGAGGCCGTGCGCGGCACCCACATTCTCGGCATACGCTCGAAGACGCGCGTGACGGACCGCGTGCTTGCGGCCGCCGACAAGCTGCTCGCCGTCGGATGCTTCTGCATCGGCGTCAATCAGGTAGAGCTACGGGCGGCGGCGGCGGCGGGCGTCGCGGTCTTCAACGCGCCCTACTCGAACACGCGCTCTGTCGCGGAGATGGTCATCGGCCTCTCGGTGATGCTCATCAGAAAAGTCTTCGACAAGAGCGCGGCCGCGCATCGCGGCATCTGGCTCAAGGAGTCGAAAGGAAGCTTTGAGCTTCGAGGGAAGACGCTCGGCATCGTCGGCTATGGGAACATCGGCTCGCAGGTCTCCGTGATGGCCGAGGCGCTCGGGATGAACGTACTTTTCCACGACGTTGTGCCGAAGCTCCCGCACGGAAACGCGCGGCCCGCGCGCGACCTGCGAGAGTTGCTCGGCAACTCCGACATCGTGACGCTGCACGTCCCAGGCGGCGCTTCGACGCGCGCCATGATTAACGAGGAGACGCTCGCGCACGCGCGCCCCGGCTCGATCCTCATCAACTACAGCCGAGGCGACGTGGTTGACCTGGACGCCCTGAAGTCTTACGTCGAGCGCGGCCACTTAGCGGGTGCGGCCGTGGACGTTTTCCCGGAGGAGCCCGAGCGAAGCGGCGACCCCTTCAAGACCGCCCTGCAAAACCTCCCGAACGTAATCCTCACGCCGCACATCGGCGGCTCGACCGAAGAGGCGCAAGAGAGTATAGGGCTCGACGTGACCTCGAAGCTGATTCAGTATCTCGAATTAGGAACGTCGAGCGGCTCGCACACAGTCCCGCCCGTCAGCCTCCCTCCGCAGGACGGCACGCATCGCATTCTCCACATACACCGCAACGTCCCCGGCGTGCTCGGCGAGATAAACTCGACGCTCTCGGGCCGAGGCGTCAACATACTCGGCCAGTACCTCAAGACGAGCGACGACATCGGCTACGTCATCCTCGACGTAGACACCGCCGTCTCTCGCGACGCGCTTGAGATGGTCAAGGGCGTGCGCGGGACTATCAAGACTCGCGTCGTCTATTAATACGTACAGAACCGGGAGCGGTAGC
>JBJMGR010000199.1:0-6021 GCA_045807805.1 Pyrinomonadaceae bacterium | reverse complement strand
TTCGAGCAGGTCGCGGTAGGTGTACGTGCGCTTGGGCTGCGCGCGCATGTCCTCTTCGAGCGTAGGGAAGACCCACTTCTTGAGGCCGGGGAAGTGGACGTTCAACATGTAGTCGTACCAGTCGTACTTCTCCGGGTGCCACGACAGGAGCCCCTGCTCCTCCTCGCGCATCTGCGCGAAGAGCGAGCGCACGTTGTCGGCGCGGAAGATGTACTCGTTCTCTATCATGAAGGGGCGGAACAACTCGAACGCCTCCTTCGTCTCGCGCGTCACCTGCTCGACGCGCTCGACCGCGGACTTTGCGCGGTCAACGATGTCCGTGACGCGCCCTCCGCCCCAGCGCGGGCGCACGCGCTCCAAAAGTGTTGAAGCCCTCTTCGCCGCCGCGTTGACCATCGGCGTTGACATCGCGTCGAAGCGCGCGGGCGTGACGGGCTTCGTCTCCATGCGCGCGACGAACTCGTTGAGGAGCTTGAAGCCGGTCTCCTTATCCTGAAACTGCTTGCGCTTGTATAGGCCGACGAGGTTGACGATTCGCTCAAGCGTGATCGGGTTGCTGTCGCCTATCGCGGCCTGATAGACGAGACGAGGCTCGCGCACCATCGCCTCGGCCGCCGCGCCGAGCATGACGGCGGCGACCTGATCGACGGGCGTGATGTCGAGTATGAGCTTGTCGTTGACGGGAATCTGCTGCTGGCCTTTGAGCGCGATGAAGATGACGGGCGCGGTCGTCGTGAAGCCCTCGTTCCAGCCGGGGAAGGGGAAGTCCTTGGCCGACTCGACGATAGAGGGACGAACGATTGATCGGTTGATGCCCTCTTCGGCCGCGACGAGCTGCTCGCCGAGGCTCTTCGTGTAGGTGTAGATGTTGGGCCAGCCCCAGAACGTCGCGCGCTCCGTGCCGAGTTCCGTTAGCCGCTCGCGCGTCCAGACCTTTCGTTCGCGCGCGACGGCGAGCCCCATCGCGTCGAGGTCGTCGGGGTCGCGGCCCTCATCCGCCAGACGCTTGCGCGCAAGCTCTTTGAAGCGCGCGGCCTGCAAGGCGTCTCGCGCCTCTTCCCTGACGCGCTCGGCCAGGCGGGCGCAGTCGCGTATCTCCTGCTCCGCGTTGAACTCGACGCCGCGTAGCTCCTCCTTGCGCGGGAAGTAGCCGAGCACCGGGTCGCTCTCCCAGACGGGGCCGGAGCGGTTGCCCGCGACGAAGCAGGTCGAGATGTGCACGAGCGCGGGACGCGTCATGCGTTTGACGAACTTGATGACGTTCTGCGTGCCGACGACGTTCGTGCGGAGCGCGCTCTCAAGCGGCGGGTTGAAGGTGACGTTGCCCGCGCTGTTGATGAGCACGTCAATGTCTTTGGCGACTGCTTCGGCCTCCTCCTCCGTGAAGCCGAGATTCTCCTCGCTTATGTCGCCGTTAACGAGCCGAACTTTGTCGCGTATGAAGTCCTCGAACGCCGCGCCGTAGCGCTCTCGAAGCGGGTCGAAGGGCGGGGCCGTGATGACGTTGTTCCAGAAGCGAGTCTCCGACTCCTCCTTCGAGCGCGCGCGCACGGTGACGTATACGCGCCCGACGCCGGGGAAGCGGTCGAGCAGCATCGAGAGCGCGACCTTCCCGACGAACCCGGTCGCGCCGATGATGAAGACCTTCCGGCCGTTATAGATTTCCGTGGGCGATAATTTCATCTTTGCTCAAACTACGGCCGCGACTCACCTCTTGCCGACCGAGAACAGCTTCGAGAGTTCGAGCTTGAAACCGGGCAGCACCTCGCCGCCTTCGAGCGTCTCATGCTCGCTCAGTATGCGCACGTCCGTCGGCGAAGTGTAAACGGCCGCCGTGCGCTTCTTCGGATTAAAGACCCACACGACCCGCGAACCGGCGGCGAAGTAGATCGAAACCTTCTCAGTTATTTCGTCGGCTGTGTCATTTAGGCTTAATACTTCGACACCCAAATCCGGCGCGAAAGGCAGAAAAAAGTCGAAGTCCTCAACTTCACTCAGCCTTTCGTGACTAACGAACGCCGCGTCAACGCCGACAACGCTGTCGGGATTGCGCCCAACGACATAACCCGTCCCCGTGCCAAAGACAAGACCGAGGTCGTGAGCCTCAACAAAGGTTCCGATGGCCGTCACAATCTCTGAGCAGAGAACGCCGTGGGCCGGACTGAAGAGTTTTTTGACGAACAACTCACCCCTGATTAACTCAAAACGGCACTGGTTGCCGTGCTCGTCGCGGTGTGGCATGACGAGAAGTTCGTCGGCTGTAATCAGGCGGGTCGTCGTGCTCATGGCTTAAAACCTCCGGCCCGTATTCTAACTCATGTCGCAGATGGCAATCACAGGTTGATGAAGCATGGTTATCTGCGCGGAGCGGCCCATGTAGCTGCGGGCCATGGCGATTGCCTCGGTCAGGTTGTCGGCCCGCTCCCAGCCCATCGCGGCGGGGACGTGCGCGTTCTCGGCTCCGGCGGCGATGACGCGGCCGACGTGCGCGCGGCCGTTCTCGGCCCAGTACCACATGTAGAAAGGGTGCGCGCCGTGGTATGCGTGGCCGCGGCGGTACATCTCTATGTAAGAAGGATTGGTGGCGAACTCGCGCTCGTACTTCTCGCGCAGAACGTGCGAGTCGCGCGTCTCCGGGAGTATGCGGTTGAAGAACTCTATGTAGCTCGGGTGCTGCTCGTGGTCGAACTCGTCGTAGCAGGGGTGGTGAAGTATCAGCGTGCCGCCCTTCTTCAAGAGGGGCTTGCCTCGGTACATGTTGAAGTGGTAGCCCAAAGCCATCACCTGCACGAGCAGAGGGTTCAGAGACGAGTAGACGTTGTAGGGCGAAATCTCCGGGATGGGGCAGATGAGTATGTCGCACTGGCCCTCGATGGGGACGACGTACTGCTGCATCGACTTCGCGATGATGCGTTCGTGGACGGGCTCGGTGCGGCCCGCCTCGACCGCGATCATCTCGTAGTCCGAGGTGAGCGAGTTGTACATCTTCCGCTTCGCCGCCATCGGCATCTTCGACATCGTGAAGCGCATGGCCTCGTACTTCATGCGCTCGTAGGCGGAGAAATCGTCCTCGTTCTTCGTGAGGAACGACATCTCGCCCTTGAACATACGGTTGTTGACGGTCGTCTCGATGTGGAAGACGTTGACGTGCTCGTCCACGAGCAGGCCGAGCCGGTCAATCTTGCGCTTAAGCTCCGAGTTGCCGGGATCCATGTAGCTGTCCGAGTCGAGTATGGTCTTGGGCTCGTGGTGCGGGCGCAGAGATTCGTAGTCGCAGAGGCCGACGGCGACGGACTTGTGCCCGCCGTTCATCGGCACGAAGTTGTAGTTGAGGTAGATGAGGAGGTCGCTCTCGGCCGCGCGGCGGTTGATCGAGAGCTTCTCGCCGTGGCGAGTCTCGCCCAGGGAGACCATGCCGTCGGGGTCTTCCGCGTCGTGGTTGTAGAGGCGGTCGGGCCAGAACTCGTCGAAGACGCGCTGCCCCACCATTCGCTTTATCTCCCACTCGGTCATGCGGCGGTGCAGCGAGATTGCGATGATGAGGTGAACGTCGTCCACGCCGTTCGCGTGGAGCAGGTCTAAGAGAATTTCGAGCGCGGTCTGCCGTATGTCGGGCGTGCGCATCGGCGGCAGAGGCATCGAGAGGTCGTCAATCGCAATCGTCACCTTCATGCCCGGCTCCAACTGCGCGTAGAGCGGGTCGCAGTCGTGCGGATGATTGAGCGCGTAGCGAATCGCGGCCTCGCGGTTGGGCAGACCCTTCATCGGCGCGTTCGGATATATGACGCGCGTCCCGACGGGCAGGTCTTCCAGAAGAAAATCCATCCCCGAAGAGATGATGCGCGGCGCGCTGTCGCGGTCTATGTGTACGACCGACTCGTGGACTTTTTTTCTGAGTTGTAGGGCCATTCGTTTAAGCTCAAAGTTGCAGGTTCAAAGTCCCAGGTTGCAAGTTCAAAGTTAGAAGGCGATGGGCGTCTCTTCAACTTTGAACCTTGAACCTGCAACCTTGAACTCACTTCAGATTAAGTATCGGCCAGTCGTGGTGCAGGGCCGTCTGCCTGAGCCTCATGTCGGGGTTGACGGCCGCGGGGTGGCCGACGATGGAGAGCATGGGCAGGTCGCTCATGCTGTCGCTGTATGCGTAGGACTCGCTCAGGTTTATACCTTCGCGCTCGGCGTAGGTGCGAATCCATGAAGCCTTCGTCGCGGAGGCGAGCACGGGCGGCAGAAGTCTCCCCGTGGCGACGCCGTTGACGAACTCAAGGCGGTTGGCGACGAAGTCGTCAACGCCGAGGTAGCGCATCAAAGGCTCGACGGAGAAGTCGAGCGCGCCTGTGATGACGACCTGCCGCAGTCCGAGGCTGCGGGACTTTCGTATGAGGGTCTTCGCGCCGGGGAAGACGGCTGGCTTCAGAACGTTCTCGAAGAGGTCTTCGGTGAAGAAGCGCAGGCGGTCTTCGGTCTCTCCACGATAGCGGCGGAAGAAGATGTCGTTGAAGAGCATTCGGCTGTAGGAGTCGGCGGCGGCGAAGAGCGGGATGCTGACGAGCGTCGTCGCGCTCTTCTTTAAGGAGCGGAAGATGCCCTGCTGTTTGCGCGCGTAGAAGCCGAGCGTGTGCACGAGGTTCGTGCTCACGAGCGTGCCTTCGAGGTCGTAGAATGCGGCGGCTGCCAAATACAGTCCTCCAACTCGGTCGGTCGAGAAAGAAACTTTACGGCGCGAAGTGCTGCCGGACTTGCTTTGTTGCAGGGCCGAAAGTTTACCTTATTTCGACTCGATTTTGTAACCGCCGTGCATTTTCAACGATTTAGACGGCACGCAACGAATCAGAACCGCGAACGGTAGTGAGCGGGTCGCGGTTCCGCGACGGAGTCTTCATCGAAGCACCACCCGCTCGCTACCGCTCGCGGTTCTGTTCGGCTTGTGATATTTTCCAGTCAATTCAAAGCTCTGGGAATTTTATAGCTGACCAAGCCCGCGCGCCCGAATGGGCGAGGGAAGGGCGACGGTGTGAAGACGAGATGAGTAGTGAAGCACCCACGGCCCACACAGGGAAGGGCTCGCGTCTGCGCGGGCTCACAGAGGAACTACGCGAGTTGGAAGAACGCCTGCGCGCTGGCGGAGGCGCGGACAAGGTCAAGAAGCAGCACGAGCAGGGCAAGCTGACTGCGCGCGAGCGCGTCGCGTTGCTGCTCGACGCGGGCTCTTACTCGCAGGAGATTGGGCTGCTCGTCGCTTACGACCAGTACGAGGGCGGAGCGCCTTCGGCGGGCGTCGTGACGACAATCGGGCGCGTGGGCGGACGCGAGGTCGTCGTTGTCGCGAACGACGCGACCGTTAAGGCGGGCTCTTGGTGGCCCGAGACGATAAAGAAAATCTTGCGCGCGCAGGAGATTGCGATGCGCTCGCGCGTGCCAATCATCTATCTCGTTGACTCGGCGGGCGTGAACCTGCCCTTTCAGGGTGGAGTCTTTCCCGGCCAGTACGGCGCGGCGCGCATCTTCTATTACAACTCGATAATGCGCCGTTACCTTCGCGTGCCGCAGGTCTCGGCCGTGATGGGGCCTTGCGTCGCTGGCGGCGCGTACCTGCCCGCGCTCTCCGACATCATCATCATGGTCGAGAAGAGTTCGTTCATGGGCCTGGGCGGCGCGAACCTCGTAAAAGGGGCGACGGGTCAGACGATTGACAACGAGACGCTCGGCGGCGCGCGCACGCACACCGAAGTTTCGGGCGTCGCGCACTACCGAGTCGAGTCGGACGAGTCGTGCATAGAGAAGATTCGAGAGATAATCTCCGCGCTTCCAATCCCAGAGCGCGCGCCCGTCTCGGTGATTGAAAGCGCCGACGGCGCGCGCCCGCTCGAAGACCTCTACGAAATTATCCCCGAAGACCACCGGCATCCTTACGACCCGCGCGAAGTCTTAAGCTGCATACTCGATGGCGGGCACCTCGACGAGTTTCAGGCCGACTACGCGCGCGAGATGATAACGGGCCACGCGCGCGTGCGCGGCATA